>DATNIH010000302.1:0-46542 GCA_035604515.1 Caulobacteraceae bacterium | reverse complement strand
GTCGATCGGCAGGCCGGCGGACTGGCGCGCCTTCAGCACCCGCAGCCAGCCGTGCAGGCCCTCGCAGTCGAGGCCGTGCATCATCAGCCGGTAGCCGGCCTGCAGGGTCGAGAGCGGCACGAGCGGATGCCCGTTCTTGATGAAGGCCAGGTGGTAGGGCGTGCCGAGGATCTTGGCGATCGCCACGGCGACCACCTCGTCCAGCTGCAGCGAGTTCGAGGCGCGCACGAAGTCGTTGCGCGGCAGCAGCAGCGCGTAGAGCGGCGTGTAGGCCTCGACCGCGGTCTGCACGTCGATGACGTTGAGCGGCCCGGTCGGCAGCGGGTCCAGCTCGAAGCTGTCGGAGATCATCGAGAAGTCGGGCTGGTCCACCGGCGCCAGGTCGCGGCCCTGGGCGCGCAGGCTGGCATTGAGCTGGATGATGAAGTTGAAGACGTTGAGGTCGTGCTGCAGGAACACATTGTCCTCGAGGTCCTTCAAGCGCCTCGGGCGCAGCGGCTTGCTGTCGATCTCGACCGGCCCGGCGTTGGCCTTGATGAAGGCCAGGATCTCGGTGCCGATATGGAAGTGGCGCAGGATCAGGGTGTTGGCCTGGGGCGAAGCAAAGTGCTTGAGGCCCCAGTGGATCAGCCGGTGCAGGGTGCGGTTGAGGTTGGGTGCGCGGGGCGAGAGGCCGCGCAGGCCCTTGATCAGCAGGAACCCGGCGAAGATGAACGGCCGCAGGATCGGGAACAGCCAGCGCCGCGAGAGCGAGCGGTTGCCCAGCAGCAGGGCGCGCTTGGCGCCGTCGTCGATCGGCAGGCTCTGATCGAGATAGAGCGCCAGCCAGGGATCCGGGTCGCGCGGATCGAACCGGCTGACATCGAAGGGGTCCCCATCCGCGGGGCGGGCGGCGGCGCTCACGACGTGATCTCCTCGATCTGTAGCGCGTAAAGCCGGGCCGTGACCTCCGCGCAGCGGACGATGCGCGCCGCCGTCGTCGCTTCGGGCGCCACCATCCGCAGCATGGCGGCGAACTCCTCCATGTGACCGGCGTCGTTTTCGCCGTGGTAGAGCAGGAAGCGCACGGCCTCGTTCGGCAGGTCCAGCCGCCTGGCGACGCGGGCGCCCCACTCCACCGCCTTGATCGAACCCAGGCCCTCGATGATGAACATCGCGCCCAGCAGGCCAAAGGGGTTGGGCTGCGAGGCCTCGTGGAACATCCAGGCCGAGAGCGCCTCGGACCCAAGGTTCTTCTCGGCGCCGCGGATCGCCTCCAGCTCGCCGCCGGAAACCACGAAGTCCGCCTCCAGCAGCCGGAAGTCGCGGTGCTCGGTCACCGCGTGACGCATCAGCAGCGAGCGCAGCTCCAGGTGCGCCTCGTCGATGTTGGAGGCCGCGCGCGACATCCACAGCGCCCCATCCTTCACCTGCTGGCGCAGCTGGATCAGGAACGCGTGGTAGTCGGCCAGCTCGAAGCGGCCGCGGGTCAGCTTGCGGATCAGCGGCGTCGCCTCCAGACGCGCCTCGAAGCCGGCCCAGACCACGGCGAGCTTGCGCAGCACGACGGCGATCTCGATCTCGGCCGGATCGAGCACAATGTGAACGGCGGCGCCCATCACGCGGCCTCCACGACTTCGAGCATCATGAAGCCGACCATCGCCCGGCCGCTCTCGGGCACGATGCAGAGGATCTTCTGGCCCGCCTTCAGCCGGCCAGACCGCATCAGGCCGTCGAGCATGATCCAGATCGAGGCCGAGCCGACGTTGCCGCTGTCCTGCAAGGTGGTGAACCACCGTTCCTGCGGGATCATCGCGTCGGTGGCTTCCAGCAGGCCGACGATCTCCTCGCGCAGCGACTGGGCCGAGTAGTGGCAGAGCAGGTGGTCGACCGCGGCGGGATCGATGCGGCCGGCGTCGACCTTCTGCAGATAGACCCCGATCCAGGCGCGGATCACCGACTTCAGCAGCGTGAAGTCCTGCTGCAGCGCGATCGCGCCGCTGGCGTGGGCCGCCGCCGGGCCGGCGCAGCTCCAGGCCCCGTCCCGCTCGGTGCGGCCCTCCGGCGTCGCCCCGGCCCACATGCACGGGTCGAACTGGCCGGCGAGCGAGGTGAGGTCGATCCAGTCGACCTTGAGGCTCAGCCCCTCGCTTCGCGGCTGGCGCTCCATCACCACCGCGCCGGCGCCATCCGACAGCGTGAAGCGCAGGAAGTCGGCGGCCATCGCCAGCCGGCCCTTGGCGTCGATGAGCTCGGTGCCCTGATAGAACGACGGCCGAAACCAGCGCGACGAGAACTCGCCGGCGACCGCGGCGGCGCAGCCGGCCTCGCCGCTCTTGACCGCCATCCAGGCGTACTTGGCCGCCATCAGCGACGAGGCGCAGACCGACTGGAAGCTGGCCAGCTCCAGCGTCCCGCCGCCAAGCTCCCCGTGCACGGCGCTGGCGTGGCCGGGGACCAGCAGGTCGCCCTGGGTGGTGGCGGCGGCGAGGCAGTCGAGGTCGCGCAGATCAAGCCCAGCGACGTCCATCGCGGCCCGCACCGCGTCGGCGCACATCGAGGCGTTGGAGTGGAGCCAGCGGCCGTCGGCGCCCAGCGCATAGTGCCGACGCTGGATGCCGTTCCAGCGCAGCGCCCGGCGGCCGAACGCCGAGCAGCCGGCCGGCATGCGGCCGATGAAGTCTTCCATCTGCTCGCACGCCACCGGTTCGCCCGGCAGGAAGGCCGCCGTGCCGGTGATGTAGACGGGGACGCCGGCGCCCCCCGATCGGTTCGCCGTCCCCCGCTCGAGGGGACTTTCCGTGGCGAGCATTGCTTGGCTCCAGGCGTCGCCGCGGACAATTCCACTTGACGCCAGGCGCTTGGACCATGAAATTGATCGGTGTTCAATTATTATTTTGAGCAGTGTTCAATTAATCTCGGAGATGTGATGGGACGCCGATCGGACCACACGCGCAGCGAGCTGCGAGAACTGATGCTGGAGGAAGGCCACCGGCAGCTGGCCGAGGTCGGCCTGGCGCACTTCTCGGCGCGCGACGTCGCCAAGCGGATCGGCTACTCGGTCGGCACGCTCTACAATGTGTTCGGCAGCTACGACGAGTTGATGCTGGCGATCAACGCCCGCACGCTGTCGCTCTGGCTGACCCACCTGCGGACGCGGCTGGCGGAAAGCGAGGACGACGATCGCATCGCAACCCTGGTGCGCGGCTACTTCGAGTTCGCGGCCGAGCACCGCCAGACCTGGGTGGCGATCTACGAGTACAACCTCTCTGACGGCCGCCCGGCGCCGGATTGGTACCAGGCTAAGGTCGCCGAGCTGATGGGCGTGGTGGCCGCGGAGATCGCCGCCGCCCTTCCCCGCGCCGCGCCGGACCACGTCGCCTCATTGGCCCGCTCGCTGGTGGCCACGGTGCACGGCCACTGCGTGTTCTCGCTGTACCGGACCTTCAACCTGCTGGGCGAAACCCAGCCGGTCGAGGCGGCGCTGGCGCGGGTCGGCGAGGCTCTCGCCGCGGCGCGAGCCCTTGGTTCCTAGAACTTCCCGATCAGGGTGAGCTCGACCTGCCGGCCGGCCTGATAGGTGTAGATGGCCTGGTCCGGCTGTCCGTCAGAGCCGAGCCCGCCAGCGGGCATCAAGGCGACCGTATTGCCGCCCGGTACAAACGACGACACCGCCCGCGTATCCAGCAGGTTGAAGACCTGCAGCTTGATCTTGACGTGGTGTCCGAAGTCGTACCCGGCAGAGAGGTCAAGCGTGTCGTAGCCGGGCAGGTGGAAGGTGGCGCCGCCGTTGTAGTCGACCCAGCCGCCAACCCGCTTGTAGGTCAAAGACCCCTGCCACGGACCGTGGTTGATGATGCCGCCGACGGCGGCGGTCCAGCCGGGCGCATCGGCCAGGCGCTGCTGCACGGTCGCAGTCGGGATGCCGTTCGCCGGGTTAGCGGGGGTGGCGAGCTGTTCGGCCTCGTTCACCGAAGCGTTGGCGAATATCGATAGTCCGAAGTCGAACGCGTAGGCCGCCTCGCCTTCCACGCCGCTGTAACGGGCCTTGCCGGCGTTGCAGAACGCCGCGGACCGGCCGGTGACAACGGTCGGATCGGGCACTGTGCACGCTACCTCGATATTGGTCGCGTTGATCCAGTAGGCGTCGAGGTCGGCGGTGACCGCGCCGCGCGTATAGACCGTGCCGATCTGATAGTTGTCAGTTGTCGCGGGCTGGACGGCCTGTAGGTTGGCGCCCGTCACGTATAGCGACGAAAGCGACGGGATCAGGAAGCTGGTCGCTGCCTGAGCGTAGACGGACCAGTACGGCATGATCTTGTAGTTGGCGGTCAGGAAGTAGAGCGGGCTGGCGTAGTTGTTGGTCGCCACCAGCGCCTGGTTCTTCGCACCGCCGCCGACGTTCTCGTGGGTGGCGTTAACGCCGCGGGTGAAGTCGACGTACTTGAAGCCCGGCGAGATGGTCAGCTTGTCGGTGACGCGCCAATTGAAGTCGGCGAAAAACTGACCCTGCAGCCAGCTCGATTCCTCCAGCAGCTTGCAGTTGGTGGTGAAGGGGTACTTCGGCGGAAAAAACTTGTTGTCCGGCGCGCCGCCGAGGGTGAAGTCGATGAAGCAGTTGTGGCGGAAGGTGCGCGAGCCCTCGACAAGGCCGCCGAACTTCAGCGTCCCGAATGACCAATCCTTGTTGATGCGAACGATGTCGCCGACCACTCGGTACTCATTGAGCTTGTCGTAGCCGCCGATGTCGGAGGCGCTGGCGGGCGGCTTGGTGACGTTGGGCGCCGAGGTGTTGGGGTTCGTGCCGGCGGCGTTCAGGTCCGGGCCGCTGTCGCCGGTGAGGTCGTTGGTCGACTTGGTCTTGTTCGAGTACCAGTAGGTGTAAAGCTGATCCTCAAGCGATATCGTTGGCTCTACTTGGTATTTCAGATCCGCATATTCGAAATCAGTCCGCTTTAGTTCGTGATTATAGCCTACGAAGTGCTCGCTGTTCGGATCATTGTTCATCGAAAAATTCTTGCCGAACAGCAAGGTCTGCTGCCAAGTTTGACCAGGCCCCGACGAATCTTCGAAATGGAAAAAGTTGTACTGGTGCGTGCCGAACAGCGTCAGCACCACCTTGTCGCCGAGCGGCGCTACGAACTTGAACATCTGGTTGTATTGGTGGCCGCTGGAACCGCTCAGTTCGCCGTCCGACCAGCGCTCGTCGAAGTTCAGCAGCAGCTTGGCGCCGCCGAGTTGCGGGATCTCGCCGGTGTTGATGGTGGTGACCGACGCCTTGGTGCCGAAGTTTCCGAACGTGAACTTCTGCACCGCGCCGAGCGTGTCGCTGACGTCGGGCGTGAAGAAGTGGATCGCGCCGCCGTAGTTCTCCTGCCCCAGATCGCCGGCCGCGCCAGGGCCGCGGTCGACCACCGCCGCGCCGATGGTGGAAGCGGGAAAATAGTCGGCGCCGTGGTGGGTCGGGTCGTTGGTGTCCCCGAAGGCGATGCCGTCGAAGGTGAGGTTGAACTGCCCGTCCTTGAAACCGCGAATCGAAACGACGTTGTAGTCGCCGATGCCGCCGCCGTTGGAGGTGATGCCCGACACGCTGGGAGCGACCGTGAGGACGGTGGTCCAGCCGCCGGCCTCAGGGGTCACCTGCTCGATGTAGCCGCGGCTGATGATCGACTCAGGCTGGGTCTGGTCCAGCGAGGCCTTGGTGGGCGCCGCCGCCGCGCCCGCGGCGCTCTCGGCGGTGACCACGATGCTGGAGACCTCCGTGCCCTCCGCGCCGGCGCCGCCGCCGGAGACCGGCGCGGGCGTCGTGGTGTCGGCGGCCGCCGTCGAGTCCGCCGCCAAGGCTGGACCGGCGAACATCGCCACGACTAGCGCTGCGCTCGAAACGGTGAGCCCCAACGCGCCGCGCACGCTCCTGCAGGAGCGTGTCCCAAGATTCGATTCCATACTTTCCGTCCCCCAAGACCGCGCCGCCTGGTGGCGAACGCAGTGTCCCGACCTATCAAACAGAACCCCTCGATAGGCTCGGCGAACAACGGTTTCGTGACGTTGAGTTGTCAGTCTGATGACACCAGCGCGCCAGAGCGGTCGGGCCTCGCAGTGTGCTCGTGGCGCCACGTGGTGCGACGCCGGCTGCGCGGCGCCCGCGCCTTGCCAAAGCCCCGCTTACGGCCGATATTTGCGCCGTTACGCGACGCGTTGGGGCCCTGTGCGCCCCTCCTGCCGGCGCCGGGAGAAAGACTATGAAGACTAGTCCCGCCTCGGGATTGTCGGGCATCGCGCCCGACCCCTCCATCAATCCCCTCGTTTTCGACTTCTTGGAGTGGCTGGCGATTTCGCCGCGCCCCTACACAGAGGTCATGGACGTCTGGCGAACGTCCTGTCCCCGGCTGACCATCTGGGAAGATGCGGTCGACCTCGGCTACGTGGTCCGCCGGCATGACGAGCGTCCGCCGGCCGTCTTCCTGACGGCGTTTGGGCGCCAGGCGCTCGAACGGCGACGACAGCGAGCGCTGGCCCGGGCCTGAGGCCCGTGATCCTGCCTGCTCCTCCCAAAACTGACGCCCAGCGCGCTGCAGCGTGCCGACCGCCGCCGCGCGCCCTCCCCTCTTGCACGAGGAAACGACCGATGACCGACTGGTCCCCTGCCACCTATCTGAAGTTCGAAGACGAGCGCACCCGCCCCGCCGCCGATCTGCTGGCCCACGTGCCGCTCGCCGCGGCGCGCAGTGTGGTCGATATCGGCTGCGGACCAGGCAACTCCACCGAGCTGCTGGCGCAGCGTTATCCCGGCGCCGACATCGTCGGCCTCGACAACTCGCCGGCGATGCTGGAGGAGGCGCAGAGGCGCCTGCCCGCCCTGCGCTTCGAGCCTGCCGACGCCGCCACCTGGATTCCGGCGCCCCATACCGAGCTGGTGTTCGCCAACGCGACCTACCAGTGGGTCCCGGACCACTTCGCCCAGCTGCCGAGGGTGCTGGCCGCCCTGCAGCCCGGCGCCGTCCTGGCCGTGCAGATGCCGGACAACGTCAACCAGACGACGCACCGGCTGATGCGCGAGGTCGCGCAGGAGGGAGCCTGGGCTGGGACGCTGACGGCGGCCTCGCGCCAACCCCTGCCCCCGCCCCGCGCCTACTACGAGGCCTTGCAGCCTCATGCAGCCAGGCTCGACGTCTGGCACACGATCTACAACCACGTGCTCGCGGATGCGTCGTCGATCGTCGAGTTCGTCCGCAGCACCGGCCTGCGCCCCTTCCTCGACCCGCTGGGCGAGCCGGAGCGGTCGCAGTTCCTCGGCCGGTACACGGCGAAGATCGCCGACGCCTATCCGCCGATGGCTGACGGCAAGGTGCTGCTGGGCTTCTCGCGGCTGTTCATCGTCGCGCAGCGCTAGGGCTTAGTGCGCCGCCATCCAGGCGACGGCCGTGTCGAGCAGCTGGGCCAGCACCTCCGCGTCCTTGCGCCCGGTCTTGGCCGGCGCGTGGAACGAATGATCGGCGTCGTCGGACAGGGCCAGCGTCGCCAGCGGCCCCAGGCGGGCGACGAGTGGTTGCAGCAGGTCCAGCTCGGCCAGCGTGTCCTTGGTCCCCTGCAGGAACAGCATAGGGACCGAAACCGCCGATAGGTGCGTCGCCCGCTCGTCGGACGGCTTGCCGGCGGGGTGCAGCGGGAAGGCGAAAAACACCAGGCCGCGCACGCCCTCGAGCGGCGCCAGCGCCTGAGCTTGCGAGGTCATGCGGCCGCCGAACGAGCGGCCGCCGGCGAACAGCGGGAGCTTGCCGGCGCGGCGCAGGCCCTCGGCGGCCGCGGCCCGCACCGCGGCGTGGGCGACGGGCGGCGGATCGACCCGCTTGCCGCCTTTCTCCATGTAAGGGAACTGGTAGCGCAGGGTGGCGACGCCGCGCGCGGCCAGGCCCTCGGCGGTCGCCGCCATCGAGCGGTGCGTCATGCCCGCACCGGCGCCGTGGGCGAGCACCAGGCAGGCGTTGGCCTTCGCCGGCGCCAGCCAGAGGCCTGAGACGGGCGCGGCGGCGTCGATGGCGATGGTGATCGGCTCGGCATCCATGCCGCCAGCATAGCGCCTGACGGCGCCTGCGCCACGGGCCGCGGCGGCCAGGATGGACGGGTGGGCGGCGCGGCGGCATGTTGAGCGGCGGCTTGTCTTCGCCGCCGACGGACCGGCTCGATGGCCTCAGGCCTCAACACTTACCGCGCCAAGCGGCGCTTCGCGCAGACCCCGGAGCCGGCCGGCGGGGCGGCGTCGACCGACGCGCCGGTCTTCGTCGTGCAGAAGCATCATGCGCGGCGCATGCACTACGACCTGCGCCTGCAGATCGGCGACACGCTGAAGAGCTGGGCCGTGCCTGAAGGCCCGTGCCTCGATCCCAAAATCCGCCGTTTCGCCAAGCTGGTTGAGGATCACCCGCTCGAATACGCCACCTTCGAGGGCCGCATCCCCGACGGCAACTACGGCGCCGGCGCGATGATCGTCTGGGACCGCGGCACGTGGGTCACCCTGGCCGATCCCGAGGCGCTGCTGGCCAAGGGCGAGATCAAGTTCCGCCTCGCCGGCGAGAAGCTCGGCGGCGGGTGGATGCTGAAGCGCCTGCCGGACGATGCGACCAACTGGCTGTTGATCAAGGAGCGCGACCCCGCCGCGCGGCCGATCGACGAGTACGACGTGCTGGTGGAACAGCCGAACAGCGTCATCACCGGCCGTCCGGTCGATGAAGAACCGGCGCCGCGCAAGCGCGCGCCCCGCAAGATCGCCGCCAAGATCCCCGGCGCGGTCGCGGCGCCGATGCCAAGCCGCTGGAAGCCGCAGCTGGCGGCCCAGGCCGACGCCGCGCCGAAGGGCAAGGGCTGGCTGCACGAGATCAAGCACGATGGCTATCGCACGTTGGCGTTCGTCGAGGACGGCAAGGCGCGGCTGATCACCCGCAACGGACTGGACTGGACCCATCGCTATCGCGGGCTCGGCAAGGCGTTCGAGAAGCTACCCTGCAAGAGCGCGATCCTCGACGGCGAGGTGGTGGTGCAGGACGCGCGTGGCGTCTCTTCGCTCAACCTGCTGGAAGCGGCGCTGGACGAGGGCGACGGCTCGGTCTTCACCTACTACGCCTTCGACCTGCCCTATCTCGACGGCTACGACCTCAGCGCCGCCAGGCTGATCGACCGCAAGGCGGCGCTCGCCGGGCTGGTCGATCCGCTGATCGACGAGCGCTCGCCCCTGCAGCTCAGCGACTACATCGAGGGCGACGGCGATGCGCTGTTCGCCGAGGCCAGTCGCATGGGCCTGGAAGGGATCGTCTCGAAGAAGGCGGACGCTCGCTATGTCCAGGCCCGCTCGGCCAGTTGGGTCAAGGTCAAGCGGGTCGAGGTCGGGACCTTCGTGATCATCGGCTACATCAGCAACATGCCGCGGTGCGTCTCGTCGCTGGTTATCGCCGAGCAGCGGAACGGCGAGTTGGTCTACGCCTCCCGGGTCGGCTCCGGCATCAGCGACGCCAAGGGCCGCGAGCTCTACGCGGCGCTGTCGAAGATCGAGCGCGACTCTTCGGTGGTGGAGACGCCGCGCACCCCGGGCGTGACCTGGACCGAGCCGGACTACACCGCCGAGATCGGCTACCGTACCCGCTCCAGCACCGATGCGCCGCGCGCGCCGGTGTTCATGAGCTTCGCCGCCCGGCCAAAGCAGCAGGCCGGCAGGGCGATGAAGCCCCGTCTGGTCTCGGACCGCGACCTTGCCTCGGTGCGCTTGACCAACCCCGAGCGGGAGATCTTCGCCGGCAGCGGCGTCACCAAGCTGGATCTGGCGATCTACTACGCCCGCGTCGGCGACTGGCTGCTGCCCGAGCTGCTGCGCCGACCGGTGACCATTTTCCGCTGTCCGACCGGCGAGCTGAAAGACTGCTTCTACCAGCGCCATGCCTTCAACGGCCTGCCGCCCGGGGTGGTGACGATCGAGCTGGCGGACGAGAAGGAGCGCGCGGCGTTCATCGCCATCACCGAGCCGAGGGGCTTCCTGGCGATGCCGCAGTTCGGCGCGATCGAGTTCCACCTCTGGGGCTGCACGATCGACGATCCCGAGCACCCTGACCGGCTGGTGATGGACCTCGATCCCGACACCGCCCTGCCCTGGTCCAGGGTCTGTGACGGCGCCGAGGTCCTGCGCGACCGATTGGAAACGCTGGGCTTCCAGCCGTTCCTGCGCACCACCGGCGGCAAGGGACTGCACATCGTCGTGGCGCTGGAGGAGGGCCACACCTGGCCGGTAATGAAGGGCTTCGCCGAGGGGCTCGCGCGGGCGATGGCGGCGGATCATCCGACCCTGTTCACCGCCGTCGCATCAAAAGAACGTCGTAAAGGCCGAATTTACCTAGATTATCTAAGAAACGGCCGTGGCGCGAGCGCGGTGGCGTCCTATTCGCTGCGCGCGCGTCCAGGATTTCCGGCGGCGACGCCGATTTTCTGGGACGAGCTTCGCAAGCTGTCGGGGGGCGACGCGTTCAATCGTCTCAACCTGACAAGGCGGCTTGAGACGCTGGCCCAGGACCCATGGGATGAGTTAGTATCCAGCGCCGTCAAGATTACGCCGAAGATGCGTCGTGACGTCGGACTGAAGACATAGAGGGTGGTGTGATGGCAGGACGTGCGTACTGGAAGGGTTACCTGAAGCTGTCGCTGGTCTCTTGCCCGGTGAAGCTCTATTCGGCCACGTCCGCTTCGGCCGGGAAGATCTCGTTCAATCTTCTGCACAAGGACACGCTGAACCGCGTGCAGCAGAAGTATCACGACCCCGAGCTCGGCGAGATCGACCGCGCCGATCTGGTGAAGGGCTACCAGTTCGAGAAGGACCGCTATGTCGTGGTCAGCAACGACGAGCTGGAGGCGGTCGAGATTGAGTCCAGCAAGACCATCGACATCGACGGCTTCGTCAAGGCCAGCGAGATCGATCCGATCTATTTCGACTCCACCTACTATCTGGCGCCCGACGGCCCGATCGCGGAGGAGACCTATGCGGTCGTCCTCGAGGCGATGAAGAAGGTGGGCGAAGTAGCCATCGCGCGCATCGTGCTCAACGGCCGCGAGCGCCAGGTCGCGATCGAGCCGATCCCCGAGGGCTTCCGCATGATGACCCTGCGCTCGGCCAAGGAGATCCGCGAGCCGTCCAGCGCGCTCGACAAGCTGAACGTCAAGATCAACGACGAGATGCTGGCGATGGCCGGCATGATCATCGCCCAGAAGCAGATCGAGTTCGACCCCGCGGCGTTCGAGGATCGCTACGAGGGCGCGGTGATGGAACTGGTGAAGTCGAAGATCGCCGGCGGCCAGCCGGTGATCAGCAAGGCGCCAGAGCGCGGCAATGTGGTCAACCTGATGGACGCGCTTCGCCGCAGCATCGAGGAAGAGCGCCGCCCGCCAGCGCCCAGCCTCGGCAAGGCGGCCCCGGCCAAGGCCGGCGCGAAGAAGGCCGAGCCGAAGGTGGTCGCGGCCAAGCCGGCCGAAAAGAAGAAGAAGACCAGCGCCGCTTGAGCCCATGGAGTTTCGCGATCGTGCGTTTGCGCTCTACGGCCGGTTCTCGGCCGGCGCCCGCGATCGTTTTCAGTCAGCTATCGTCAGGGGCGGCGGCGCGGTCTCGCGCGACCTGACTCGGGGCAGCGACGTGCTGGTCGTCGGCGCGCTGGCCGCCCCGCTGATCGACAGCGGCGCGCTTGCCTCACGATTGCGGACAGCTGGCGAGCGCGGGCTGCCGATCCTCGCCGAACGGGTGTTCGCCGCCGAACTGGCCGGCGAGCCGACCGAAGCCAAGGGCACGCTGCCGCTCGCGACCGTCCTGCCCGGAACCGGTCTGCGGCGCGACGACATCGAGATCCTGACGGCGTTCGACCTGGCCCACCTCACCGGCGACACCTGCCGCTTCCGCGATGTTGGCGTGTTCCGCACCGCCGGCGACCTCCTGTTCAAGGGCCGCACGCTCGGCGAAGTGGTGACCATCCTGACCCGCTCGCGCGACCGCTCGCCGATGGGGCGCCACAAGATCGTGCTGACGCGCACCGGCGTCCCGGTGCTGCAGTGGGACGACGGCCTGACCACGCTCGAAGGCCAAGGCGTCCTCTCGCTCGACGAGGATCACGCCAGCCTCGACGACCTGTTCGAGGCCGCCGCCATCGCCGAGGCCAGCGGCGAACTCGACGAGGCCGCGCGGCTTTACGACCTGTGCGGCCGCGCCGATCGCAAGGACCCGATCGCGCCCTACAACCTCGCCAACATCCGCCTCGAGCAGGGCGCCCACGACCAGGCGGCGCTGGCCTACCAGCAGGCCCTCGCCCGCGATCCCCGCTTCGTCGAGGCCCGCTACAATCTGGCCCAGGCGCTGGAAGCCGCCGGCAAGGTCGACGCCGCGGCGCTCGAACTGGCGCGCGTGCTGGAGACCGATCCCAAGCACTCGGACGGCCTGTTCAACCTCGCCCAGCTGCGTATGCGGGCCGGCGAGCTGGACGCCGCCAAGGCGCTCTATGAGCGCTACCTGGCCCTGGGTCCGCCCGACGAGTGGGCCGCCACGGCGCGCAAGGCGATCCTCTATTGTACCGTGACGCCGACTTAGGCGGTCATCGGACTTACCGCAGCGCCTGGTCCAGGTCCGCGATCAGGTCGTCGGCGGCTTCGACACCGACCGAGAGGCGGATCAGCGAGTCGGCGATGCCGATCCGCTCGCGGGTCGCCGCGGGGATGGATGCGTGGGTCATGATCGCCGGGTGCTCGATCAGGCTTTCGACCCCGCCGAGGCTCTCGGCCAGGGTGAACAGCTGGGTGCGCTCCAGCATGGCCCGCGTGCCCGCCAGGTCGCGGTCGAGGATGACGGTGACCATGCCGCCAAAGCCGCGCATCTGCCGCCGGGCCAGCGGGTGCTGCGGGTGGCTGGGCAGGCCCGGATAGAGCACCTGGCGCACCGCCGGGTGCGTCTCCAGCCAGCGGGCGACGGCCAGGCCGTTCTCGCAGTGCCGCTGCATCCGCAGCGCCAGGGTCTTCAACCCACGCAGGGTGAGGAAACTGTCGAACGGCGAGGCGATGCTCCCCACCGCGTTCTGCAGGAAGGTGAGCTGCTCGCCGAGCGCCGCGTTCTGGCCCACCACCAGCGCCCCGCCGACCACGTCGGAGTGGCCGCCGATATACTTGGTGGTGGAGTGCATCACGACGTCGAAGCCGAGCTCCAGCGGGCGCTGGATGTAGGGGCTGGCGAAGGTGTTGTCGGCGGCGGCGGTCAGGCCGCGGCGGCGAGCCAGCGCGGCGATCGCCTCGAGGTCGGCCAGCCGCAGCAGCGGATTGGTCGGCGTCTCGGCCCAGATCAGCCGGGTCTTCGGCGTGATCGCCGCCTCGATCGCGGAGACGTCGCTCATATCGACAAAGCTGAACTCAAGTCCGGCGGAGCGGCGGCGCACCTTGTCGAACAGCCGGAATGAGCCGCCATAGAGGTCCTCGCTGGCGATCACGTGGTCGCCGGCGTCGAGCGTCTCCAGCAGCGTGCCGATGGCGGCCAGACCGGAGGCGAAAGCGTAGCCCTTGGTCCCGCTCTCCATGTCCGCCAGCGCCCGTTCCAGGGCGAACCGGGTGGGGTTTTGGCTGCGCGAGTACTCGAAGCCCTGGTGCACCCCGGGTGACGACTGGGCGTAGGTCGCGGTGGCGTAGATCGGCGTCATCACCGCCCCGGTGGTGGGGTCGTGCTGCTGGCCGCCGTGGATGGCGCGGGTGGCGAAGTCGAGCTGGTTGCGGCCGCCGCCCGCCGACTCTGGGCTGTCGTCGCTCACGCCGCGCGCCTCAGGTAGTTGATCAGGTCGATGCGGGTGATCAGGCCAAGGAACTCCTTGCCCTCCATCACGATCGCCACCTCGTCCCGCTCGAAGATCGGCAGCAGCACGTCGAGCGGCTCGGACGCCTGCAGCGTGCGCAGCTTAGCGGTCATGGCGGTGGAGACCGGCTGACGGAAGCGGCCGTCGGTGCGGCGGTCCTCGACGGCTTCGAGCAGGTCGCTCTCGTCGATCAGGCCGATCAGCCGGCCGTCATCGAGCACCGGCAGCTGGCTGACGTCGGCCTGGCGCATCCGGTTGTAGGCGGTGAGCAGCGTGTCCTCCGGCCCGACGGTGACGGCGTCGCCGGGCGTGCGGGCGATCAGGTCGCGCAGGTCGCCGTGCAGGTGGCGGTCCACCAGTCCCTGCTCGGCCACCCAGCTGTCGTTGTAGACCTTGGAGAGGTAGCGCGAGCCGGTGTCGCAAACGAGCGTCACCACGCGCTTGGGCTGCGTCTGATCGCGGCAGTAGCGCAGGGCGGCGGCCAGCAAAGTGCCGGACGAGGAGCCGCCGAGGATACCGGCCTTGGTCAGCAGCAGCCGGGCGGTGGCGATGCTCTCGGCGTCGCTGATCTCGTAGGCCTTCTTGACCAAGGCGAGGTCGCAGTTGGCGGGGATGAAGTCCTCGCCGATACCCTCCACCACCCACGAGCCGGGCGTGACGTGCTCGCCGCGCTCGACCAGCGGGGCCAGGATCGAGCCAACGGGGTCGGCCAGCACCATGACGGTCTTGGGCGAGGCCTTGGCGAAGTAGCGGCCAAGGCC
This sequence comes from Caulobacteraceae bacterium, assembly GCA_035604515.1. Taxonomy (GTDB): domain Bacteria; phylum Pseudomonadota; class Alphaproteobacteria; order Caulobacterales; family Caulobacteraceae; genus Acaudatibacter. The sequence goes on along the minus strand of DATNIH010000302.1, from coordinate 31,952 downwards.
GGTCAGCGTGCCGCCAGAGCCGACGCCGACCACCACCGCGTCAAGGTCGCCCTGCATCTGCTCCAGGATCTCCGGGCCGGTGGTGGTCTCATGCGCCAGCGGATTGGCGGGGTTCTCGAACTGATTGATGAACACCGCATTCGGCAGCCTGGCCGCGATCGCGAGGGCCATGTCCTGATAGTACTCGGCGTGGCCCTTGCCGACGTCGGAGCGGGTGATCCGCACGTCGACGCCCATCGCCCGCAGGTGCTGAATCTTCTCGCGGGCCATCTTGTCGGGCACCACCAAGAGCAGCTTGTAGCCCTTGAGCAGCCCGACCTGGGCCAGGCCGAGACCGGTGTTGCCCGCGGTCGCTTCGACCAGCGTCCCGCCAGGCTTGAGGCGCCCGTCCGCCTCGGCCGCCGCGATCATCGAGAGCGCGATGCGGTCCTTGATCGAGCCGCCGGGATTGGCGTTCTCCAGCTTGACGAACAGGCGGCAGGGACCGGCGTCGAACCCGGTCAGCTCCAGCATCGGCGTGTTGCCGATCAGGTCGAGCGCGGAGGCCACGGCGGGTGGGATCGGCGGTGCGGTCACTCTCGCCTCCGAGGTTGCGCCGCTGGCCTCTCAGAATCGAGCCCGCGGTGGCCGGCGATGGAGTGGTAGGCTCACCTCGAAGCGGCGCGCAAGGGCAGACAGGCGCCCTTTCTCGGGCGCGGCTCAGCGGCCGCCGACCCCCATGGTGCGCATGATCAGCCGCATCAGATCCGACTGCTTGTGGGTCTGGGTCTTTTCGAAGATGCGGGTCATCTGGTTGCGCACGGTGTTGAAACTGACACCGAGCCGCACCGCCGCTTCGCGCGGACTCGCGCCCTCGAACAACGCCAGCGCCACCCGCGCCTCGGCCGTCGTCAGGCCGAACAGCTGGCGCAGCAGTTCGTCCGGCGCCTTGACCTCGCGGGCGAGGTCGGTGGCGCAGACCAGCACCCAGCCGGCCGGCGTCGCGCCGAACCGTTCCGGGCGCAGCGGGGCTACGGTCAGCGAGATCGGCGCGTCCCGCAGCGGCGTTGCGATCGACATCGAGCCGCCGGAGCGCAGCGTCAAGTCAGCGCTCGCCGCGCGGCGGACCAGCTGCTCCAGCGTCCGACCGAAGCCGCCGACGGCGCCGAGTCGCCCGCCCACGCTGCAAAGGCCATCGGCGGCCGCAAGCAGGCGCTCGGCCTCGCGGTTGGCGTGGCGGATCGCGCCGGCCCCATCGAGCAGGAACAGGCCATGCGGCGACTGGTCGAGCACATCGGCCAGGTGGGCGGCGACCTGGGTGCGCGGGCCGAAGCTCTGATTGATCTTCAGCGCCCGCACCACGTGCGGCTGCAGCAGGGCGGCGACGCTGATGTCGTCCTTGGTGAACTGACCGCGCCGAAGCGGTCGGCTGAGGTTCAGCGTGGTTTCGAAGTTGTTCTGCCGCGATAGCCGCACGATCGCCGCCGAGTAGATGTCCTGCGGCCGCAGGAAGTCGTTGTAGTATTCGGTGCGAACGAAGTCTTCCTTTAGGAACAGATCTTCGTCGGTCACTACCAGCAACGGCCAGTTGGCGTTCGGACCTGCCTGATCCTCCTTGAAGAACGGATTCACCGAGGCGTAGTATTCGAAGTAGGAGGTCTGGCGTTCGGGCTCGATGCGAGCGAGCAGGCCGTCGCCGCCGCCGTCGCTGAGATTCAGCGTCGGCATCCAGGCCTTGGCGCCACCGGCCAGGTCGGCGAACTTCTCCAGCACCCGCACCCAGAGTCCCGGCTCGACCGCCGCCTCGTAGACGAGGTCGACGAACCCACCGTACTCGAGCTCGCTCAGCATCGGGCCCCCTGGACACCGTTGTTACGCCAGGACTAACGCAACGGACCGCCGGCGCCGAGGCCCAAGGGTGTCGCGCCGGCATGGTTTCATCGCCGTGCGCATCGCCGACGCAACGGCGCCACGCTCAGCGCCCGGCTCGCGCCAGCACCGCCGGATCGTAGAGCGAGGCCGACTCGGCCGACACGACAATCCGCGACCAGCTCGGTTCGCCCGCGAGCCAGGCAGTGAGCGACGCTGCGGCCGAGGGTGCGCCGCGTCGGGCGTCGGACTCGGCGGCCGCCAGGTCGGCGGCGGCGCGCTCGAGCGCTGCGCGCTGCGGCGCCAACGCCGGCGCGGCATAGCGCTCGTCGATGTCGCCGAGCTGGGAGCGGGCGGATTCGACCATCAGCGCCGCCGACGCGCCGTCATTGTGGGCGGTTGCCGCGAGCGCCGCCTGCAGCGTCCTGCGCACATCGGCCAAGGCGCCGGCGGCCGTCACCGGCTCGGTCGGGCTGGTCGGACAAGCGGAGGGCGACAGCGCGCGGACATAGGCGGCCAGGCCGCGCAGCACCGACGGCGGGGGCTCGTCGCCGTCGAACTCCTCGGTGACGATGCCGTGGATGAAGCCCTCCAGCGCCGGCGACGATGGATCCTGGCTCACCTTCAGCGCCGACTTCGGGCCCGAGAGGTTGGGGATCGGCTTGGGGTTGTCGATGCCGTCGCCCCGATGCGACGACAGCACCGAGGTGGTCACGTCCGCCGTGCCCGGCGCGCCGGAGACGCCCGGGAAGTCGAAAGCCGGATTGTTGCGGGCGCCGCGGTGGCAGGTCTCGCAGTCGATCCCGGCGCGCGCCGCCTGGCCGCCGAGCAGCAGCGGCGTGCGGAACGCGGCGCGGCCCAGCTCGACCAGATAGGCGCCGTCGGGATCGGCGGGCCGCGCCAGACACTCGGTCGGACGATGGGTCAGCACCACCGACGCGTCCGCGCCGGGGGCGAGCCAGCGCATGGCGCGGAGCGGCGGCGCGGCTGGCGGCGGGGCGGCCGCCGCCAGCACGAACGCGACAAGCCCGATCAGGCGGCCGGATCGCCGCCGTGATCGATCCAATGCCTCAGTTCCTCCGCCTCGGCGCAGCCGAACGCGCAGGCGCTGTCGAGCCGCGCCAGCAGCGCCTTGGCGCCGGTGATGTCGCCCTCCAGCACCTTCAACTCGCCGTAGTACTCGGTCGCGCCGCGGTGGTTCGGATCGATGGCCAGCGCCTGATGGTAGAACGACTCCGCCTTCGACCAGTCGCCCTTGTGACGCCAGACGTAGCCCTTGTAGGTGAGGATGTCCGGGTGCGGACCGAAGACGGCCTCGGCCTTGTCCAGCGACGCCAGCGCGTCATCCCAGCGGTGCTCGTTGATCAGGCTGACCGCCCGCACATAGGCCCCGTCGCCGGCTTGCGGGCTCGCCAGCGAGAGGTGCTGGGGCGCGTCGTTGGCGGCCGACGGCGTTGGCGATCCCAAGGCGGCCGTCACCGCGTCGATCGCCGCCTTGAGGTCCGCGGCGTCGGAGCAGGTGTCGCCGCAGGTCGCCGCCTTGGACTTCAGGATCGCCAGTTCGGCGTTGGCCTTGTCGGTCTGCTTCAGCTTCACCAGCGACAGCGCCAGCTGCCGGTGCGCCTGCACCGATGAGTCGTCGAGTTTCACCGACTTCTCGTAGGCCTTCTCGGCCCCCTTCTCGTCGCCAACGCCCGACTTGGACATCCCGAGATAGAGCCAGGCGTTGGCCGCCCGTGGGGTCGTGTCGACCACGTGCTGGAAGTCGGTCACCGCGTTGCGATAGCGGCCGGCCTGCAGGTCGGCCGTGCCCTTCTGGTATTCCACCGCCGGGTCGTATTCGGGCTGATCCGGCATGCCAGCCATGCCGCTCGCGCCGCCGCCGCTGGGCATGCCGCCGCCGCCCATGCCGCCGCCGCCACTGGCGAGGGTCATGGCCGGGAAGGCGACAAGACCGATCCCAGCGGCGAGGGCCAAAGCCACGCTCGCTCGTTTCATAAGCTTGCTCCCTAACCTGTCCCTCAGGCCCGCGAGTGTGGCAAACATCACACGCCGTGTCACCTGACACTCCTTTGAGGGGCGCCGCCTTATTCGTGACGGAGTTGAAATCCACCTGACTGTCGCCACCTATCGCTCTGGGGCTAGATTTCCGACACTAAGAGCCATGCGCGCCGAGAAACCGATCCGCGTCGCCGCCCTCGTCGACCTGCCGCGCTCGCCTGAAGCCGGCGGGCACGTGAAGTGCTGGGAGCGGCTGGCCGGCGCGGCGGCGGATGGCGCGCTGCCGCTCGACCTGACGGTCTACTTCTCCGGCCGCCATCGCACCGAGGTGCTCGGCCCTGGCGCGCGGCTCGCGCACCTACCGCCGCTGTTCTCCACCGCGCAGCTGAAGTTCCTGCCCTATGTGCCGGATCACACCGACCTTGCGCCGTACCACCCGCGCCTGGCCCGCGAGCTCGGCGCCTACGATGTGATCCACACCACCGACGCGTTCTTCGCCTTCGCCAAGACCGCCGAAGGCGTCAGTCACCGCCGCGGCATCCCGCTCACCACCTCGTTCCACACCGACACGCCGTCCTACACCCGCATCTTCACCCGCCAGACCATCGAGGCGCGCTTCGGCGCCAGCTGGCCGGCGCGCAAGTTGATCGATGACTGGAACGTGCCGGAGCGCCAGGGCCGGCGGATGGACCAGCGGCTGGTGCAGCACCTGCGGCGCTGCGCCTTCGTCGCCGCCACCCGCGCCGAGGATCACGCGCTGGCCGAAAGCATCCTGGGTCGCGGCCGCGTCGGCCACCTTCGCCTGGGCATCGACAAGCGCCTGTTCGGGCCGCACCGCGCCGATCGCGCCCGCATCGAGGCCGAGCTGGGGCTGCCGAAGGACCGCATCCTGGTGCTGTTCGTCGGCCGCCTTGATGTCGGCAAGAACATCCACACCCTGGTCGACGCCATCGCGGCGCTGCGCGCCGAGGGCGTTCCGCTGCACCTGATCACCGCCGGCGTCGGCCCGGCCGCCGCGGACGTACGCCGCAAGCTCGGCCCAGCCGCCACCATCGCCGGCTTCGTCGAGCCCTGCGAGCTCGCCCGGCTGTACGCCAGCGTCGACCTGGTGGCGCTGTCGTCCGAGGTCGAGATCCGCAGCATGGTCGGGGTCGAGGCGATGGCCAGCGGCTGCCCGGTGCTGGTGTCGAAGAAGAGCGGCGTCGCCGAGCTGTTCGACGACACGCCGGCGATGCGCGTGGTCGACCGCGGGGCCGCCGCCTGGGCCGAGGCGCTGCGCGCCACCGCCGCCAGCGCCACGCTGCGCGATGGCATGCGCCGCGCCGCGCTCGACTATGCCCGCCGCCAGCTCGCCGGCTGGCGTGAGGTGCTGGACGAGGACCTGTTCTCGCTCTGGCGCGAAGCGGCCCAGTCCCCGGCCCCCGCGGAGCTGATCGCCTGACGCCGCCAGCCGGGCCGGCGCCTGCGTTCGGCGCGTCGATCCTGATCCTCTGCCCCCATCCCGACGATGAGGTGGTGGCCTGCTTCGCCGCTATCGGCCGCGCCAGAGCCCAGGGCTCGAACGTTGCGGTGCTGTTCCTGACCCACGGCTGCGTCGACGCGGCGACCATGTGGCCCTGGGAGCGGCCCCGTTATCTGGAGGTCGTCGCCCGCCGCCGGGTCGAGAGCGAGCGGGCCGCCGGCGAGTTAGGTCTTGCCGTCGCCGGCCGCGCCGCCCGCGCCGCCCGCCGCCTGTGGCGCGAGCTATCGGAGGCTGAACGCGAGATCCGCGGCGCCGTCGCCGCCTTTGGGATCGATCAGCTCTGGGCGCCGGCGTTCGAGGGGGGCAACCCCGACCACGACGGCGCCAGCGCCATCGCCAGCCGCCTCGCCGGCGAGGGCCTGAGCGTGCTGGAGTTCGCCGAGTACAATCTGGCCGGCGGCAAGGCCAACTCCCACCGCTTCCCGCTACCGAACGGGACCGAGACGGTGCTGCAACTCACCCCTGCCGAGCAGGCGGCCAAGCGCCGCGCGCTCGCCCTCTACGCCTCCGAAGCGCGCAACCTCGGCTATGTCGGCGTCTCGCAGGAGGTGCTCCGCCCCCTTCCCGTTTATGACTACGCCCGGCCGCCGCACGACGGGAAGCTCTGGTACGCCCGCTTCCAATGGGTGCCGTTCCCCCATCCCGGCGTCGACTTCACCCGCCCTGAGGCGGTTGCGCGGTCGATTTCCGACTACCTCGGCCACAAAGCCTGAGTCGTTAAGCGGTGGTTAACCATGATTGGCCACCCTGCGTGTCGTCTTCCTTGAAGACACCCCACCATCACCCACTTCATCAGCCCGGCGGGCATTCCGCCGGGCTGCTTTTTCTTCGCGCCTCAACAGCCTGGCATGGCGCCACCCTGCGGCGCGGGCGCCGCTTGCGCACCCGTCCGGCGCAGCGTAATAGGCCCGCCTTCGGCCGATTTGGCCTGATCCTCGGTAGCTCAGTTGGTAGAGCAGCCGGCTGTTAACCGGCGGGTCGCAGGTTCGAGTCCTGCCCGGGGAGCCACGCTTTGCCGTAAGAGGGCCCTCCGCCTGTCCGTCAGGCGGACCGGACGTCGCGCAAAGCGCTGGGCCGGCGATAGATACCGCGCGAGCCGGGCGTCAGTTCGAACGCGTCGGTGACTGGGCTGAAAGGTTCGGGATCAACGTCGAAATTGACTTCAGCCAAGTCGATAGCGAGCGGTTTCCGGCGCAAGTGGAGACGGCGGTCTACCGCCTCATTCAGGAAGCCATGACCAACGTGCTGAAGCATGCCGGCGCCAGCGCGGTCAGTCTGGTGCTCCGACGCCGCGGCGATCGGCTGCTCATCACGATCGCGGACAACGGCAAAGGCTTCGACCCGGCCGCGGCCGACGCCGCCCAGCATCTCGGTCTCGCCGGCATGCGCGAGCGCCTGGCGCCGCTCAAGGGAACGCTGACCATCGACTCGGCGGCTGATACCGGCACGGTCCTGCGTGTTCGCATCCCGCTAGAGGCGAGATTGGGCGCTGGCGCCGACACCGCATAACCACCATCTCGACCAATCGGGACGGCAGCTCTGGACGATCGGCGATGCCGGCGCACCTAGTCAGCGCCGGAGCGGTGACGGACATTGCGGCGCCAACCCGCGCCTGAGCACCAGGCCCTCGCTCAGCTGAATCGCGGCGCACTGGCCGAGACGTCGCTGGCGGTGTCGAGGCCGCCGAAGTCGGGGTCGTACGCGCGCTCGGGGTTGGCGCGGACTCTCTCGTCGAGACTGTGGGCGTCCTCACCCACAAGCACACGCCAGCGCCCGGCCTTGACCGCATCGAGGATGATCGTCGCAGCCTCGGCCGCCGTCGTCGGTGCGCGGTCGTGGAAGTTCTGCGCCTGTCGCTGGATCCGGGCGCGGATGTCGTCGTCGCTGACGGCGCTGTCGTCGGCGCCCTGCTGGCGCATCCGCGAGCGCGCCCGGCGGACCTCGACGTCGCTCAGGCGCGGCGTGTCGCGGCCGGCCAGCACCATCCGCGAATTGGCGACGATGTTGGTGCCGATGTAGCCGGGCATCACGACAGAACATTTGATGTGCGGCGCGTTGACGCGAAGGTCGGTGATCAGCGCCTCGGTGAAGCCCTTCACCGCGAACTTGGCGGCGCTGTAGGCGGTGTGCGGGGCGTCCGGGCCGATCGAGGCCCAGAAGCCGTTTACCGAGGAGGTGTTGGTGATGTGCCCCTCCTCCGCCCTGACCAGCATCGGCAGGAAGGCGCGGGTCATGTAGTAGACTCCGAACCAGCAGACGTTGAAGGTCTTCTCCCAGTTGGCGCGGCTGTCGGTGAACAGCGAGCCGCCTGCGCCGATGCCGGCGTTGTTGAAGAGCAGGTGGATCCTGTCGGTCCCGTGCTCGGCCGCGACCTCGTCCCGGAAGCCCGCCACCTGCTCCTCGTCCGAGACGTCGACCACGTGACAGGTGATCCTGACGCCGGAGATGAGGCCATCCTCGATGCAGAGCGCCTTGGTCTCCTCCATGGTCTGGCGGGAGACGTCGCACATCGCCACGCTCGCCCCCTCGGCCGCCAGCTGGCGCACCAGCTCGCGCCCCATCCCCGATCCGCCGCCGGTGACGACGGCGATCTTGCCCGCGAAGTTTTCCATGCGGTCCACCTTCTGGTTCTGCGTTTCCCAGACCCTAGGCTAGCGGCCGGACCTGTCTAGTCGGCCGCCCAGATGAAGAGTCTGAAGGCGTTGTCATCGCGCGCGTTAGCGCGACGCCCCGGGAGTCATCGCTCTCACAGATCAGTTCGGCGCAGCTTGCGGGCCTCTGACCAGGCGGCCTGGCAACGCGCCGGTCGGCTCGCCCTGGCGGCTGACGACCTGGCCGGAGACGATCAGGGCGTCGTAGCCGCGGGCGCCCTGGGTGATGCGCCGCCCGCCGGCCGGAAGATCATACAACACCTGCGGTGTCGCCAGCCGCAGCTGGTCGTAGTCGATCAGGTTCAGGTCCGCCTTGCGGCCGACCGAGAGCACGCCGCGGTCGAGCAGGCCGACAGCCTGGGCCGGATCGGCGGTGAGCGACTTGATCGCCTGCTCGATCGACAGCCGCTGGCCTTGGCGCTCGCGCGTCCAGTGCTGCAGCACGAAGGTGGGGTAGCTGGAATCGCAGATCATCCCGTAGTGGGCGCCGCCGTCGCCGAGGCCGAGCACGCTGTTGGGATCGGTCATCAGCGCGTGGATCGGGTCGAGCGAGCCGCTGCCGTAGTTGGCGATCGCCACCAGCAGCAGGCCACGACCGTCATGCTCCAGCAGCAGATCGTAGGCGAGCTCGGCCGGGCTGACGCCCTGCCGGGCGGCCTGGGCGGCGATGGAGTCCTCCGGCGATGGTTCGTAGTTGGGCGGATCGTCGAGCCGCCACATGAAGTCGTACCGCCGGCCAAGGCGCGCCAGCGGAATCAGCGCCTCGCCCGGCTCTTCCATCAGCAACCGGGCGCGCATGACGGGGTCGCGCAGCGCGGCGATCCGCTCGGCGAACGGCAGCTTCGCCAGCGGCTCGTAGCTGGGGCAGAGGCTGAACGGGTTGATCGAGAGGTCGAAGCCGAGCACCACGCCGATCGGGCGCGGATAGACCTGGGCCCGGATCCGCGGCCCCTTGGCATTGGCCTCGGCGAGGTGCTGCATCACGTGGCGCCAGGCGTCGGGGTTGTCGTTGGACTGGGCCATGGAGAAGCTGGCCGGACGCCCGCTCATCCGCGTCAGGCGCGACAGCAGGTCGATCTCGTCCTCGAAGGTGCGCCCGGACTCGCCGAACACCGCCTGCAGCACCCCGCGACCGGCGCCCTTCAGCGCCATGGCCATCGCGCCCAGCTCGGACTCGGCGGCCTGCCAGGTCGGGATCGGATCGCCCTGCCCGGTCTTGTGGATCACCAGGCGCGAGGTGGCGAAGCCCAGCGCGCCGACGTCGATCGCCTCGCGCACCACCGCCTGCATCTGGCGCAGATCGTCCTCGGTCGCCGGCTCGCGGTCGGCGCCGCGCTGGCCCATCACGAACACGCGGACGGCCGAGTGCGGAATCTGGGACGCGAAGTCGATGTCGTGCGGGCGCTTCTCGATTGCGTCGAGATATTCCGGGTAGGTCTGCCAGTCCCAGCTCAGCCCCTCGGTCATCACCACCTCGGGGATGTCCTCGACGCCCTCCATCACGCTGACCAGCAGCTCGCGGTGTTCCGGCCGGCAAGGCGCGAAGCCGACGCCGCAGTTGCCGCCGACCACGGTGGAGACGCCGTGCGACGACGAGGGCGACAGCCGATCCGACCACACCGCCTGGCCATCGTAGTGGGTGTGGATATCGACATAGCCGGGGGTCACCAGCTTGCCCTTGGCGTCGATCTCCTCGGCGCCGGCGGCCGACACCGCGCCGATCGCGGCGATGCGTCCGCCGCTGATCGCCACGTCCCCTTCGAAGCGCTCGGCGCCTGTGCCGTCGATGACGAGGCCGTTCCGGATCACGAGATCGAATGCCGGGTTCATAGCTGCTGCTCCGCTATTGCATACGCGATGTTGGCCCCCTTCCCTGGCGTCAAATCCACCGCGAAAGTTGCAAGGATTGCATCGCGTAATCTGCCATCACGCCATCTCGTGCCATCTTGATGGCAGACGACTGATCTGCTATGTGCGCGAACCAGGAGACTCCTATGGCCGAACCTCAGCTTTCAGTTCGCAGCGCCAAGGCGCGAGACCTAGCCCACCGGCTCGCGCGCCGAGAACGCCGCTCAATCGCAGAGGTCGTCGAGCGGGCGCTGGAAGCTTACGAAATCCGCGAGGCCGGGCGCGAACCGGCCTCTGCATTCTACGCCCGAGTATCGAGGAACGGCGGGACTGAGATCGACCTTGAGGCGGTCATCCGTGAGTCACGGCGCGTCGACACCGGTCCGGAGCTTTGATCTTCCTCGACACCAATGTGATCTCCGAGACGCTCCGCAAGTCGCCCGACCCAGCCGTGATTGCCTGGCTCGTCCGGCATGACGCTGAGCTTGCCCTGCCAACAGTGACGATCGCCGAGATCGCCTTCGGCATCCAGAAACTCTTGCCAGATCAGCGTGCTATTCGGCTTGAACAAGGATTGACGGATTGGCGGCGGCGCTTTGCTGACCGCATTTTCGGGCTGACCGAAGAAGCGGCCCTGGCATATGGCGAGATCATGGGCGCGGCCTCCCGACAGGGGCTCGGCATGTCGGCGCCCGATGGGATGATTGCCGCGATCGCTCAGATAAACGGGGGCCGGTTGGCCACGCGCAACCTCGACGACTTCCGCACAACGGGGCTCGAACTCATCTCGCCATGGGCATTCTAGCGATACCCACGCGCCGGGCTGCAGCTTGTCAGATCCTCGCGCCGCAGCACCAGCAGCTGGTCCACGACGCCGTCCTCGACGATGTGACGCAGCGGCTTGAACCCAACTCCCCGGGAGCAAGCCAGCGCCGCCAGGTTGTCCGGCTCGTGGGCGATGTAGGCCAGATCCTCGTCGGGGTAGGCGGGGAAGGCGATGCGGGCGAGGTAGCCGGCCAGCATCGCCCGGCCGAAGCAGCGGCCGACGAAGGCCCGATCGCCGATGTAGAGGTCGACGCTGACGCCGTGGTCGACGCCGAGTGTCTCGGCGTACTGCGGATAGGCCATGTTGGCGTAGCACTGGATGTAGCCGAACGGGGCGCCGTCACAGGTCGCGATGTGGCTCTGCGACGGCTCCTCGCCGCGGATCGTCGGGCCATACTCCGCCTCGACTTCGGCCAGGGTGATCGGCTCTCTCTGATAGAACCGCCGCACGTGCGGCTCGGCCAGCCAGCGGGTCAGCAGCGGGCAGTCGGCGAGTTCGAGCGGGCGGAACGCGATGGCCGAAGGGATCGGCCTACCAGACGCCGACATTGGGCATCGAGCTCCAAGGCTCGGCCTTCGGCAACGATCCGCCCTTCTGCAGCAGCTCTACCGAGATCCCCTCCGGCGAGCGGACGAAGGCCATGTGACCGTCGCGCGGCGGGCGGTTGATGGTCACGCCGCTGTCCGCGAGGCGCTGGCAGGTGGCGTAGATGTCGTCGACCTCATAGGCCAGGTGGCCGAAGTTGCGCCCACCCTGGTAGTCCTCGCGATCGTAGTTGTAGGTCAGCTCCACCATCGGCGCGGCGCCCGCCTTGGCCTGTTCCTCGTCGCCGGGCGCACAGAGGAACACCAGGGTGAAGCGGCCCGCCGGGTTGTCGATCCGCCGCGCCTCGGTCAGGCCCAGCGCGCCGCAATAGAAGCCCAGCGCCTTATCCAGGTCGGCGACCCGCACCATGGTGTGAAGATACCGCATCGCCTGCTCCTACCCTTGCCGACCCACATCCGGATGTCAGACCCGCCCCTAATACACTTCTCCCAAAGGGAGAAGGAGGGGCCCGCGCCGTAGGTGCGGGAGGATGAGGGGTTACGCTGCCTCAGGGTAGTCAGCCGGCGGCGTAACCCCTCACCTTCCCACGATGCTAACGCATCGCGGGCCCCTCCCTCTCCCTCCGGGAGAGGTGATTACGTCTCCCGCGTCTGCCGCCGCCACAGCGCCGCATACTCACCGCCCTTGGCCAACAACGCCGCGTGGTCGCCGCGCTCGACGATGCGGCCGCGGCGCAGGACGATGATCTGGTCGGCGTCGACGATGGTCGAGAGGCGGTGGGCGATCACCAGGGTCGTGCGCCCTGCCCGCACCTTGCGCAGCGTCGCCTGAATCGCCGCCTCGGTCGGGCCGTCAAGCGCACTGGTCGCCTCGTCGAGCACTAGCAGCCGCGGCCCCGCCAGCAGCGCTCGCGCCAGCCCGACCCGCTGGCGCTCGCCGCCGGAGAGCTTCAGCCCGCGCTCGCCGACCCGCGTCTCCAGCTTGTAAGGCAGCGTCTCGACGAAGGCGGCCAACTCGGCGGCCTCCACCGCGCCCCAGACGTCGGCCTCGCTGGCCTCGGGATTGCCGAAGGCGATGTTGGCCAGCAGGGTGTCGTTGAACAGCGCCACCTCCTGCGGCACCAGCGCCAGCGCCCGGCGGATCGAGGCCTGTTTCACCTCGCGCAGATCCGCGCCGTCGATCCGCACCGCGCCCGCCTGCGGATCGATCAGCCGCAGCGCCAGCCGCACCGAGGTGGTCTTGCCGGCGCCGGAGGGGCCAACCAGCGCGGTCGTCGTCCCCGGCGGGGTGCGGAAGCTGACGTCGGCGAGTCCGACCGACCGCGCGTCGTGCTTGAAGGTGACGTGGTCGAACACCAGGTCGGCGCCCTCGGCCGAAGCCGGCGGCAGGTCCCGGGCGCCCGGCTTGTCGGTGATCTCGGGCAGGATCGCCCGCAGCTCCAGCATCTGCTCCATGTCGATGAAGGCCTGGCGGATCATCCGGTAGTTGACGCCGAGGTTGCCGAGCGGGGCGTAGACCGTCTGGATGATCAGGATGCAGGCGGTGATGGCCCCGGGCGACATCGCGTGGCGGACCACCTGCCAGCCGGCCAGGAACACCACCAGCAACAGGCCGAGGCTCAGCACCATCGACTGGATCGCGTTCAGCATCTGCAGCGAGGTGTTCGACTTCACGGCGGCGCGGGCGTAGTCGCCCATCGCATCGGAAAACCGGCCGACGATGCGGTCTTCCGAACCGAAGGCCTTGATGGTCTCGAAATTCATCAGCGCGTCGACCGCCAGGCCCGCCGCCTCGCTGTCGGCCTCGTTCATCGCCCGGCGATGGGCGATGCGCCAGTTGCTGATGCTGATGGTGATGGCGATGTAGAGCACGATGGTGGCGATCGTCACCAGCGCGAGCGGGCCGTAGTAGCGGCTGGTCATCACGTAGGCGGCCATCACCAGCTCGAACAGCGTGGGCCCGAGGTTGAACACCACGCTCTGCAGCAGGGTGTCGGTGGAGTGGGCGCCGCGGTCGATCATCCGCGCCAGCGCGCCGGTCTGTTTGCCCTGGTGGAAGTTGAGCGAGAGGGTCAGCGTATGGCCGAAGGTCTCCTCGGCCGAGCGCGCCAGCGCCTGCTGCGAGACCGGGGTGAAGATGGCGTCGCGCATCAGCGGCGTCGCGTTGGCGATGAAGCGCAGCAGCACCCAGCCGGCCGCCAGACCCATGAACACCGCGAACAGCGTCTCCGGCGCGCCCTTGCCCTTGCTGGCCGCGTCGATCGCCTCGCCAATCAGCACGGGCGCATAGACGCCCGTCCACTTGCCGATCAGCACCAGGATGAGCGCGATGGCGAGCCGCGAGCGCAGGCCCTGGGCCCGCGATCGCAGCACCAGGCGGACCAGCTCCGCCATCGAGCTCCAGAAGTTGAACTTCGCCGGCCCCGGCAGGGCCAGGGGCGCCGTCGAGGGCGCGTCGATCCGGGCGTGGGCGTAGGTCAAGGGCCGGTCTCCTGCGGCCCGAGGATCAAGGTGGTCTGCCCGCCGCCGCCGGGCGTGCGCCAATCGATCCGCCAGCCCTGCCCCACCCGCGTCGCGGCGTAGGGCGCCTGCGCCAGCGCCGCCGGGGTATCGACGCTCGCCGAGAAGCGCACCTCCTGCGCGGCCCCCATCAGGTCGAACTCATGCGCGCCGGTCGTCAGCTGGGGCAGCGGCAGCACGAAGCGGCCGCCGGAGTCGGCGTCGGCCTGGCTGCGCTCCACCCCATCGACCCGCACCGTCACCGTCTCATGCGGCGCGGCCACGCCCGACAAGGTCGCCGCGCGCTGATTGTCGTAGTCGAGCGCCAGCGCGGCCAGGCCCGCCTTACCGGGCGCCGCGGCCTGGGTGCCGCCGCCCGCCTTCAGGCGCGCCACCGCCCCATCCGGCGCCAGGAACAGGAAGCTGACCGCCTGCACGACCTGACCCTTGTCGGACATCGAAAGGCCAAGCAGTCGCGGCTGCGGCGACGGCGCCAGGGTGACGCGCCACATGCCTGCGGCGTCCGCGGTCGCGAACTGTTGCGCGCCGCTCGGGCTGCGCAGCCGCACCGCCGCCCCTGGGACCGCCGATCCGTAGAGCTGCACCCGGCCATCGCTGCCAGCAGCGCCGCCGAGCAGCTCCGGCGCGGGACGATAGTCCTCGGTGGGCGTCGCCTGCGCCGAGACGGCGTTGTCCGCCGGCGTCGACGTTTCGCCGCAGCCGACGAGCCCCACCACCGCTAGGGCGGCCAAGACCGCGGCGGCCGCGCCTGGCAGCGTCGTCTTGCCGGCTTGCAACCTCGCTGGCCCCGTCATTATCCTCACACACGTCGTCGCACGTCACAGCGCGCCCAGAGCCATTGGTTCCACGAGCTGTGAATCGTGCTCCAGACGTCTAAGTAGGAGCCCGTTCGCCCGGCGAAAGCCGTTCCCACTTTCGCTGAACGCGCCTGCCTGCGCGCTATTTTTCTGGAGCAGCCCGGAATGCCGAGCAATTCCCGGCGGCTGGACTCGGTGTGCGTCTATTGCGCCTCGTCCGACGCCGCCGACCCCGCGTTTCTCGCCGCCGCGTCGGACCTCGGCGCCACCCTGGCCCGCGAAGGCCTGCGCCTGGTCTACGGCGGCGGCGGCGTTGGCCTGATGGGCGCCTGCGCCAAGGCCGCACACGCCGCCGGCGGCCGCGTGCTGGGCGTCATCCCCCACTTCCTCACCTCGCACGAACGCCCCCTGGCCACCGTCGAGACGGTGGTGGTCGACTCGATGCACCAGCGCAAGATGATGATGTTCGAAGCCGCTGACGCCTTCGCCATCCTGCCCGGCGCCATCGGCACGCTTGAGGAGGTGATCGAGCTGCTGTCCTGGCGGCGCCTCGGCCTGCACGCCAAGCCGATCGTGTTCCTCGACATCCATGGTTTCTGGCAGCCGCTGTTCAGCCTGTTCGACCACATCCTCGAGCAGAAGCTGATTCCGCCGGAGTTCCGCGACACCTGGCGATCGGTCGAGCGGGTCGAGGACATCCTGCCGGCGCTGCGCAGCATGCCCACGGCGGCTTTCACGCCGCCGGCCGGGGTCGCGGATCTGACCTGAATCGGCGGCGACGCACAATTCGACCGCGGCGTGTCGATCCACCGCGCGCTCGATCGTCGTCGTATTAGGTGAGAGCATTTAGCGGCGACGGCGCCGGCGGCTCGCCCAGGAGAACTCAGATGCGTTTCATGTTCATCGTCACGTCGTCCCATCAGGGCGGGCCGTCCGAGGCGCTGCTCACCGAGATGCACAAGCTGGCGGATCGCGAGATCAAGGCCGGCCGCATGCTCGACAACGCCGGGCTGATGCCCCTGGCTGCCGGCGCCCGGATCCGTGTCGCAGGCGGCGAACTCAGCGTGGTCGACGGCCCGTTCGTCGAGACCAAGGAGGTCATCGGCGGTTACGCCATCTTCGAGCTGCCGGGCCGGGCCGAGGCGCTGGCGTCGGCCAAGGAGTTCATGCAGCTGCACAAGGACTTCATGCCCGAGTGGGAAGGGGTATGCGAAATGCGCCAGGTCGCCGCGGCGATGTCTTGAGGCGCGCGGGCCATCGCAGCGGCCCGGGGTTGAACCGGTGAGCACCGACGAGGCCCATCGCGCCATCCTGGCCGTCTGGCGGATCGAGCAGCCGCGCTTGATCACCAGCCTGGCCAGGATGCTGCGCGATGTGCCGCTCGCCGAGGAGCTGACCCAGGAGGCGCTGCTCGCGGCGCTCGAGCGCTGGCCAGGCGACGGCGTGCCCGAACGACCGGGCGCCTGGCTGATGGCGACGGCCAAGCGCCGCGCGCTCGACCACCTGCGCCGCGGCGCGATGCTGAGGCGCAAGCACCAGGCGGTCGCCCGCGACCTGGAGGCGGAGCAGCAGATCATGCCTGACTTCGACGCCGCGCTCGACGACGACATCGGCGATGAGATGCTACGGCTGATCTTCACCGCGTGCCATCCGCGGCTGTCACGCGAGGCCCGCGCCGCGCTGTCGCTGCGGATGATCTGTGGTCTGACGACCGACGAGATCGCCCGCGCTTTCCTGGTTCCCGAGGCGACCGTCGCCCAGCGCATCGTCCGCGCCAAGCGCACCTTGTCCGACTCCGGCCTGACCTACGAGACCCCGCGCGGCGAGGAACTGTCCGAGCGGCTCGGGACGGTGCTGGAGGTGGTCTACCTGATCTTCAACGAGGGCTACACCGCGGCGCACGGCGATGACTGGCTGCGGCCGCGGCTCTGCGGCGAAGCCCTGCGTTTGGGCCGTGTGCTGACGGCCGTCGCGCCGCACGAGCCCGAAGTCCACGGCCTGGTGGCGTTGATGGAGCTGAATGCGTCACGGACGGCGGCGCGCACCGACGCGGCGGGCGATCCCATCCTGCTGCTGGACCAGAACCGCGCGCTCTGGGACCTGTTGCAGATCCGGCGCGGGTTGAGAGCGCTTGGCCGAGCGGCCGAGCTCGGCGGCGCCCGCGGTTTCTACGCTCTGCAAGCCGCCATCGTCGCCTGCCACGCAAGGGCTGCGACGGCGGCCGCGACCGACTGGGAGCACATCGCCGCGCTCTACGCCGATCTGGCTGAGGTCGCTCGCTCGCCGATCGTCGAGCTCAATCGGGCGATCGCCGTCTCCATGGCGCAGGGACCGGCGGCGGGACTGGCGATCGTCGACCGGCTGGCGTCGGAGCCGGCGTTGAAGAATTACCACCTGCTGCCCAGTGTCCGCGGCGACCTGCTGGAGAAGCTCGGCCGCCGCGAAGAGGCGCGCGCCGCGTTCGAGATCGCCGCCGCGCTGGCGGGCAACCGGCGCGAGCGGGACCTCATGCAGCGCCGCGCCGAGGCGGCGGCGCGCGCCTAGTCGAAGAAGGCGATGGTGCGGAACTCGATGCTCTCGCGCGGCGGCGTGCCTTCCGGTGTGGTCGGATCTTGGAAGGCGGTGTGCGGTGTGAATTGCGCCACCGAGGGGTCGCTGTCCCAGCACTTGATCAGGATCGCCTCGTCCACCTGCAGGTCGGGCACGAAGCGCCACCGCTGGGCCGGATTGTAGCTGACGCCGTAGATCTCACCCTTGCGGTGCGGGAAGATCAGGTCCGAGGCGATCAGGTCGTCCCTGGCGACCGAGCGGGCGTCGGCGAAGGCCAGCGGCCAGTCGCGCGCCTCGTGATGGATCGGGCGCCACACGTTGATGATCGCGGCGCGGTGTTTCAGCAGCGCTTCCGCCTGCTCGCCCATCAGATCGCGCACCCGCTGCGGGCCGGAGTCCACGGTCTGGTCGATGTGCACGCGGCCGGCCGGCTGTCGCGCCTGGCCCGGCGTGCGGTCGGCGACGCCGACATCGCGCCGGCGCAGAGTGTGGTCGTAGACCACGACTCGCGACGCGCCGGTCACCGCCTTGACCAGCTCGGCGACTTCCGGATGGCCGAGCGCCATGGTCTGGGCTTCGTCCCAGAAGTCGCGCACCGCGGTGCGGTGGCTGACGATCTGGAAGCCCTGCACGTCGACGTCGAGCCCGCCGGCGAGCTGCCGCGCGTTCTCAAGCGTCACGGTCTGGGCGTAGGTCTTGATATTGGTCGCCGGCGTGCCCTCGGGCGGCTTGTAGGTGTAGGTGTAGGCCTTCTCCGGGCCGCGTTCGGCGAAATTGAGCACGCCTTCGACGGCGGACGGGATGGCGGCGGCTTGCGGTCTATCAGCGACTTGGGTGGACATCTCTCACCTGCTCTGGGCGACGATAGCGCTGGACTGAATGTGGGGACAGTCTGCGCCCGTGGCAGCGCCAAGGCGTTTCAATTTATCCTATCGGGCCTGTCAGCATTCTTGGGCGGCGTCCATCCCTCTAAGACCCTGTTTTAGGACAGAATTCGTCATTCCGCCCTTGGCCAGGCGCCACGCGTGACTACCTGGACAGGGCAAACAACCCGGAGCGCGTCAGATGGCCGAGATCCCCTACTCCACCGCCCTGATCGTCGGCGCCGGGCCGGGCATCAGCGCCTCGGTCGCCCGGGCGCTGGCGGCGGCCGGCCTGAAAGTGGGTCTGGCGGCGCGCAACGTCGAGAAGCTGGCGCCGCTCGCCGCCGAGATCGGCGCGGCGACCTTCGCCGCCGACGCCGCCGACCCCGACGCCGTCGCGGGGCTGTTCGACGCGGTCGACGCGCGGTTCGGTGCGCCCGACGTAGTGATCTTCAACGCCGCCGCCCGTGTCCGCGGCCGGATCGTCGACATCGACGCCACCGACGTGCGCCGCGCGGTGGAGATCTCCGCGCTCGGCGGCTTCCTAGTGGTGCAGCAAGCGGCACGGCGCATGGTTCCCGAGCAGCACGGCGCGATCCTGCTCACCGGCGCGACGGCGAGCGTCAAAGGCTTCGCGCTCTCGTCGGGCTTCGCCATGGGCAAGTTCGCGCTGCGGGGCCTGGCGCAGAGCGCGGCGCGCGAGCTGGGCCCGCAGGGCGTGCACGTGGTCCACTTCGTGATCGACGGCGGCGTGCGCAGCGCCGCGCGGCCGGATCCGACCGATAGTCCCGACAGCACCCTCGACCCGGACGGCGTCGCCGAGAGCTACCTGGCCGCCCTGCGCCAGCCCCGCAGCGCCTGGAGCTGGGAGATCGAGCTCAGGCCCTGGGTCGAGCGGTTCTAGCACCGCGCGCCGCGATCACGTGGCCGCCCCGTCGAAGTGGCTGATGGGCGTCGCCGCCAGCACCTCGGGCGGCATCAGTCGGGCGTTGACCCCCATCCGGGTGAAGCTGCGATCGGCCGCCGCCCAGTGGGTGATGCAGCCGCAGGCGCGGCAGCGGTGGAACTCGAGCATCCGGTAGCGCCACATGTAGATGTCGGTCGGACCGTTCTCAGCCTCGAACCGCACCTGCGGCGCCTCGTAGTAGGCCCACAGCGTGCCGTAGCGGCGGCAGATCGAGCAGTTGCAGTCAGTCACCTCATCCGGCGCGGTCTCAACCGTGAACTTGACCGCGCCGCAGTGGCAGGACGCTTCGATCATGCTCGCCTCTTCAACTTCGTTCGGAGCTCGTTCGCGCACTCGTCGACCGTGCGTCCAGCGGTGTCGACCGTGATGCGCTCGCAATCCCAAGGATGGTACTCGCGCTCGACCACCGCCCGCCAGTCCGGCGGGGTTAGACCCGGCACGTTGACGACCCGCGTCTCGACGCGGCGACGGTGCTCGGCCGGGTCCGAGCAGACCACCTCGACCCATACGACCTCGGCGCCCGCCCGCTCCCCGGCCAGGCGCCAGCCGTCGCGGGCGACATGCCAGTCGTTGACGCAGTCGGCCACCACGTCCCGGCCGAGCCGCAGGTTGTCCTCGGCGGCCGCCTGGGCGGCGCGGTAGCCGGCGTCCTTCAGGTCGCCCGGAACGACGCCGGAGTCCTTGATCGCCTGCTCGATCGAGTCGGCTCTGAGCCAGACAGCGCCGATCCGTAGCGCCAGCTCCCGTGAGAGCGTGGACTTGCCGCTCGCGGGCAGCCCTGCGAACACAATCAGGCGCGGCACCCGGCCCTACCCGAGCCCGGCGATCCGCTTGGCCGCGGTCACCGTGTTCTGCAGCAGGCAGGCGACGGTCATCAGCCCCACCCCGCCTGGCACCGGCGTGATCCAGCCGGCGACCTTGCTGGCCGACTTGAAGTCGACGTCGCCGACCACCTTGGTCTTGCCGGCCGCGGCGGCCACCGGATCGCGAAACGGCACGCGGTTGACGCCGATGTCGATCACCGTCGCGCCGGGCTTGACCCAGTCGCCCTTGATCATCTGCGGGCGGCCGATGGCGGCGCACAGGATGTCGGCCTCGCGGCAACGCGCGGGCAGGTCGACGGTCTTGGAGTGGGCGATGGTGACGGTGCAGTCGGCGCCCAGCAGCAGCTGCGCCAGCGGCCGGCCGACCAGGATCGAACGGCCGACCACCAGCGCCCGCTTGCCGGCGAGGCTGCCCAGGGTCTCGCGCAGCATGATCATGCAGCCGACCGGGGTGCACGGCGTCAGCGCCGGCAGACCGCTGGCCAGACGCCCGGCGCTCGACACCGTCAGGCCGTCGACGTCCTTGTCGGGATCGAGCACCGCCAGCACCGCGGCCTCGCTGATGTGCTTCGGCAGCGGCAGCTGCACCAGGATGCCGTGGATGGCGGCGTCGGCGTTCAGCTCGCGCACCAGGGCGATCAAGTCGTCTTCGCTGGTATCAGTCGGTAGGCGGTGGGTGACCGAGTGCATGCCGGCGGCCTGGCTCTGCTCGCCCTTGGATCGTACATAAATCTGGCTGGCCGGATCGTCGCCGACCAGCACCACCGCGAGGCCCGGCTTCAGGCCGTGATCGCGCGCCAGCGCCGCCACCTCCGCCGTCACCTTGGCCCTCAGCCCCTCCGCAATCACTCTGCCGTCGATGATCTCCGCCGCCATCCGAATCCCTGTCTGCCTGGCGCGCCCCGCCTACGCCCCCAGACGGGCGCAGGCAATCGGCGGCGCAGCCCAACTTAGGTCCGTGCAGATCGGCAAACCTGGGCCCCTGTCCGTCGCCGGCGAAACTCGCTAGAGCCACGCCATGTCTCAGCCCGCGCCGAGTGACGTAGTGCTGGCCGACGCCCTTCTGGTGGGCGGCGGGCTGGCGTCGAGCTTGATCGCGCTGCGGCTCAAGCACTCGCGGCCCGGTCTGCGCATCATCATGCTGGAGCGCGAGATGCGGATCGGCGGCGAGCACACCTGGTCGCACTTCGCCACCGACGTCTCGCCGGCGATATCCGAGTGGCTGGGGCCGCTGATCGTGCACGACTGGGCCGGCTACGACGTGCGCTTCCCTGCCCACCGCCGCACTTTGCCGACACACTATCGCGCCATCACCTCGGGCCGCCTGCACACGGTGATGAGCGAGTTGCTGGGCGAGGACGCCTGGCTTGGCGTCGAGGCCAACGAGGTCAAGGCCGACAGCGTGCGGCTGGTCGATGGCCGGCGCCTCGCCGCGCCGCTGGTGATCGACGCCCGCGGCCCGCGCCGCTCGAACCGCCTGGCGCTGGGCTGGCAGAAGTTCCTGGGCCAGGAGGTGCGTCTGGCCCAGCCGCACGGCCTCACCCGCCCGATCGTGATGGACGCTACGGTGGCTCAACTCGACGGCTATCGCTTCCTCTACGTGCTGCCGACCAGCGGCGACACGCTGCTGATCGAGGACACCCGCTACAGCGATGGCCCGGCGCTGGACCGGGCAGCGCTGGAGGCCGACATCACTGCCTATGCCCTCACGCAGGGATGGCAGGTGATCGAGGTGACGCGCGAGGAAATCGGCGTGCTGCCCATCGCGCTGGCCGGCGACATCGAGGCCTACTGGTCCGACGAAAGACCCGGCGCGGCCGACGCCGGCATGCGGGCGGCGCTTTTCCATCCGACCACCGGCTATTCTTCGCCGGACGCGGCCCGCACCGCGGAAATGATCGCCGGCCTGCCGCGCCTGACCACCACCGCCGTCCGCGCCGCGATCATCGAGATGTCCAAGCGCGTCTGGCGGTCGCGCAGCTTCTATCGCCTGCTGAACCGCATGCTGTTCCGCGCCGCCGAGCCTGCCAAACGCTACAAGGTGCTGGAACGGTTCTACCGTCTGCCGACGCCGCTGATCGAACGGTTCTACGCTGGAGAAGCAACGCTGGCCGACAAGGTGCGCATCCTCGCCGGCAAGCCGCCGGTGCCGATCGGGCGGGCGCTCGGCTGCCTCTCCGAAGCGCCGCTGCTGGCCGAGCGGGCCGCCCAGGCATGACCCGGCGCGTTGCGGTCATCGGCGCCGGCTTCGGCGGGCTGGCGCTGGCCATCCGGCTGCAGAGCGCCGGCATCGACACCACCCTGATCGAGGGCCGCGACAAGCCGGGCGGCCGCGCCTACGTCTGGCGCGACCAGGGCTTCACCTTCGACGCCGGCCCGACCGTCATCACCGATCCGGCCTGCATCGACGAGCTGTTCGCGCTCTCGGGACGCAAGCGCGCCGACCACATCGAGCTGATCCCGGTCTCGCCGTTCTACCGCCTGCTGTGGCCCGACGGCTCACGGTTCGACTACGTCAACGACCAGGAAGAGCTCGATCGCCAGATCGCGGCGAAAAACCCCGCCGATGTCGAGGGTTACCGGCGTTTCCTGAAGTTCTCCGAGGCGGTATACGACGAGGGCTACAAGCGCCTGGGCGGCGTGCCGTTCCTGAAGATCACCGACATGCTGGCCGCCGCCCCGCAGCTCGTCGGGCTGGAGGCGTGGCGCAGCGTCTACGCCAAGGTCTCGAGCTTCGTGAAGGACGACCAGCTGCGCCAGGCGCTGTCGTTTCACACCCTGCTGGTCGGCGGCAGCCCGTTCGCCGCCTCGTCGATCTACGCGCTGATCCATGCGCTGGAGCGGGACGGTGGGGTCTGGTTCGCCAAAGGCGGCACGAACGCCCTGGTGGCGGCGATGGCCAAGCTGCTGCAGGACCTGGGCGGGCGGCTCATTGTGTCCGACGCGGTGCAGCGCATCGTCACCGAGGCCGGACGGGTGACCGGGGTCGTGCACAAAGACAGCAGCTTCGAGGCGTTCGACGCCGTCGCTTCCAACGCCGACATCGTCCACACCTACGGCGCGCTGTTGGCGGACGATCGGCGCGGCCAGGCCGTGGCCAAAAGCCTGAAGCGCCGCCGCTTCAGCCCCTCGCTGTTCGTGCTGCACTTCGGCCTGAAGCGGACCCACCCGGACCTCGCCCACCACACCATCCTGTTCGGGCCGCGTTACAAGGGACTGATCGACGAGATCTATGGCAAGGACGCGCTGGCCGACGACTTCTCGCTCTATCTGCACGCGCCCTGTGTCACCGACCCCAGCCTCGCGCCGGAGGGCTGCTCGACCTACTACGCGCTCTCGCCGGTGCCGCATCTGGGCACGGCGCCGATTGACTGGGATGTCGAGGGGCCGCTCTACGCCGAGCGCATTCTGGAGGCGATCGAGGCGCGCTATATTCCGGGCCTGAAGGCAGATCTGGTGACCCAGCGCATCTTCACCCCGAAGGACTTCGAGCGCGAGCTGAACGCCTGGCAAGGCTCGGCTTTCTCGCTGGAGCCGGTGCTGACCCAGAGCGCCTGGTTCCGCACTCACAACCGCGACGATGTGATCGCCAACCTCTACTTCGTCGGGGCCGGCACCCATCCCGGCGCTGGCGTGCCCGGCGTGATCGGTTCCGCCAAGGCGACGGCGGGCCTGATGATCGCCGACGCGAAAAGCAAGGCTTGGGGAGGCCAGTCCTGACCACCACCGACCTCGTCCAGTCCAGCCGCGAGACCATCCAGGCCGGCTCGAAGAGCTTCGCCGCCGCCGCCGCCCTGTTCGACGCCGAGACCCGCGCCGACGCGGAGATGCTCTACGCCTGGTGCCGCCACTGCGACGACGTGATCGACGGCCAGGAGCTCGGCCACGGCATGGCGACGCCCGACGCGGCCAGCGCCAGCCAGCGCCTCACCGCGCTCTACGAGAAGACCCGGGCCGCCCTCGCCGGACAGCCGACCGACGATCCCGACTTCGCCGCGTTCCAGCGCGTCGCCCTGCGCCGCCACATCCCCGAGCGCTATGCCATCGAGCTGCTCGACGGCTTCGCCATGGACGTCTCGGCGCGCCGCTACGAGACGCTCGAGGACACGCTCGACTACTGCTGGCACGTCGCCGGCGTGGTGGGCGTGATGATGGCGCTGGTGATGGGGGTGGAGCCCGACGACCTCGCTACCCTGCGCCGCGCCCAGGACCTCGGTCTCGCCTTCCAGCTCACCAACATCTCCCGCGACGTGATCGAGGACGCCGCCAACGGCCGCATCTACCTGCCCGCCGCCTGGCTCGCCGAAGCCGGGGTGCCGGAAGCCGAGATCGGGCTGGCGAAGCACCGCACCGCCGTCTTCGGCGTGGTCAAGCGCCTGCTCGCCGAGGCCGAGCCCTACTACGCCTCCGCCGTCGCCGGTCTCTCCGAGCTGCCGTTCCGCTCCGCCTGGGCCATCGCCGCCGCCCGCGGCGTCTACCGCCAGATCGGGGTCATCGTGCTGCAGCGCGGTCCCAAAGCCTGGGACACCCGCGCCTCGGCCAGCGGCGCGATGAAGGCCGCGCTGGCGCTCGGCGGCGGCTGGACGGCGCTTACGTCGCGCGGCGCGAAGTCCGCCGCTCGGCCGGCGCTCTGGTCGAAGATCTAGGGCGCCGTCGCGCCCTTCGCCTGCAGCTCCGCCAGCTGCGCCTTCAGCTTGCGCACCGGCTGGGCGATCAGGAAGCCGAACGAGACGCAGCCTTCCTTGGTGTTCACCGCGTGGTGGATGCGGTGGGCCTGGATCAATGTCTTCCAGTAGCGCGACTTGCCGTTCAGCGGCGTCGGGTAGCGGCGGTGCACCAGGCCGTCGTGGAACATGGCGTAGACCACGCCGTAAGCGGTGATGCCGATGCCCATCGGCAGCAGCGGCGGATAGCCGTGGACGCCGAAATAGATCGAAACGATCGCCGGCGTGGCGAACACCGCCGCGAACAGGTCGTTCAGTTCGAACATCCCGGTGCGCGGCGTGTGGTGCGAACGGTGCCAGACCCAGAGGAACCCGTGCATGACGTACTTGTGGGTGAACCAGGCGAAGCCCTCCATGAACAGGAAGGCGCCGGCGAAGATCACAAGGTCGAGTGCGAGTTCGGCCATAGCTCCTTAGGTCCGGATTCGGCGGGCGGCGATTTGCGCCACCGCAAAGCCAACCCCGCCGATCAACATAAGCACGAGCCAGGGCTTATAGAGCGCATCGGGCCCGGCGTCGCGCCACAGCAGACTCTGGTAGGCTTCGATCACCCAGGCGTGAGGCGTCCACCAGCCCACCGCCTGCAGCCACGGCGGCATCAGGAAGCGCGGCACCATGCTGCCGCCGACGGCCGCCAGGATCAGGATGACGAAGGTGGAGAGCATCTGCGCCTGCTCTCGGGTGCGGCAGAGGGCCACGAGTCCGAGCGCCAAGCCGCCCGACGCGGTCGCGGCGACGGCCGTTGTCACCAGCCACAGCCCGAAGTGCTCGGTCACCGCGATGCCGTAGACGATCTGGGCGGTGGCGAAGATCACCGCCGCCTGCGCCGCGCCCTGGGCGATCAGGAACAGCAGCTTGCCAGTCACCACCGGGCCCATGCCGTGGGGACCGGCCAGGATGCGGTCGGCGATGCCGGCCCGCCGCTCGTCGACCAGAGTCAGCGCGCCGTGGATGGCCGCGAACAGCGAGAACAGCACCATCACCGCCCCGGCGTAGTAGGCGATCGACGCCCCGCCCTTCTTGGCCCCGATCACGTCCTGCCGCTCGAACAGGGTATCGGCGTTGGGCACGGACTTGGGATCGTGCACCGCCTGGTCGATGGCGATGGCGACGTTCTCTTTCTGGTCGGCGGTCAGCTCGCCGATGGCGGGAGTCAGGTCGCGGATGGTGCGGGTGATCAGGGCATCGGGCGCGGCCTTGGGCATGATCTCCTGCACCCTGGCCTCGGTCACCGGCGCGGCGACCGCGCGGCTGGGATCGGCCAGGAGCACGATCGGCGCGCCGGCGGCGGCGGGATCGGCGCGAATGACGAGGCCGGCGTCGTCGCGGCCGGCGTGGACCGCGGCGCGGACGCTCTCCAGGGTCGGTGGGACGGCGGTTTCAGCGCGCAGGTCCGGGTCGGCCAGGATCGCCGCGACGAGCCGCGTCGAAGCCGGCGTGTGAACCAGGTCGACGACAGCGACCTTCAGCTTCACGTCCGTGCCGGTCGCCCCGGAGAACACCGCCGAGAAGATCAGGAACACCACCGACGGCAGCAGGAAGGTCATCACCAGCGCCGGCCGGTCGCGCCACAGGTCCAGCGCCATCACTCGGAACATGGCGAAGGTCACGCTGCCCGCCTTGTCTCGACGACGAGGGCGAAAAGCTGTTCCAGCGACGGCCGACGCACCCGGATCTCCCGCGGCGCCAGACCCTGCGCCTTCAGCCGCTGGCCGAGCTGACCGGCCAGGACGTAGCCGTCCGGCGCAAGACGCCGCCAGATCCCGTTCTCATCGCGACTCAGGCCTTCCTCGGCCATGTGACCAGCCTGGGCGGCGTCCGCCTCGCCGATATCGACTTCGATCTCAACCTGGTCGCCAAAGGCGTCGGCGATGAGCGTGTCCGGTGGGCCCTCCAGCACCTTCTCACCATCGCGCAGGAACCCGACCCGATCGGCCAGCGCGCCGGCTTGCTCGAGGTCGTGGGTGATCAGCAGGATGCCGACCCCCTCTGACCTCAGGTGGGTCAGCGCCTCGCCGATCGCCGCCTTTGCCGTCAGATCGACCCCGACCGTTGGCTCGTCCAACACCAGCAGCTTCGGGTTGGCCAGGATCGCCGCGGCGATGTTGACCCGGCGCTGGAAGCCGCCGGACAGCTGCCGCACCAGTGTGTTGGCGCGTTCGGCGATACGGGTCACGGCCATGGCGCGCGCCACCGCCTCGCCCACCGCCTTGCCCTTGACACCGGCCAGGCTGGCGAAGACCTGAAGGTTCTCGGCCACCGTAAGCTGAGGGTAGAGCGCCAGCGCCTGCGGCGCGAGGCCGAGCGCGGCGCGGGCGGCGCCGTCGCGGTAGGGATCGCGCCCGACCAGGCGCACATCGCCGCCGTCCGGCTTCAGCCGCCCGCAGATCGCCCGCACCAGGGTGGTCTTGCCGGCGCCGTTGGGGCCCAGCAGCGCGTAGATCTCGCCCGGCCGAACCTCCAGGCTGACGCCCCGCAGCACCTGGCGGGCGCCGAAGGCGTGACGGACGGCTTGGACTTCAAGGATCGGTCCTGGGAGGATCGGGCCGGGTCGGCCGCCGTTCACGCGGCCGCCTTGCGCCCCGAGAACAGGCTGCGGGCGAAGACGCCGAGGCGGCCGTCGCACCCGGCCTTGGCCAGAGCGGCGTCGGCGGCCGACAGGTGCGCCTCGATCGCGGCGACCGCGGCCCGCGGCCCCAGCGCCGAAACCACGGTGGTCATGCCGGCGTCCTTGCCGACGTCCTTGCCGACGTGGTCGCCGCCGTCGACGTCGATCAGGTCGTCGCGAATCTGGAACGCCAGGCCGATGCGGCGGGCGAATTCGCCGAGCTCGC
The DNA here is from genome assembly GCA_035604515.1 of Caulobacteraceae bacterium. Classification (GTDB taxonomy): domain Bacteria; phylum Pseudomonadota; class Alphaproteobacteria; order Caulobacterales; family Caulobacteraceae; genus Acaudatibacter. The sequence goes on along the minus strand of DATNIH010000302.1, from coordinate 4,632 downwards.
GCCGGGCGGCGGGGTCGGCGCCGCCGATCAGCGCGCCGGCCTCGGCCGCGGCCATCATCAGCACGCCGGTCTTGCGGTGATTGAGCGCGTCGAGCTCCGCGACCGTGCGCGGCCGGTTGCGCTCGGCGAGGTCCAACGCCTGGCCGGCGACGAGGCCGTGGAAGCCGACCGCTTCGGCCAGCGACATCACAAGTTCGCTACGATGCTCGGCCGGCAGGCAGTCGGCCGCGCCGATGACGCCGAACGCCCGGGTCAGCAGGCCGACGGACGCCAGGATGGCGTCGGCCTCGCCGTAGACGCGGTGGGTGGTCGGCCGGCCGCGGCGCAGCCGCGCGTCGTCCATCGAGGGAAGATCGTCGAGCACCAGCGAGGCGGCGTGGACCATCTCCATCGAGCAGGCCACGTCGAGCGCCCTGGCGATCGGCGCGCCGAACGCCTCGGCGGTCAGCAGGGTGAGCAGCGGGCGGAACCGTTTGCCTGGCGCCAGCAACGCATAGTGCGCGGCCTCGCCCAGGCGGCCTGGTTCCTCCCCCGGCGAGGGGATCAATTCGGCTAGTCGCCGATCGACGTGGAGACGTAACGCCTCGACGCTATGGAGAAACATGCCCGTGTCGTCCATGCGCCCCCCCGACGCCAGCGAAGTTACCACCCCCGCTGTCGAGTCATTGGGAAATCTGAAAGGCTTATCGGGCGGCGTCAACCCGCAGCCCGTGCGGCCAATGGCTTTGCTCACGCTCCTGCCTCGTCCTGTGCCCGAGCGGACACTCGACAAAGCTCCGCATTCCGATCATCCGACCTATACACGACTTTGGTTCAGTCGTCGCCGTAGAGGCTGTCGAAGGGATCGACCTTGCCCGATTCAACATCGCCGACGTTGAGTTCCGGCTGATAACCGATTTTCGCGTCAGCGCTAGCCTTCCATGCAAGCGCGATTTCGTCGCGCAGCTCCGAGGCGCCGGCGGCGACGCGCCCGGTGGTGAATTCCACGCCCTTGGCGACGCCAGGCTTGAACGCGCCGGCCTTCTCCAGTTCGTAGAATGGAATCACCGTCGTCAGATCGCCCGCCAGATAGGCGCCGACCCGCTGCTCGATCGGGCAGCCGCAATCGTGGAACGGGCTCATCGCCGCCTTCATTGCCGCGACGGTGACAACCTGGCGCACATAAACGCCCTCCCAAGGCACATGGACGTGCTCAAGGGTGTAGCCGTTCGGGTTCGGGAACGGGCCCCAGCCGTTGTAGTGGATCGAGGCGTGCAGCGGCATGCTGCCGTCGCCGACGAAGTGCGACAGGAGGCCGATGTCGATCAGAATCTGGCCTTCGCGGCGCACGCGGTCGGCCTCCAGCCAGGCCTTGTGAGCGGCGTCGGCGGTGTGGCGCGCGCCGGCGTCGTCGACCCGCCAGTAGCCGAAATCCTTCACCAGCTGCTGCCAGTCGGCGATGATCGAATAGGGCAGATAGCCCATCTTCCAGCTGGTGGTCCCGGCGCCGCGCAGTGCGGTTTCGTAATCCTCGCGGGTCGGCGGCAGGGCGCCCAGCGGCAGCACGCCGGCGACCTTGCCGTCATCGCCGCCGTCGACGAAGTGGCCGGGGTCGCGGTCGGCGTCGTGGGTCTTGCCCGAACCGCGCGAGCGGTCCGGCTCGCGGCTGAGCTCGCCGACCGCCGTGGCCGAGGCGGCGCTGCGCAGGAACGGCGGCAGGTCGGCCGGCAGCGCCTCGATCGCCGCCTCGCCGATCATGCGGTGGCCGCTCGAGCCCCAGGCCAGCGCCTCGCCGGCCGCGCCCAGCGCCAGGACCGCGGCCAGAAATCCTGCTCTCATCTAGGGTCCCTTATCGGCAGTTCGTGCTCGACACGCCGCACCCAGGCGTCAACCGCCGGGTAATCGGCCAGATCGAAGCCGCCGTCGGCGGCGAAGCGGGTGTAGGCGACCAGGGCGATATCGGCCAGCGTCAGCTGCGCGCCGACCAGGAATTGCTGGCCGCTCAGAGCCCGGTCCATCAGCACCAGCGCCGCCTCGGCTCTGGCTGCCAGCGCCGGATCGACCTCGCTGCGGGGCTTGCCCAGATATTTCACCTGGAAGCGCACCACCGCGATGGTCGGCTCGTGGCTGTACTGCTCCCAGAACAGCCACTCGAACATCTTGGCGCGCTCGTAGGCGTCGGCGGGAATCAGTGCGGAGCGCTCGGCGAGGTGGAGGATGATGGCGTTGGATTGCGCCAGCGGCCGGCCATCTTCCAGCACAATAGTCGGGACCTGGCCGGCTGGATTCATAGCTAGAAACGTTTCGGTCCGAGTCTCTCGGTTAACAACGTTCACATCGATCCAAGTGAACGGAATCGCTAGCCTTTCGGCGGTCCATTTGACCTTCAGACAATTGCCCGAGATGCGATCGCCGTAGATCGTTATCATGGCTGCGACCTTGTTTTTGGTTGCCCAGGGTTTGTGACGACTGTACGACTGGCTTTGCAACGCGACGAGAAACAACAGGGCAAGAGCTGATGAAGCGCTTCCTGGCATGCCTCGCCACGCTGGCGTGCGCCCTAGTCACGGCCTTGGGGGCCGCGTCATCTGGGGCATACGCCGAGCCGGCGTCACCGACGAATCCGGTCAGTTCTGGCCAAGCTCAGACTCCGACTCAAACCCAACCCCAGAGCCCGGCGCCCCAGATCCAGCCGCCGTCCGACCCGATCGGCGACCTAGTCACCTCCGCCATCACCGGCGCCCTGCCCGGCTCGGCGGACTACTACCTGAAGGCCACGCTCTACCATGCCGGCGAGCGCGGCATGAGCGCCCTCGACTCGTTGGGCTGCAGGGTGGTGGCGATGCGCACCGCGGCCGTCGACGGCATCGACCTGCCGCGCCACACCATCCTGTTCATCAAGGAGACCGTCGGCCTGCCGATGCCCAATGGCGCCCGGCACGACGGCTACTGGTACGCCTCCGACGTCGGCAGCGCGATCCACCGCGGCCGCATCGACCTCTTCACCGGCGACGGCGCCCACTCGATGTCGCCGCTGATGCCGCTGAACCTGGCGACGCTGACGGTGATGAAAGCCGGCGTCTTCCACGGCTGCCCCCCGAACTAGTTCTCACCTCTCCCGCAGGGAGAGGAAGGGGCCCGACTGCGGAGCAGTTGGGAGGGTGAGGGGTTACGCCGTCGCCGAGTGAACAACTAAGGCGCTTGCCCCACCAGCCAGGTGCTGGGTTTGTTGACCGGGTAGGCTTCGCCGGTGCGGTGCAGGTAGGGCTCGACCTTGGGTTCGGCGACCATGTCGATGTCGGGATAGACGCAGCGGTCGTGTTCGGGATCACGCGTGCCGACCTCCAGCACCAATGCATCGCGGCTGGAGCGGTTGACCAGGTGGTGGCCGTCCTCGGCGCCGGCCTTGAACGCGATGCAGTCGCCAGGGCCCAGCACCTCCTCGCCGCCGTCGGTGATCGAGACCAGTTCGCCCTCCAGCACATAGACGAACTCGTCCTCGTGGCTGTGCCAGTGGCGCTGGCTGGACCAGACGCCGGGCGGCAGTCGCGAGAGGTTGACGCCGAACTGGGTGAGGCCTCCGGCGTTGCCGAGCCGCTTCCAGGTCGCGCCCAGGCAGGGCCGGTCGAACGGCGCCGGATAGTTGCAGCCGCTCTCGGTGGAGATGGCGGCCAGGTCGAGCTTCTTCATCGTGGGCCCTCCAAGACTGTTGCTCGAACAGCAGCTTAGCGGGGCGGCTGGCGGTTTGGTGTCAGCAGCGGGGATGCCCCCCGGGGGCGGACTATGGCGCGCCGTCGACCAGAGGCCGGAACCGGTGGGTCGGGGCCGGCATGGGCGAGGCCGCGCCGCGCACGCTTTTCCAGATGATCTCGTTGAGCAGATGCATCGGCGCGCGGTCTTCGTCGGAGAAGTCCATGCGGGCGCTGGCGGCGGCGCCGAAAGCGGTGACGGTGTTCTTCGCGTTGAGGTCGACCTGCGGCGGAAGCGCGGTGTACGGCGTCAGGTCCGGCGCGGCGCCCATCGCCGTGTAGAGCGGTGTCGCGGCGGCGTCGAACTGGCTCATCGGCGGCAGGCCCAGCAGCAGCTCGATCGAGCGGACGAACGAGCTGGTGGTGTAGAAGGTGTGGTCCACGAAGCCGCGCTTCACGTAGGGGCTGGCCAGCAGGGCGACCGTGCGGCGCGCGTCGACGTGGTCGGGGCCGTCCTGGGCGTCGTCCTCGAGCACCAAGATCGCCGTCGTGGCCCAGTACTTCGAGTGGCTGACCCGGTCGACCAGCTGGCCAAGCGCGTCGTCGTTGCTGGCCACCATCGCCACCGGCGTGAAGGCGCCCGGGTCGGTTCCCCGGGTGTGGTCCTCGGGCAGCGACATCACCACCAGGTTGGGCAGGCGACGGTTAGGGTCCGGGCTGTCGAAGGCGGCCTCGAAGCCGTCGAATTCCTTGAGGAACACCGCCATGTTGTCGGTGTCGCGGGCGTTGAAGCCGAGGTAGTCGGGGCTGACGTGGCCCCAGAGCGCGTCGATCCCAGGCTGCGCCTGCATCGGCCCGCCCTTGCTGGCGCGCGTCGCGTATTCGCCGTAGTTGCGATAGGTCAGCCCCTTGCGGCGGGCGAGGTCCCACAGGTGACCGGCGGCCGGGATGTAGGCCGGCGCCG
>DATNIH010000301.1:0-5355 GCA_035604515.1 Caulobacteraceae bacterium | reverse complement strand
CTGGCTGGGGAACACGCCTTCCTCCCAGCCGGGCAGGAACACCAGCGGGAACTCCAGGCCCTTGGCCGAGTGCAGCGTCATGATCTGCACCGAGTTCTCGCCGCTCTCGCGGTCGAGGTCCATCACCAGCGAGACGTGCTCCAGGTAGGCCTGCAGCGTGTCGAACGCCGCCATCGACTGCACCAGCTCCTTGAGGTTCTCGAGCCGGGTCTGGCTGGTCGGGCCTTTGTCGAGCCGCAGCGCGTCGGTGTAGCCGCTCTCCTCGAGCACGGTCTCCAGCAGGCGCGGATGGGGCAGCGCCGCCGCGCGCCAGCGGTCGGCATCGCGCAGGAAGTTGGCCAGCGCGGTGCGGGTGCGGGCGGCCAGTTCGTCGGTGCGCACCAGCTCGCGGGCCGCGACGCTGGCCGAGACCCCGCCGCCCCGGGCCACCGCCAGCAGCTTCTGCACAGTGGTGTCGCCGATGCCGCGCTTGGGGGTGTTGACGATGCGCTCGAACGCCAGGTCGTCGTCCTCCGACTGGATCAGCCGCAGGTAGGCGTGGGCGTCGCGGATCTCGGCGCGCTCGAAGAAGCGCGGGCCGCCGATCACCTGGTAGGGGATCTGCAGCATCACGAACCGCTCTTCGAACGCCCGCATCTGGAACGAGGCGCGCACCAGGATGGCGCAGTCGCGATAGCGGCGCTTGTCCTTGACCCAGCGTTCGATCTCGTCGGCGACCAGGCGGCTCTCGGCCTCGCCGTCCCAGACCCCGCGCACCTTGACCTTCTGGCCGCCTTCCGCCTCGGTCCACAGCGTCTTGCCGAGCCGGCCCTTGTTGGCGGCGATCAGGCCCGAGGCGGCGGCGAGGATGTGGGCGGTGGAGCGGTAGTTGCGCTCGAGACGGACCACCTTGGCGCCCGGAAAGTCGCGCTCGAAGCGCAGGATGTTGTCCACCTCGGCGCCGCGCCAGCCGTAGATCGACTGGTCGTCGTCGCCGACGCAGCACAGGTTCTGCCGGCCCTGGGCCAGCAGCCGCAGCCAGAGGTACTGGGCGACGTTGCTGTCCTGGTACTCGTCGACCAGGATGTATTTGAACCGACTATGGAAATCGGCCAGCACGTCGGCGTGCTCGGTGAAGATGGTCAGGTTGTGCAAGAGCAAATCGCCGAAGTCGCAGGCGTTCAGCACCCGCAGCCGGTCCTGGTAGAGCGCGTAGAGCCTCGCCCCGCGGTTGTTGGCGAAATGCGCGCCCTCGGACGCCGGCAGCTTGGCCGGGACCCAGCCGCGGTTCTTCCAGTGGTCGATCAGGCCTGCGAGGTGGCGCGGCGTCCAGCGCTTGGAGTCGATGTTCTCGGCCTCCAGCAGCTGCTTGATCAGCCGCTCCTGGTCGTCGACGTCGATGATGGTGTAGCTCGACTTCAGTCCGACCAGCTCTGCGTGCCGGCGCAGGATCTGGGCCGCGACCGAGTGGAAGGTGCCGACCCAGCGCAGCCCCTCGGCCGCCGGGCCGATGATGGCGCCGATGCGCTCGCGCATCTCTCGGGCGGCCTTGTTGGTGAAGGTGACCGCCAGCAGCTCCCACGGCCGCGCGCGGCCGGTGGCCAGGATGTGCGCCAGCCGCGTGGTCAGCACCCGGGTCTTGCCGGTCCCGGCGCCCGCCAGCACCAGCACCGGCCCGTCGACGGCCTCCACCGCTTCGCGCTGCTCCGGGTTCAGCCCCGACAGGTAGTCGGGCGGCGGAACGCGGGCGAGATCGGAGATGCGGGGCGCGTCGGACACAGGCGGTGGGCGGATCGATTCCAAGGGTGGAACATATGTAGCACGATGGGGAAGCGGCAGTAGGTCAGGTGTGGCGGCGAGACGGCATAACCCTTCCCCCTCTGGGGGAAAGCGGCGCGTCATGCGAAGCATGCGTCGCCGATGGGGGCTCTCCCGGTGACTCCCCCCATCGGCGAAGCGCGCTTCGCGCGGCTCGCCGCTTTCCCCCAAAGGGGGAAGGGGTAGGTGGGGCGCAGCCCCCCTACCGCGCGTAGTCGCAGACGCCCTGGTCGGTGCAGCGCAGGAACGAGCCGCAGATCGAGAGCGCCAGGTCGTCGATGCGGCCGACCTGATCGGCGGCCTGGATGTCGGCCATGTTGACGCACGCCGCGCCGGCGTCGGCGTTGGAGCAGCGGTCGCTCTCGGCTTTCTGCACCAGGTCGTGGACGTCCGGCGGCAGGCCTTCGACGTAGCTGTCGAGGCCGTCGCGCAGATTGCGGGCCGACAGCAGCTGCAGCTGCTTTTGCGGACAGTCGTCGGCGAGCGCTGCCTCGAAGTGGTCCCGGGCTTCGTCGGCCTCGGTCTGGGCCTGGGCGGACCAGGCGCTGGCGGCGAAGAGCGCGGCGAAGGCGAAGAGGAGGGGACTGAGACGCATTCCGGCTGGGGTTCCTGTTACTCGAAGCGGGATCGGGACAGCGGGGAATTGCCGATCATTACGGTCAGAGTCGGCACGCGGCATTTCCAACTGGAAACGCAGGCTTGGGAACCCCATCTACGCCCTCCCGTTTTGAACACGGGGCGATTTTGACGGAGCGTGATGTTTATGGAACCGGGCAACGGCGGGGGCCTAGGCGCGTCCGGCGGCGCGGTGGTGGCGGCGCTGATCGTGGCGGTGTTGGTGCTGCTGATGGTCAACATCGGCGGCGGGCTGCGGCCGGTGCTGACGCAGCCGCATGTGGCGATGACACACGCGCCGCAAGGCCAAGGCTGATCTTCCGATTTCGGGCGCGGCCGGTTAGACATGGACGTGTGGCGAATCCGCCGCGAGTCGGGACGTCTAGCCGATGGCCGATCCGGACACCGATGAGCCGCTGAAAGGCGAAGCGCAGGCGCAGGACGAGCAGACCCTGATGCCCTGGATCTGGGGCGGGCTGGGCCTGCTGGTGATCGCCGTGTTCGTGGCGGTGATGGTGCTCAGCGGCGGCCACCACGTGCGCGAGCCCGCAGCCGCCGCGCCGACCTTCAAGACGCCCAGCTAGGCCCGCCGTTCCGCCGCAAACGCGAGCGCGGCCAGGCGGCAGGCGGACGCGAGCGGCCGCGCGGCCCGCTCGGCGTCGATGGCGGCGATCAGGCCGGCGAGGCTGAGGCCCCGTGCGGCGGCCAGCGCCTCCAGCACGGTCCAGAACTCGGGCTCCAGCGCCAGCGAGGTGCCGTGGCCGGCCAGGACCAGCGAGCGCTTTCGGAGGCCGGCCAAAGCTCTCAGTCCCGCAGCGCGAAGTCGAGCGCCCGTCCGACCGACGCTGCAGTGCCGGTGAGGTGGTCCTCGTCCTCGAAGGCGTGAAAACGCGCGTGGTAGCCGTCGCCTTTGAGCTTCTCGAGGCGCGTGCCCAGCTCCCAGGCGTTGTCGACCATGCGGCTTTCGATCAGCTGGGTTTCGAGGTCCTCGAGGCTCATGCCGGGGGGCAGGCGCCCCGGGGTCTGCTCGCGGTCGCCGACCGTGATCAGCACGCGGGGCGACGCCGCTCCGGTCTCGACAGCGCGGGCGAAGGCGCGCTCGTGCTTCAGCACCGCGCACTCGTTCCACCAGATCGACGGGCTGGCGGCGATGTAGCGGCTGTACGCGCCCGGATGATTGAACAGCGTGTCCAGCACGAACAGGCCAGCCAGCGAATAGCCGAACAGCGCCTCGCGGCTTGGATCGATCTTGTACCTTGCGGCGATCGTCGGGCGCAGCTCCTCGGTGAGGAAGCGATAGAACTCGGGCGCGCCGCCGAAATGTTCGGGGCCCAGCGGCGGGGCGCCGGGTCGCTTCGGAATGCCCTCGGGCGGCGTCGGCGGGGTCAGATCGCGCAGCCGCAGCAGCGGCAGTTCGAACGGCGTGGCCGCATAGCCGACGCCGACCACCACGGCCGGACATCCGGAGAAGACGTAGCTCGCCGCCATCGCCGCCGCGATCGGGAAGGTCAGGTTGCCGTCGAGCACGACCAGCAGCGGATAGCCGGCGTCCGGCGGCGGCAGCGGCGGCTCGAACACGCAGATGTGGTAGGTCCGGTCGTTGAGGTTCGACGCCAGATCGAACTGGGTCGACCAGAGCACGGACACCGGGCCGGGCGTTGTCGTGGTGGCGGCCGCGGCCGCGTCGTCTGCGGGCATGTCGGTAGTCCTTCTAAGCTTGGTTGGGGGTCAGGCCCGCGCCACGTTGACGTTGCCGCTGACGGTCGAGAGGATCAGCTCCACGTGCGCCTCGCCGTCGCCGGGCGCGCCGCTCGCGGCCAGGTCCGAGCGGACCCGGCCGCTCAGGGTCGAGATGTCGAGCAGGGCCGCCACGCCGTTCGGCACGCCCACCGAGACCGAACCGGACACGGTCTTGGCCCGCACCCGGCCGTGGTCGGCCCGGCGCACGTCGACATTGCCCGAGGCGGTGAACGCCTCGAGGCTGTCGCCGGCGCTGGCGACTTCGATGCTGCCGTGGGCGGTGGTGAACCGCGCCGAGCCGGTGATGTCGCCGACCTTGGCGTTGCCGGCGGCGGTGACGATGTGGGCGTTGGCGCCGATCCGGCCCACCGTCACCTTGCCGGCGCCGGTCTTGGTGTCGACCGAGCCGGTCACCGAGGCGATCTCGACGTTGCCGGCGCCGGTGTGGGCGCGGGCCTCGTCGCAGTCGTCCAGCTTCACCGAGCCGGCGCCGGTGTTGGCGGTCAGCTTGCCGAGCTTGCCCAGCGTCTCGATGCCGCCGGCGCCGATAGAGAGGTGGGCGTCGCTACCGAGCGGCACGCGGATACGCGCCTCGATCGGACCCCAGCTGCGGAACAGGCTGAGCGACACCTTCGGGCCGCGCACGACGATCTCGCCGCCGATCTGGGCGATCTCGGCGTCGGCGACCCAGGCCAGCGCGCCGGCGTCGCCGTGCGGGGCGGAAAGATCGACGTCAGTCGTGGCGGTTTGCGCCGCGGTGACGGTGATCTGGCCGTTGGGGATCTCGACCCGCAGCCGGGTGGGCGAGGGGGTCTCGAAGCTGTGGTGGCGCTCGTTCATCGAACCCATCCTTTCATGCGGCGGCCGGGAAAGCCGTGGAGGCTCTCGCCGGGGTGATGCGGCCGGTCGGAGGCGGCCGCGCGGGCGGCGCCGACCAGCCAGGTGTTCAGCGATTGGCCTCGCCGGGCGGCGAGCGCCTCGGCCCGGGCCTTGAGGGTCTCGGGGATGCGCAGGGTGATGCGGGCGGTGGCCTCGGTCTCCCCTTCTTCTGAGCCCGGGTCGTCGAAGCCGGCGTCGGGCTGGGCCGCGGCGGGCGCGCCCTCGACTACGAACACCGGCTCACGGCCCTGCAGCCGCACGCTGACAGAGACGCCGGGGAGCGCGGCGGAGATGTCCGCCGCCGCTTGGGAGAGCGCCTCCATC
>DATNIH010000300.1:0-12861 GCA_035604515.1 Caulobacteraceae bacterium | reverse complement strand
AAAAATTCAAGCGTCAGCCCCGCTTGGATCGGACCGGCTCGATGGGAGACAGTGATGCTGCTTAGCGATGTCCCAGTGCTGGCCGCGCACCATGCGCCTGACCAGGTGGCGGTTCGTTTCCAGGATCGCGTGTTCACCTACCGTGAATTGCGCGACCGCTGCTGGCGGCTGTCGAACGCGCTGACTCCGATCACCGAGGCCGGCGACCGCGTCGCGATCCTGGCCGAGAACTGCTCCGAATACGTTGAGTGCTACTACGGCGTCCCGGGCGCATCGCTGGCGCTAACGCTGCTCAACTACCGCCTCTCGGGCCGCGAGCTCGCCTACATCATCGGCAACGCCGCGCCTCGGGTGCTAGTGGTGGAACCGAAATACCTGCCCACCGTTCGCCAGATTCGCGCCGACATCCCGTCTGTCGAACGCATTCTGCTGATCGGCGATGAGGCGGAGGACTGCGACGGGTACGACGCCTTCGTGGCCCGCGGCGAGGCGGTCGAGCCGTCCCGGCGGCCGGCGGAGAACGACCTCTGCTGGCTGCTCTACACCTCGGGCACCACTGGCCTGCCGAAGGGCGCGATGCTTTCGCACAAGAACCTGATGGCGGCGGTCGTGAACTCGATGTGCGCCTGGGAATCCGCGCCGGAGGAGGTATGCATGTTCACCTTCCCGCAGTTCCACGTCGCCGGCTACGTGATGCCGATGTACCACCTGCGCACCTGGCCCGTGGTGCTGCTGCGAAGCTTCGATCCCGAGACGCTGCTGCGCAACGTCGAGACCTGGGGCGTCACAAACACGGCGATGGCGCCGACGATGATCGCCATGCTGCTCGAGGATCCGATCACCGAGCGGTTCGACCTCTCGACGCTCAGGCGGATAGGCTACGGCGCATCGTCGATGCCGGCTGAGGTGTTGCGGCGCGCCAGGGCCAAGTGGCCGGGGGTCGGCTTCTCGACCGGGTTCGGCATGACCGAGCTCTCGGGCAACGTGATGTTCATGAGCCCGGACGACCACGACCGCGCTGCCGACCAAGGCCTTCCGATCCTCCGATCCGTCGGCCGCCAGATGCCGCTGGCGCGGGTGCGGGTGGTGGACGACGAGGGCCGCGACGCCGCGCCCGGAACGCCGGGCGAGATCGCGATCAAGGGCGACCAGGTGCTCACGGGCTACTGGCGCAATCCCGAGGCGACCGAGGCCTCGTTCGTGGACGGATGGTTCAGGAGCGGCGACATCGGTGTCTGGGACGAGGACGGATATCTGTACATCGTCGACCGCAAGAAGGACATGATCCTGACCGGCGGCGAGAACGTCTATCCGCGCGAGGTCGAGGAGATCCTCTATGAGCATCCCGCCGTGGTAGAGGCGGCGGTCATTGGCGCGCCGGACCCGAAATGGGGCGAGAAGGTCGTCGCCGTCGTCTGCGTGCGCAGTGGCGAGGCCGTCACCGAAGCCGACCTGGTGGCATTCTGCCGCGAGCGCATCGCCAGCTACAAGAAGCCGCGTCACGTGGTCTTCGTCGACGTCCTGCCCCGGAACGCCTCCGGCAAGGTGCTGAAGCGCGAGCTGCGCGACCGGATCTCGACCGGGGAGCTTGAGCTCGGGGAGCTTCAGATCGGCCCTCCTGGCGCCTGAAGCTTGGCTCCTCTGCCGGTGCTTTCACCGACTGGCTATGGCGAACAAGTCCACTGTGCGCCAATCGCAGGCGTTGCCTCCGTGCCGGGAAGCGGCCTTTTGGTCAGGTCGCACCAATATCGCCTCTTTGCTTGTGCAACGGATGGTGCGTCAGACTGGCAGTCGCACCTGGGCCGCGGCAGGAGGAGGCCATGTCATTCGAGACCGTGCTCTACTCAGTGGCGGACGGAGTGGCGCGGGTCACTCTCAATCGCCCCGACAAGCACAACGCCCTGAACCACCAGATGATGGACGATCTGGACGCGGCGTTCGCGCAGGCGGGCGCCGACGACAGCGTTTCGGTCGTTGTCCTAGCAGGCGCCGGACCCTCGTTTTGCTCCGGGTACGACCTGAAGGGTGGCAGCTACTACATCACGCCGCCTGGCGAGGACGGTCGCTGGCGGGTCGAGACCGCAATGGCTGCCCTTGCCGACATCGAGCAGCGCTACCTCCGCATCTGGAACTGCCCGAAGGTCACTATCGCCCGCGTGCACGGCAACGCGCTGGCGGCCGGTTGCTACCTTCAGCTCCTCTGCGATATCTCGGTGGCGGCTGAGACGGCGCGCCTAGGCCATCCCGCCGCTGGCGTCGGCTCCTCTTCAATGCCGCTTTGGCAGTTCGCCATGCCGCTCAAGAAGGCTCGCTACCTGCTGCTTACCCGCCGTGTCGTCGATGGTGCGACGGCCGAGCGCTTCGACCTCGTTACGCTGGCGGTTCCGGAGGCCGATCTCGACGCCACGGTGGACGCCGTGGCCGCTGACTGTGCGAAGCTCGGGCCGGTGGACGCGCGCTACAAGAAGAGCGTCTACAATGCGGCCCTGGAGATCCAGGGCCTCGGCGCGGCTTTCCGCTACCAGAGCCACATGAACGCACTGGCGCGCCTCGCCAGGCCAGAATGAGGAGCAAGCGCCTATGAGCATCGTTGACACCCGGGCCGAGCCTCTGGTTGGTCCGCCCCGCATCGCGCTCAACCTTTCGAACAGCAGCATCCATGACGCCGAACAGGCGAAACGGCTGGGCTTCAGGGGCTCGGCCGTCGGCGGCAATCTGCATCTCGACCTTTTCGCGCCGCTGCTCGTCCAGACCTATGGACAGGAGTGGTTCGAGCGGGGCGCGCTCTCGCTCTATTTCCTCAACATCGTGGTCTCAGGCGAGCCCGTGCAGGCGGTCGTCGGGCGGCCGTCGGCGGCGGGGGCCCAGACGCGCGTCTTCGCTCGCAGGGCCGATGAGCATGCGTTCCGCGTCTGCGAGGGAACCGCCTCGCTCGGGGATCACTCGCGCTCCGAGCTGGCGCTGCGCGATCGGCGGAGTTCTGACGGCGCCGGCCTGAGGCTCCTGAACGGCGTGAAGCGCGGCCAGCCTCTCGGACGCGTCCAGATGACGGCGCGCAGGGCGGACCAGGACGCAGCGATCGCATCGGGCGCCAACAACGAGCCCCTGCCCTGGTATCAGGGTCCGTCTCCATGGGGACCGCCGATCGCGTCCATCGGCTCGACGGCCGCCTTGATGTTCCGACTTCTGGTGGGGGACGGCGAGAGCCACCATCACGACCGCATATCGCCTCACATCGGCGATGCGTCCGGCATGTTCGGCGCCTTCGAGATCGCCTACGAGAACGGCCCCGTTTTCCTGGACAGGCCCTACTGGGTTGCGGGCACGGTCTTGGACGTTGGCGACAGCCCCAAGACCGAGTGCCTCTGGTGGGACGCGACGACCCGCGACGAGGATGGACGAGTCATCGCGCGCATGCGGCATCTGCTACGGTTCCTAAAGGCAAGCTCCCCGCTCTATCCGGAACTGCAGTCCGCCTGAGGGCCCAGCGCTTCGGCCGGCCTTTCGTGCGGCCGGGGCCACATTCTCGAACGCTTACGTGTGGTCAGCGCCAAGAGCTGACCTTGGACGCATGCCCGTTAGCGGTCGTTCGATCACGAGCCGCTAGCTGCTGACCCAACCCAGCAAAACTGGCCGTCCGGCATTCACGCACCTCAAGCTGGGCCGCTTGACTGCCCTTCGGGCGCCACACGCTTTTGGGCTCGGACCATCGCGCCCTCGGGTGGGCGCGACCAGCGTGGAGGCGCGTGTGCAGACACAGCGGTTGACGGGTTCGGGGGGCGTGACGCTCGCAGCGGACGTCGGTGGACCCGAGGATGGGCCGCCGGTCATGTTGATGCACGGAGGGGGCCAGACCCGGGGCGCGTGGAAGAAAGCTGCCTCGGCGCTGGCCACTGGCGGCTATCGCGTCGTTTCGCTCGACCTTCGCGGACACGGCGAGAGCGATTGGGCAAGCGACGGCGACTACGGCCTTGATGCCTTCGCAGCCGATCTGACCGCGGTTGCGGCGACCCTGGGGCAGCCTCCCGCGCTGGTCGGCGCCTCTCTCGGGGGAATGGCCGCGCTGCTCGCCATCGGCGGCGAGTTGCGCGCCAGCTCGCTGGTGCTGGTCGACATCGTCCCGCAGATGAACCGCGACGGCGCCGGAAAGATTGGCGAGTTCATGCGCGCGAACCCGGAAGGCTTCGCCAGCCTCGATGAGGCGGCGGACGCCGTGGCGGGCTACCTCCCTCACAGACCGCGCCCAGCCGACCCTTCCGGGCTGATGCGCAACCTGCGCGAACGCGACGGGCGGCTCTATTGGCACTGGGACCCTGCCTTCATGTCGGACATGCAAGGTCGGGGATCCTCGCCCGAAATGGGCGAGCGGATGCGGCAGGCGGCAGAGTCGGTGGCGGTCCCGACGCTGCTTGTACGCGGCGCGTTGTCGGAGATCGTCGACGAGGCCGGCGTCGCGGACTTCCTGCGCCTCATACCGCACGCCGAGGCGGTCGACGTGGCCGGCGCTGCGCACATGGTGGCGGGCGACAGGAACGACGCCTTCAACGACGCGGTGCTGGCCTTCCTGGCGAAGGTTCGCTGACAGTCGACGTGTGCGTGGTAGGCTCCCTGGACGCTGGCCCCTCCATCGGTGAACTATCGGCAAACACCAGGCCCCGAACTCAAGTCGAGGGGATGCCGTGAGGCGGAGGCATTGCGCGCCCTTTAGCCTTCGCGGACGGCGGAAGGGAGTGAAGCATGCTCATGCTCGAGTCCGTTCGCGTCCTCGACCTGACGGGTCGGCAGGGGATGCTGTGCGCGCAGATCCTGGCCGATCTGGGGGCCGACGTGGTCCAGGTCGAACCGCCCGGCGGCGCGGCCGGCCGAGCGGAGGGCCCTTTCTTCGGCGACATCGTCGACCCTGAAGGATCGCTATCGTGGTGGGCGTACGCCCGCGGCAAGCGGTCGATCGTGCTGGACATCGCAACCGAGCGCGACCGCCCGACTCTGATGCGCCTGATCGAGACCGCAGACGTCCTAGTCGAGTCCGAACCCTTGGGCCGCCTCGAACAACTGGGCCTGAGCGATGCGGTGCTGGAGGGAGCCAACCCGGCCTTGATCCACGTCTCGATGACCGGCTACGGCCGCACCGGCCCGAAAGCCGATTGGGCGTGGACCGACCTGACTCTGATGGCGGCGGGCGGGCCGCTTGTGCTCGCGGGCGACGACGACCGCGCGCCAGTGCGCGTGGGCGTGCCCCAGGCCTTCGCTCACGCCGCCGCCGAGGCGGCGGCCGGGGTCATGGTGGCGCTGCGCAGCCGGCTTCATACGGGCCTGGGCCAGAGGATCGATCTTGCGGCGCAGGAAGCGGTCGTGATCGCGACCCAGGGCAACGCTCTGGCCACCGCAGTCGGGGACACGCTGATCGGTCGCTCAGCCTTCGGCCCGCGCGTGGGCGCCGTGCAAGCTCGGCTCAACTGGCCGGCGAAAGACGGCATGGTCTCCATCACCTATCTGTTCGGCCCGACCATCGGTCCGGCGACGCGGCGGCTGATGGACTACGTCTGCGAGCAGGGGTTCTGCGACGAGGCCACGCGCGACAAGGACTGGATCGAGTACGGCGCTATGCTGATCGACGGCCGCGAGCCGATTTCGGAGTTCGAACGGGTTAAGGACTGCGTTGCCGCCTGCACAGCGTCGAAGAGCAAGGCCGAGTTGCTCGCCGTGGCCCTCGAACGGCGGCTGTTGATCGCCCCAATTAACACCATGGCCGACTTGGCGAACAGCACGCAGGTCGCCGCGCGGGGTTACCTGGTCAAGCCCGAGGGCGACGGCCCTTCGGCCGAGGTGCGCTATCCCGGGCCATTCGCCGGGTTCTCCGCCTCACCGATCGGCCCCTCCCGTCGCCCACCCCGGGTCGGAGAACACGGCGAGGAGGTGCTCGCCGAGCTGGACCGCTTGGAGCCAGCGGTCGCACGCCTGGCGCGCGAGAAGAGCGACGTGGAGGACCTTGACCCGACCCGGCCGCTGGCAGGGATCAAGATCCTCGACTTCGCTTGGGTGATGGCCGGTCCGGCGTCGACGCGCTATCTGGCCAACTTCGGCGCCGAGGTGGTCCGCGTGGAATCCACCCTGCGACTGGACACGGCGCGCACGATCCGTCCGTTCATCAACGGCGATCCGGCGCCCGAAAACTCGACGATGTTCCACAACCTGAACGCCGGCAAGAAGCTGATCACCGTCGATCTAACGAACGAGGCGTCGCGCCCCTTGATTCACGACCTGGTGCGCTGGGCCGACCTCGTCTTCGAGTCTTTCTCTCCGCGGGCGATGAAGGCCTTCGGTTACGACTACCAGAGCCTGCGCAAAATCAAGCCGGAGCTGGTCATGGTCTCGAGCTGCCTGATGGGCCAGACCGGCCCGCTGGCCTCGTTTGCCGGCTACGGTAACCTCGCGTCTGCGATCACCGGGTTCGTGGAGTTGGCCGGATGGCCCGACCGCCAGCCGGTTGGGCCGTTCGGCGCCTACACCGACTACATCTCGCCCCGCTATGCCGCCATCGCCATGCTGGCGGCGATGGAACACCGCCGGCGTACCGGCCAAGGGCAGTACGTCGATCTCTCCCAGGCCGAGGCCGGCATGCACTTTCTCGCGCCGGCCATCCTCGACTACGCCGCCAACGGCCGCAACTTTGCCCGGCGCGGCAACGACGATCCCGAAATGGCGCCGCACGGCGTCTATCGCGCGGCTGGCGAGGACCGTTGGGTCGCGATCGCCTGCGAAGACGATGCGCGCTGGACCGCGATCTGCGGTGTTATCGACACTTTGGCGCCGCACCTTCAATCCCACGGGAGGACCGCAGCTCGCCAGTTGGATCGGCGGAAATTGGACGGTCTGATTTCAGCCTGGACTGCAACGCAAACCGCCGAACAGGCTGAAGCGCTGCTGCAGGCGGCAGGGGTTGCCGCCAGCGTGGTCCAGACCGCAGAGGATCTCGCCCGCGATCCGCAGTTGGACCACCTGAGCCACATCATCTACCGGCCCCATCCGTGCGGTCGCGACGGCGCGATCGAAGCCTGCGCGACCCGAATGTCGCGCACCCCCGCCCGAGTGGACCAGACACTGCCGTCCTTTGGCCGCGACATGGACGAGATCCTCAAGGACATCCTCGGGTACGACGACGAGCGGATCGTCGAGCTGCTGGTCGCTGAAGCCCTGGTGTAATGCGCTGCGCTGACTTCGGCTTCTCGACCTATTCCGTCGCGCGCAGCACCCCCAGCGGCGGCGGCTCGCGCTTCGGTAGCGTGTTGATCGCGGGGCTCTTCTCCCAGTAGTCGAACGCGGCGCGGATGCGGCGGTGGCGCTTCTCCACCTGCTCGCGGAAATCCCAGTGGGTCAGCACATAGTCCTCGTCGGCCTTGACGCCTTCGAGGACGCGCTGGCCGACAACGAGCGGATCGATGCCGCGCTCGGCGAGGATGCGCCCGGCGCCCGCCGGGTCCTGCCCAGGCCCGCCATAGTCCGCGCCGCGATTGCGGCGGCTCACCATAATGTTGGTGTTTACGAAGCCCGGGCACAGCACGGAGACGCCGATCTTCCGGCCCTTCAACTGCTCGCGCCAGCCCTCGCTCATCGCGACGACTGCGTATTTGGTGGCGGAGTATTGCACCTGCGGCCCGCAGACGAGGCCAGCGCCCGACGCCGTGTTGACGATATGCCCGCCTTCGCCGTGCGCGGCGATCAGCGGAGCGAACGTCTCGACGCCATGGACGACGCCCATGATGTTGACCGCGTTCTGCCAATCCCACTCCGCCTCGGTCATTTCCGCGATCGGGGCCATGACAGCGACGCCCGCGTTGTTGCAGACGTAGTGCACCTTTCCGAACGTCGCGATCGTTTCGAGCGCGGCGGCGCGCACGGAGTCGCGGCTCGTCACGTCACAGACAACGCCCTCGGCGCGGATCTGTTTGGCGCGCAGCATTTCGAGCGCTCCCGGGATCGCGCCCTCCTGAACGTCCGCGATCATTACGTTCGCGCCTTCCGCGCCAAACGCCTGCGCCATGCCGAGCCCGATGCCGCTCGCCCCGCCGGTGATGAACACGGTCTTGCCGCGCATGCTCCCGGCGGGCGCCGCTGGCGCGCCATTCAGCGCGGGGCTTTTCTCCGCGCGATCGAACCCGCGCTCGATCGCTTCCAGGCGCGGCTCCACCACCGCGCGGTATTCGGGGTGCGGGATGATGTAGAGGGTGTCGTCCTTGACGGCTTCGAGCACCGCCATGGCGACGACGTTCGCCGGCATGCCGCCTTGATCCATCATCTGTTGGACCTGTGCGCGCCGCGCATCGTCGAGCGGTCGCGGGCCGCCGTACGGGGCGGGCCGGTTGCGGTAGCTGTCGAGAATGTTGGTGTTCACCAGCGCCGGACACAGCACCGATACGCCAATGTTCTTGGACTTCAGCTCCGCGCGCCAGCCTTCGCTCATGCCAACGACGGCGTATTTCGTGGCGCTGTAAGGCTCGATGCCCGGCCCTGTGAAGAGCCCCGCGAGCGAAGCTGTGTTCACGATATGCCCGCCCTCGCCATGACTGTCGATCAGCGGAACGAAGATCTCCACGCCGTTGGCGACGCCCTTCAGATTGACGTCGAGCACCCAGCGCCACTCTTGTTCGGTGAGCCGCTCCATTGGCGCGGAGACGGCGACGCCGGCGTTGTTCACGACGACGTGCACCTTGCCGAATTTGGCGATCGTCTCGAGCGCCGCCTCGCGCATCGAATGTCGGCTCGACACATCTGTGACGACGCCTTCGCAACGAATCTGTTTGTCGCGTAGCGCCTGCACGGCACGGCGAAGCGCGCCTTCTTCAATGTCGGCGAGCATGACATTCATGCCTTCGCGGCCGAACGCCTCCGCCATCGCCAAGCCCATGCCGCTGGCGCCGCCAGTGACAAACGCCGTCTTGCCGTGAAACTCTTTCATCACGCTGCCCTTCCTTCAGAGCGCGAAGTCGCGTTTCAGCGCCACCTTCGCCGCCATCGGACCAGTCCAGTGCGCTTCGGCCGCATAAGTGTGGCCTACGTGGGTGGGGCCAAGGCGCCAGCCCATCAGCGCCTGCAACTCGGGATCGAAGCTCGCCGTGCGGTCCTGGCTCACCGCGGCCTGGAAATTCTCCTGCGGTCGCACCCAGTTCGCGACATAAGCGACGGTCATTCCGTGCCGCACCTGATCGGAGGTGAGGTTCGCTCCACCGCCGTGGTAGATCGAGCCGAGGGTGAACAGCGCTCCGCCCTTGGGCATCTCCGCGGCAATGCTTTCGTAGCCTACACCCGGCTCGGGGTAGCAGTCCCAGGCATGGCTGCCGGGGACCAGGCGCGTGGCGCCGTTGGCTTCGGTGAATTCGGTCAGCGCCAGGATCACGTTGACGTAGAACACCGGGTGCTGCCGGGGAATGCGATAGAGGCTGTCGTCGGCGTGGATCATCTGCGCCGGTTCGCCGGGGCCGATCGAAACCGAGCCGTAGGTGCCGAGCAGGCAGTCGTCCCCCAGCGCCGCGCGCACCACGCCCAGCACCCTGGGCGCGATCGGAATCGCCTGGAAGATCGGCGCGGCGTTCAGGAGGTCGAAATAGCGCGTCGTCCGCCGCCCGTGGAACGACTGCACCAGCGCGCGACGCCAGACCCCCCGCATCCGCCCGAACTCCGCGACGATCTCGTCGCAGAAGACCGGGTCCAGCGCGTCCGGCATGATCGAATAGCCGTTCGCCAGCAACTCGTCGCGGTGATGGGCGACGCGGGGCGCGTCCAGGCCGACGCCGCCGCCACCGTCCATCAGGCGATCTCCAGGTCGGCCAGGTCGGGCCTGCGCAGGAAGCCCGACATCTCGGCGCTGTAGAACGGGTTCATCACCGCCGAGCGGCCGTGCTCGGTCCAGTAATAGTTGTGGGCGCGAGGGTCGCTCCAGGCCTTGCCGAGGTTGCGCGCGTCCACCAGGCGGTTGTAGCGCCAATACGCCTCCGGCCGGACCTCCATCGCGCAGCCTTTGCCCAGGACCAGCGTCTCCAGGCATTGCAGCGCGTAGAGGGCGACCTTCTCGTGGAACGAGGCCACGTTCAGGGCGCCGTTGGTGTTCGGTCCGTACACGGACCAGAGGTTGGGAAAGCCCGGCATCATGCAGCCAAGGTAGGCGCGGGCCCCATCCTGCGCCCACAGGTCCTCGAGCATACGGCCGTCGCGGCCGGTGATGGTCATCGGATAGAGGTACTCGGTGGCGTGGAAGCCGGTGGCGTAGACAATCACGTCGGCTTCGTGCAGCGTCCCGCCGTTCGCCACGACGCCGCGCGGCTCGATGCGCTCGATCCCGTCCGAGACCAGGGTGACGTTGTCGCGCAATAGCGCGTCGAGGATCGAATACTCCGGGTCGACCATCACCGCGCGGGCCGACCAGACCGGGTGGGGCGGGGTCATCGCCGCCACGAGCGCGGGATCGCCGAGCTTGCGCTGCAGGAAGCCGAGGCTCGCATCGCGCGCCCGCTTGTTGAGCGCGCTGCACGCGTACGGATCGCTGAAATCCGGATCGATTTGCGCCACATCGGCGAGGCCGTCGAGGGTGCAGGCGCGGGCGCGCATGAAGTTGGTGTGGAACGGCAGGTTGCGGTCGAGCCAGTTGACCTGGGGCGGAAACGGCGAGCGATAGCCGGGGATCGGAAACAGCCACTGCGGCGTCCGCTGGAACACAGTGACGTGGGCGGCCTCGAAGGCGAGCTCGGGGATCATCTGGTAGCCGGTGCAGCCGGTGCCGACCACCGCGACCCGCTTGCCTTTCAGATCTGCGCCCTGCGGCCACCGCGCCGTGTGCCACGCCGCGCCGGCGAAATCCTCGCTGCCGGCGATCTGCGGGATGTTCGGGCGGTTGAGGAAGCCGACGGCGGTGATCACCGCGCGCGAGCGGATCGTGCGCGCTCCGCCCGGCCCCTCGAGGTCGATCCGCCACTCGCCGCCCGCATCGTCCCAGGTCAGCGCCCGGACTTCGGTCTCGAACTGGATGTGGCGGCGCAGGTCGAACTGGTCGGCGACCCAGTCGAAGTACTTCACGTTCTCGCGCCACTCACAGAACGCGTTCGGATAGGGGAAGTCGACGCCGAAGACGTGGGTGTATGAGCGGCTGGGCGTGTCGACGCGGGCGCCTGGATAGCGGTTCTCCCACCAGGTGCCGCCGACGCCGGCGTTCTTCTCGATCACGGTGACCGGGAAGCCGGCCTGGCGCAGCTGCAGGGCGGCGTTGAGCCCGCCCATGCCGGCGCCGATGACCGTGACGGTGAAGTCCTTCAGCCGCGCTGGATCCGGCGTCTCGCGCCAGTGCAGCGACCGAGCCGCCGGGTCCACCGCCAGTTCCTCGATGTGATGTTGGAGGTCCTCGCCGGTCAGATCCCGGCCGAGCATCAGGCCCAGGCTGACCGGCAGGCGCTCGCGCGGGCCGATCCCGATGATGCCCGCGCCGCTCTCGCGGTAGGCCTTCAGGAAGTCGGCGGCCTTGGCGCGCAACAGCGCGACATCCGCCTCGGTCGCCGGCGCGACAGCCTGGGCGAAGCCGGCCTGAACCTGCCTCACACCGGTCCGCGCCACCTCGGAGTCACCGGTGAGCTGGTAGATGAGGCCGCGCAGGACCATCGGATCGGCATGGGCGATCGCGTCCTCGATCACCGCGTCGTCCGCCGCCCGCAGCTCCGACCGTGAAGACACCTCCAGCTTGGTCATCCCCTTAGCGCTCCTCCGCATCGTTGTTCTGTCTCGATTTGAGGGGTCCCGGGAGCGCAATGTCGAGTCCAAAGCTGGACCCGTCCAAGGCGACAATGGCAGCTCTGCCGAAAGCGGACCCGGAATGTTCGGCGTGGGTCGAACGGCGCTCGCCCGCGTCGAAGCGGACACGCCAGGTGTCAGCAATGAGCCCCGAGCCGACGCTCTCGATGTCCGCTCCGGCGCCGACCGACAGGCGGTCCTTGCTAGCGCCTTCTCTCAGTCAGCAGCGGCTCGTCGGCGCCACGGATGCACCGGACGGCCGTCATGCGCCGCCGGAGAAGAGTTGTCCCCGCATGGCAGCACGCCGCGTAGCCAGGTGAAAAACGAAGGTTTCACTTGCGCCGGCCACCGGAGATCGGTCGATGCGCGACTGCGTGCACAGCCAACCACCCTGACAATTTCGCTCTGAACAGACGGTGTGTCCACCGAACCCCCCGACGCTCCGCGACCATTTCGGCTCAAACCGACCTACGCCCAAGCCAAACGCCCCGCTTGGAGCGGCCTCATTTCTATTGAACCGCTATCGGTGTACAATTATCGCGGGAAGAGGGGCGTCGGGGACATGCAAAGGCCGACTTCGGAGCGCGACTATATTGCCGCGGATTTTGATCTGGGCCTCGGGTCGCCGGAATGCGACCTGATTCTGAAGGGCGGGCTCACCTCGGGCGTGGTCTACCCTTATGCGATTCTCGAGATCGCGAAGAAATATCGATTGCGCTCGGTGGGGGGCACTTCGGTCGGCGCCATCGCCGCGGGTTTCGCCGCCGCGGCGGAATTCGCGCGGCGCAGTGGTTGCCCGCAGGGTTTTATTCGGCTGCAAGAGCGTTGTGATGCGCTGCCCGCGAGGCTGAGCTCTCTCTTCCAACCAGATCCAGCGTTGCGAGTTCTCTACGAGGCAGGATTCGCGATGACGAAGAAAGATCGAAAGGTCCTCAATGTCTTGTGGGCTGTGCGCGGCCTAATCGCTGTCGGCGCGGGCCTAGGGGCGGGTATCTATCTCGTTCTGACGTGGGTGATCGCGCTCGCGTTCAACGAACCATTGTGGGGCGCGAGTGCGACGCCAGGCCTGTTGATCGCGATATTGACAGG
>DATNIH010000299.1:0-7286 GCA_035604515.1 Caulobacteraceae bacterium | reverse complement strand
AGCAGGGTCTTGAACAGCGCCGGCGTCACCACGCGGCCGTCGGCGAGCTTGGCGGCCTGGTTCACCCACTGCCAGATCTGGGTGCGGCAGATCTCGGCGGTCGCGGCGTCTTCCATCAGGTTGTAGAGCGGCACCGCGCCGCGGCCGCGCAGCCAGGCTTCGATGTACTGCACGCCGACGCGGATGTTCTCGCGCAGACCCGCCTCGGTGCGATCGCCATCGTGCACCCTCAGCATCTGCTCGCGGGTGATGGTCACGTCCTCACGCAGCTTGCCGAGCTGGTTGGGGCCCGGCATCACGCGGTCGAACACCTCCATCGCCACCGCCACCAGGTCCGGGTGCGCGACCCAGGTGCCGTCGTGGCCGTTGTTCGCCTCGCGCTCCTTGTCGGCGCGCACCTTGGCGAACGCCGCCTCGTTGACGGCCGGATCGCCGCGCACCGGGATCTGCGCGGCCATGCCGCCCATGGCGAAGGCGCCGCGCCGGTGGCAGGTCTGGATCAGCTTCAGCGAATAGGCGGCGAGGAAGGCCGCGCCCATGCCCATCACCGCGCGGTCCGGCGTCAGCGCCTCCGGGTGGCGGCGCAGGCGCTTGATGTAGGAGAAGATGTAGTCCCAGCGGCCGCAGTTGAGCCCCGCCATGTGGTCGCGCAGTTCGTAGATGATCTCGTCCATCTCGAACGCCGCCGGCAGGGTCTCGATCAGCACCGTCGCCTTGATCGACCCCTGCGGGACGCCGAGCTGCTCCTGCGCCAGCACGAAGACGTCGTTCCAGAGCCTCGCTTCGAGGTGGCTCTCCATCTTTGGCAGGTAGAAGTAGGGGCCCGACCCCTGCGCCAGCGTCGCCTTGGCGTTGTGGAAGAAGTAGAGCCCGAAATCGACCAGCGAGCCGGACATCGGCGCGCCATCGACCACCACGTGGCGCTCGGGCAGGTGCCAGCCACGCGGTCGCACCATCAGCACCGCGCGCGCCTCGTTCAGCTGGTACGACTTGCCGCTCACCGGATCGACGTGGCTGAGCTTGCCGGCCCACAGATCGACGAGGTTGATCTGGCCGTCGACCATGTTCGCCCAGGTCGGCGCGTTGGCGTCCTCGAAGTCGGTCATGAACACCTTGGCCCCGCAGTTCAGGGCGTTGATGACCATCTTGCGGTCGGTCGGGCCGGTGATCTCGACGCGGCGATCGAGCAGGTCGGCCGGGATCGGCGCGACGCGCCAGTCGCCGTCGCGCAACGTCTTGGTCTGCGCCAGGAAATCGGGGCTCTCGCCGGCGTCGAAGCGCTTCTGGCGCGCCGTCCGCGCCGCCAGCAGTTCGAGGCGCCGGGCGTCGAACTTGCGATGCAGTTCGGCGAGGAACGCCAACGCCTCGGGGGTCAGCACCTCGGCGGCGCGGCCTTCGATGGCCTCGGTGACGTGGGCGGGGCGGGTCACGGTGGCGGCGTCGTCGGCCATGGCGAGACTCTCCTGGGCTTCAAAAGAAAAAAGGCGGGGGCGTTTGCCCCCACCAGTAACTTATCAGCTTTTCCGGCGGCCTGATCGAGCCGCCGGTTCGCAATTGGTTCAGGCCGGCACGGTTTCCTTCTTGAACTGCGCCGCCTCGGTGGAGTCCGCCAGCGCGGTGGTCGATGACTGCCCGCCGGAGATGGTCATCGCCACCTCGTCGAAGTAGCCGGTGCCGACCTCGCGCTGGTGGCGCGTGGCCGAGTAGCCGTGCGCCTCGGCGGCGAACTCACCCTGCTGGAGCTCGGAATAGGCCGCCATGCCGCGGTCCTTGTAGCCGCGGGCCAGCTCGAACATGCCGTGATTCAGGCTGTGGAATCCGGCCAGGGTGACGAACTGGAACTTGTAGCCCATGGCGCCCAGCTCGCGCTGGAACTTGGCGATGGTGCCCTGGTCGATGTTGGCTTCCCAGTTGAACGACGGCGAGCAGTTGTAGGCCATCAGCTTGCCGGGATGCGACTTCTGGATCGCCTCGGCGAACTCCTTCGCCTCGTCGAGGTTGGGGTGCGAGGTCTCCCACCACAGCATGTCGGCGTAGTCGGCGAAGGCCTTGCCGCGGGCGATGCAGTGGGCGAGGCCGGTGCCGTCCTTCAGGCGATAGAAGCCCTCGGCGGTGCGACTGTCGGGCACGATGAACTGGCGGTCGCGCTCGTCGACGTCTGAGGTGATCAGCTTGGCGCTCTCGGCGTCGGTGCGGGCGACGACCAGCGTCGGCACGCCCATCACGTCGGCGGCGAGGCGCGCGGCGATCAGGTTGCGCTCGTGCGCCTGAGTCGGGATCAGCACCTTGCCGCCCATGTGGCCGCACTTCTTTTCCGAGGCGAGCTGGTCCTCGAAGTGGACGCCCGAAGCGCCGGCCTCGATGAACGCCTTCATGATCTCGAAGCTGTTCAGCGGCCCGCCGAAGCCGGCTTCGGCGTCGGCGACGATCGGGGCGAACCAGTCGCGCTTAGCGCCGCCTTCGGCGTGCTCGATCTGGTCGGCGCGCTGCAGCGTCTTGTTGATGCGGCGGCAGAGCTCGGGCGCGGCGTTGGCCGGATAGAGGCTCTGGTCGGGATACATCGCGCTGGCGGTGTTGCTGTCGGCGGCGACCTGCCAGCCGGAGAGGTAGATCGCCTTGAGGCCGGCTCGCACCTGCTGCATGGCCTGGTTGCCGGTCATGGCGCCCAGCGTGTTCACGAACGGCTCTTCGTGCAGCAGCTTCCACAGCTTATTGGCGCCGCGCTCGGCCAGGGTATAGGCGATCGGGAACGAGCCGCGCAGCTTCGCCACCGCCTCGGCGGTGTAGGGGCGCTTGACGCCATCGAAACGGCCCGCGGGCGCGTTGGGGATCAGGCTGTCGATGCCGCTCATGTCGCGATAAACTCCAAGCTGCGGGCCTTGTGTGGATTTGACAGATAGGGCCCGCGGAAGCCGTGCGATAGCAGGGAAATGGCCCGGGCGCAGGCGCCAGAAGGATAGTTTGTCATACTCCGACATTGTCACAGTTGTGAATTTGTGACAAAGCGGACCGATGACCCAGGCGCCCGAACGCAAACTCTTCCTTGGTCCGCGGCTGCGGCGTCTGCGCCGCGATCTTGGCTTGACCCAGACCCGCATGGCCGAAGACCTGGCGGTCTCGCCCAGCTACCTCAACCTGCTGGAACGCAACCAGCGCCCGGTCACCGCTCAGGTGCTGCTGCGGCTCGCGGAAGTGTACGACATCGATATCCGCAGCCTCTCGTCGGACCACGAGGCCGCCGGCGCCCGCGATCTCACCGAGGTGTTCGCCGATCCCCTGTTCCGCGATCTCGCGGTGGCGCGCAGCGAGGTGGCGGAAGTGGCCGAGAGCGCTCCGGGCGTGGCGGATGCAATCGTGCGGCTCTACCGCGCCTACGCCGACCGCCGCCGGCTCGCCGAGTTCGGCGCGCTGCCGAGGGCCGAGGAGGGCGCCGACGGTCTGGCGCTGACGCCGTCCGACTGGGTGCGTGACCACATCCAGGGCCAACGCAACTTCTTCCCCGAGCTCGACGAGGCCGGCGAGGCGCTGGCGCGCGAACTGAAGGCCGAACCACAGGGCTTCGCGGCGGCCGGCCGCCAGCGTCTGACCGATCGCCACGGCATCCAGGTCCGCGTCGTGCCGCTCGAGCTGCTGCCCGACTCGGTGCGCCGCTACGACCACCACCGCCGCCGGCTGATGCTGTCGGAGCTGCTGGGCGAGCAGGGTCGCGCCTTCTCGATCGCCTACCAGATCGCGCTGGCCGAACATGACGTCCAGCTCACCGCGATGGCCGAGCGCGCCGCCGCGCCGGACACGCCGACGCGCCGACTCTTAAAGGTGTCGCTCGCTAACTACCTCGCGGCGGCGATCATGATGCCCTACGAGGCGTTCCGCGACACCTGCGAGCGCACCAGCCACGACATCGAGTTGATCGGGGCCAAGTTCGGGGCCAGCTTCGAGCAGGTCTGCCATCGGTTGACGACGCTCTCGCGGCCGACCTCGCGCGGCATCCCGTTCTTCATGCTGCGGGTGGATTCCGCCGGCAACATCTCCAAACGCTTCGCCGGCGCATCGTTTCCGTTCTCCCGGTTCGGCGGCTCGTGTCCCCGCTGGCGTGTGCACGAGGCGTTCCGCACGCCCGGCCGGGTGATTACCCAGATGGTCGAGACACCGGACGGCGCCCGCTACTTCACCCTCGCCCGCACCGCGCCGCGGGTCGCCGGGCCCTATGCCGATGAGGACGCCGGCCTGGCGGTCGGCCTCGGCTGCGAGCTGAAATACGCCCCGCGGCTGGTGTATTCTCGCGGCCTCGACCTCGCCGATCCGCTGGTCACCGAGATCGGCCCCGCCTGCCGGGTCTGCGAGCGCCCCGCCTGCCCGCAACGCGCCGCCGAGCCGCTCGGCCGCACGCTGATGGTCGACGACTTCACCAAGTCGATTTCGCCCTACCCGTTCGCGCCAGGCTGATCGCCAGGATTGCCTGCAGGTTTTCTCGCGACGCGATGTTTCACGTGAAACCGCTAACGGCCGTTGATAACGGACCCCGCCCCGTAAATCGGCGTGTTTCGCCCGCGCCGCGGCGGCAGCTTTCCTAACGGTCCACAATGTCAAAGATCCGGCGCTGAGCGGCGTCAGAGCTCAGCAGCCCATGTGGGTGAGTCGCGGTCAAGCACTTCTGCTCCTGCCCAGTGCAGTCCAGTTGAAGGGTGCGGTGCGAAGGGCCGTGACGGTGGGGTGGTCGCGCCGCTGGACTGAAGCTGCACGCCTTACTTCGCGGCGTCTGTCGTCGCCGCGCCACACTGGGCGCCGAACCTTGCGGCGCCGGCGCGGAAGTACCGGGGCGGACCGTTGCGGCGCACCGGCCGGCTCTCTATCTGCGCCATGGAGAGTTGAGCGGATTGGGTCGCCGAGGCCGTTGCCTCCGGTGGCGTCCAGGCTTCGCGGTCTGGGGACGTGCGCTTGCTTGCTGGAGGCGCACGGCGTCATGGCATCAGATAGTGCGAAGGCCAGACCGGACGATGTAAGTACAACTTACACGAGTGAAGCGCCGCGGGCGTCGGCCGAGGACGTCTTCATGCGCCGGGGGTTCCTCTCGCCCTTTGCGATGCTCAAGGTGTTGGGCGCGCTCGACCGGTTGTCGGCGGCCTGGGCATCATCGCAGGCGCTGGGGCTGCTCGGGCGTGGCCAGACCGGCCAGATCCGGGTGAGCGGCATCGCCGCCCAGGCCCACATGGACGAGATCCGCGAGACGATCGCCCCGGCCGCCCTGAATTGGGCGCTCAGCTGTGGCTTCTCGTTCGCGGCCGCCCCGCACCTGCAGCTGTTCCCGGTACGGATGGTGGGCGACGCGAAGGCGCCCGCCTATCAGGAGCCGCACCTGGACTCCAACGCCAGCCAGCCTGGCCCGCCGATCTGCACCAACGTGTTTTACGCCAAGACCCAGGGCATCGCGGGCGGTGACCTGGCCGTGGCGCGGCGCCGCGGACCCGACCTTGCCGATCCTGTCCATGTGCAGCCCACCGCCAACACCATCGCCACCTTCGCCGGCGACCGCGTGCACTGGGTGCGGCCGCTTTATGCGGGTGAAAGACTGAGCGTAGTGATCAACTTCTACTGAAGCTGCGAGCCGCATCGGACAAGAGACTCACGGCCGGATTACGTCGTTCTTTGGTCTCACAAGTTTAGAAATCCTCAAGACGGCAACGAAACCAGGGGGCGCCGCAGGGGCGCCTGTCTTTTCCACGCCACACCTGAGGCCCTACATTACGAACCGGTAGGGATCGGCGTTGACGCGACCTGCGCCATACCCCAGTTTCCGGACGCGGCGAGCCGGCTGACGGCTGTGCTCGCTAACAATATGGGGCCGGCGTGCTTGACCGGCTTCTGGGAGGCGAAATGACGAAGAATCTGTTGCTGCTGACGTGCGCCACGAGTGCTTTGGGCCTGTGGGCCGGCGTCAGTCAGGCCGCGACGGCCGCCGCGGCGGCCACCGACACCAGCCAAAGCTCGACCAGCGTCACTGAGATCGTGGTGACGGCCGAAAAGCGCGAGCAGAGCCTGCAGAAGGTGCCGGTCGCCGTGTCGGTGTTTACTGGCGCCCAGCGTGACGCGATCGGCATCAACACCGTCGCCGACGTCACCAACTTCGCGCCGGGCTTCTCGTATGACCCGGCCAACGTCCACGCCTACATCCGCGGCGTCGGCCGCCAGTCGGTCAACGTCACCGACGACCAGCGCGTCGCCAACTACGAAGACGAATTCTACGTCTATTCGCCCTACGGCCTCGACAAGTCCTCGCTGTTCCTGAGCCAGGTGCAGATCGAGCGCGGGCCGCAAAGCGTTGGCGGCCGCAACGCCGCCGCCGGCTCGATCGACATGCTTTCGGTGCGCCCGACCGACGAGCCCTATGCCGAACTGCGCGCCACGATCGGCAACTTCGGCACCCACGAGATCGAAGGCGCCATCTCCGGCCAAGTCGCACCGGGCCTCGACCTGCGCCTCGCCGGCTTCGACAAGAACCAGGACTACGGCTACTACCGCAACCTGATCGGCGCCGATGAAGGCAACGTCATCCACGAATGGTACGTGGAAGGCCAGCTGGACTGGAAGCCGAACGACAAGTTCGAACTCTGGGCCCGCGTCTTCTCTGAAGCCTGGAATGGCCGCGGCGACGCCGGCTCGCGCGTGGGTTTCTACAACGGCAGCTGGAATGAGACCTCGCTGACGGACGGCAACGCGTATGTGGGCGGCGGCCTCTTCGTCAACCCGAACTTCGGCTACTCGGCGCCCAACGGCAATCCGACCGCGAACGCCGCACTGATCGCAGCCCGCGCCGCCGGCACCAGCACCGACCTCGTGCCGGTCTCGGTAAGCTTGATCAACCCGAGCATCCTCAACAACCCCTCAGCGGTGAACAGCAATACGTTCGCCTCTGAGCAACCGCGGAACGTCAAGCTCAACAACTACGACGACTTCAACTACATCGCGACCTACCATGCTTCGAGCTTCGACGTTAAGTATAACGGTGGTTTCCAGGGTTATAATTACTATCTGAACGACCCGGGCGATGGACCCGCTCAGGATTCCAACGTCAAGTCGTGGACCTACGGGCCTGCTCTCCTAAGCCCGGTGCCGCTGACGATCTTCCCGCAGATTCAGGCGAACTATAAAGAGGACGACTTCTGGACGGCCCACGATCTGACCTTCCAGTCGACCACCGACAGCCCATTCCAATGGACGGCAGGCGGCTTCGGCTTCTACCAGCAGTACGACCAGCCCTACACGGTCACCGACGTCAACCAGCCGCA
>DATNIH010000298.1:0-21450 GCA_035604515.1 Caulobacteraceae bacterium | reverse complement strand
CAGTGCGCGCTTCTGCCTGCTTCCCCGCCGCTTCCGGCGCGACCGGCAAGCCGGCGCGGAAGCGGGGAGCGACCCCGAGGGGCCGCCCTAAGTGCTTGGTTTTACTGCGGAAAACTGGAGTGGGCGAGGCGATTCGAACGCCCGACCCCAACCTTGGCAACGGGTGCCTGGGGCGCTCAAGACGCAATGACCGATCCTGGCGCAAATCCGACCTTCACTCAGGCGAACCGTTACGCCGCTAGCGCCTCCTGACGCGGCGTCGTGAGCAGGAGCGTCAGCGTGTGCGCGCTGACCTCGTCGGCCGCCACGATTAGAGCCTTGTCACATGTGGACGTATCGCTGGGTGATCCCGAGGGCCGCATGGCCGAGCAGGCCGGCGATAGTGAGTTCGGAGTAGCCTAGGTCGGCGGCGACGCTCGCGAACGTGTGCCGAAGCGTATGCAGCGTCGCTTTCTCCAGTTTGGCCAGCGCGCAGAGGCGCGCGATCGTCTTGTCGGCGGCGATGAAGTGCGTGTCGGCCCGGTCGCTCGGGAACACGAAGGTCTGGCCGTCTCTACGCCGCTGGCTGTCGATCAACGCGCGCGCCGCCTTGCCGATGACGCGCGTCTGGGCGCCGGTCTTGGTGTCGGGGAAGTGCACGGACTGCGGCCCCAGCCAGGCGTACTGGAGCCCCAGGGCCTCACCGCGGCGAAACCCGGTCATCAGCATCAGGGTGACCGCGGCCAGGGCCACCGTGCTCTCGCCGTAGCGCTCGGCTTCTCGCATTGCGGCGCCGAAGGCCGCAATCTCGGTCTCGGAGAGACGGCGAGTCTTCTTATTGTAGGCAATCATGCGCACGCCGAGCGCCGGGTTTTGGTCGATCAGGCCCCAGCGCTTGGCATGGCCGAGGATGGCCCGAAGTGTTGCGACCGTACGGGCTGCCGCGCCGTCGCCCCCTTTGACGTGCGCGCCGCGCCCCGTTCGGCGCTTGCCGGTCTTCGTCGTGCCTTGGGAGATCTGCGCCTGCATGCGCTCAATGTCGCCGAGCTTCAGCGTGCGTAGCGCGCGGCCGCCCAGCAGTGGCTTGATGTGTTGCTCGATGCGAGCGGTATCACCTCTCAGCGTCGTCGGCTTGAGGCGTCGGCGGCTGCGGCCGAGCAGCCTGCCGGCCCGCGCCTCCTCAAGGTACCAGTCGCAGACCTCGGAGACCGTCTTACCGGCGCGCAGCCGCTTCTTCTCGCCGGCAGGGTCTTCGCCGCCGGCGGCGGCGCCGAGCTGGATCAAGGCGAGCTTGCGGGCTTTCTCCGGAAGCAAGACGCCGTGCTTGCCGATCACCATTCGGCGCGAGAGACCGTCGGCGTTTCGGTACTGGACGAGATAGGTCTTCACCCCGGTGGGCTTAACCCGTACCCCGAAGCCCTTCAGCTCGCTGTCCCAGACAATTCGGTCGCCCTTGCCTGGTTCGAGATCGTCGACGGAGGTCTTCGTCAGTTTCACCATGGGCGCCTAATTCCTACCGGATGAGTCGTGCTTACCCGCTTCGCCGGCTGCGCCGGGTAAGCGTGGGGTAAGCAGAAACGAGGAAAATCCCCGGATGACCGCAGCGTGCCCTCGTCGGCGAAAAGGTCAAGTAGATCAATTAGAAGAGCGAAGAACCGGCGCTTTTCGGATACGTTCGAAAAGTCCGTGTACGTCCGTTCGTAATGCGTAGGTCGGGTGTTCGAGTCACCCAGGCGGCGCCAGCCCACAGCACCTTGGAGTGGCGGCGGTTCAGCGGCGCCACCCCCGTCAACTGACGCGAAAAGGGTTGCGATTCAGAGTTACTTTTGGTAACCACTCCGAGAGTTCCCCGTTCTTTGACATCGTAAATCACGAGCCGCCGCGGCGCGCTCGGTCTCCCGATAGCTTTGCCGAAGCCAACTTCGCGTCGCTAGCCCGCCGGCCGATAGGCTCGGGCGCTGGTTGGCCCTACCGATCCAGCTCCAGCACCACGAACGTGCCCGGCTTGGTCGTCGGGCGTTGGCCGGCGGGGACCGGGAGGTTGTACTCCGCCGTCGGCAGGTAGATCCGGCCGGTTTTGGGGTCGACCGTGCCGGTGCGGGCGCCGAGTTGGGTGGGGATGGTGTCGATGATGGTGTTGTTGGCCGGGCCGTCGAGGGCGATCACCGAGAGCGTGCCGCCGAGCGCCGAGGGCACGAAGGCCAGCTTGCGCGTGGCGTCATAGATCACCGCGTCGGGGAAGCCGCCGACCTTGAACTTGGCGATCAGCGCGCCGGAGGCCGCGTCGAGGACGTTGACGCCGCCGTCGCCGCAGGCGGAGATCACCCGATCGCCGGTCACATAGGCAAGGCCCGTCGGGCGCTTGCAGTCGGTGAGGTCGTAGCGGCGCAGCACCTTCTGGGCGGCAAGGTCGACCACCGCGACCTGGCTCTTGTCCTCCACGTTGACGAAGAACAGGCCATGGCCGTCGGGCTGGCCGAACTCGAGGCTATCGCCGACGAAAATGGTCCCGACCGCCTTGTTGGCCTTGGGATCGATCAGAGTGAGCGTGCCGCCGTCGCCGCAGATCACCACCACCAGGCCGCTCTTCGGGTCGTACGCCGCGCCGTCGGCATCCTTGGCGGTGGGGATCGACGCGAGCTGGCTGCCGTCCTTGGCGCTGATGATCCGGGCGGTGTTGTCGCCGCTGTTGGTGGTGACGATCAGGTCGGTTCCCGGCACCGGCACGGCGGCGTGCAGGTGGTCGCCCTTGGCGAAGGCGGGGTCCAGCTTGCCCGTGGCGACGTCGATGGCGATCACCACGTCGGAGTGGGTGATGTAGACGCGGCCGCGGGCGGCGTCGAAGCTGGCGTAGTCCCAGCCGCCGTCAGGGCCTGGAATGCGGCCGACGATGTGCAGGCCGGTGGGATGGGCGGGATCGGCGGCGAGCGCCGGGGTGGCGAGGCTGGCGGCGCAGAGGGCCGCGGAGAGGCAGAGGGCGAGACGGTGGGTCACGGACGTTTCCTTTATGCGTTGGGGGACACTGACACGGGATCGATGTTGGGCGGGGTTGCGGCGCCCAGGCCGCCGATCAGTTTGAACAGGGCCGGCATCACCAGCAGCACCAGCGGCCCCTGGGCGATCAGGCCGGCGATGATCGCCACCGCCAGGGGCTTTTGCATCGAGTGCCCGACCGCCAGCGGCGCCAGCGCCAGGATCGCGGCGATGGTGGTCATGGCGATGGGTCTGAGGCGGTTGGCGCCGGCGTCGATCAGCGCGCTGTGCGGCGCCTCGCCCAGCGACAGCAGATGGTCGAACTCGGTGAAGTAGAAGATCGCCACCTCGGTGACGATGCCGATCACCATGGTCAGGCCCATCAGCGCCATGATGTTGAGCTCGGTGCCGGTGAGGATCAGCCCGAGCCCCACCGCGGCGGCGGCCAGCAGCGGCATGGCGACGATCGCCGCGACGATGCGGAAGTTCTCGTAGATCAGCAGCAAGAGCAGCATGACGATGGCCATGGCGGCGACGAACACGACGGCTAGGCCGCTGAACGCCGCCTGCTGCTGGGCGTAGAGCCCGCCCATCTCGAAGCTGACGCCGGCCGGCAAGGCGCCGGGCGCCGAGAGGACCTGGTTCGCTTCCTGCGCGGCCGAGCCCATGTCGCGGCCCTCGACCCGGGCGGTCACCGCCACCATACGCCGCGAGTTCTCCCGCGCCAGCTCGGTCTGGCCGCGCAGGATGCTGACGTCGGCGATCTGCGAGAGGGTGACGATGTGGCCGTCGGCGGTTTTGATCGGCAGCGCGCCGAGGCTGTCCACGCGATTGCGCTGCTCGGGCGGGATCCAGACCCGCACGTCGGAGAGGATCGGGCCGGACTGCACCTGGGTGGCGACATCGCCGTCGATCATGGCGGTGACCTGGCTGGCGGCGTCCGACGGGGTCACGCCGGCCAGCGCCGCCCGCGCCAGGTCGAAGTGGAGGTCGATCGCGTCGCCCGCGACCACCACGCCATCGCGGATTTCGGTGATACCCGCCACCTTGCCGAGCTTGTCGGCGACGGTCTTGGCGGTCGCGTCCAGCAGCGGCGCGTCCTCCGAGTAGAGCTTGACCTCGATCGGCTCGGGCACCGCGGTGAGGTCGCCGATCAGGTCCTCCATCAGCTGGGCGGTCTCGATGTCGACGCCGGGCACCTGGGCCTGCACCTGGCCGCGCACGTCGCTCATCACGTCGTCGATGTCGCGCCGCGGCCGCGGCTTCAGGCGCACGAAGAAGTCGCCGATGTTGGACTCGGTCAGGGCGCCGCCGAGCTGGGCGCCGGTGCGGCGCGAATAGGTCGCCACCTCCGGCGTCCTGGCGAGCACGGCCTCGATCTGGCGCACCAGCCGGTCGCTCTCGGTGATGGAGGTGCCGGGTGGGGTGACGTAGTCGAGGACGAAGCCGCCCTCGTCCATCGCCGGCATGAAGCCACTGGGCAGCTTGGCGAAGGCGACGCCGCCGCCGATCGCCAAGGCGGCGACGGCGGCCAGGATCAGCATTGGCCGAACCGTCGCGCCCTCCAGCGCCACGCGGTATCGCGCCACCAGACGCCCTGGCCCGTGCAGCGTGCGCGTCGCGGCGGTAGCGTAGAGCCGCTCGACCAGGATCGGCACCACCAGCCAGGCGATCAGGAAGGACGAGATCAGCGCCACCGCCATGGTCAGCGCCAGCGCCCGGAAGAAGGCGCCGGTGACGCCCGAGAGGAACGCGAGCGGCAGGAAGATCAGGATCGTGGCCGCCGACGAGCCCGAGAGCGGCCGCAGGAATTCGTGCGCCGCCTCGCGCATGGCCCCCAGCCGGTCCCCCGGGCCCTCCGCCGCATGCTCGGTGAGCCGCCGCTCCATGTGCTCGATCATGACGATGGCGTCGTCGATGATCAGGCCGACGGCCGCGGCCATGCCGCCCAGCGTCATGATGTTGAAGGTCTGGCCCAGCAGCTGCAGCATCAGCGTGGTGATCGCCAGCACCACCGGGACCACCACCACCGCGATCAGCGTGACGCGGACGTTGCGCAGGAACACCAGCAGCACCAGCCCGGCCAGCACCGCGCCGATCGCGATCGAGACCGCCAGGTCCTGGGCCGAGGCGACGATCAGCTCGCTCTGGTCGTACCAGGTCCTGAACGTAAGCCCGGCCGGCGCGGTGGCGCGCGCCTTGGCGAACACCTGCTCGACCGCCCCCGCGATCCGCACGGTATCGCCACTCGGCTGCTGGTAGACCTGGATGCTGACGGCCGGCCGGCCGTCGGCGGTGACGCGCGAGAAGGCCGGCGCGCTGGTCATGCGCACGGTGGCCACGTCGCCCAGCCGGACGATGCCGCCGCCGGCGCTCTTGACCACCACCGCCCCGATCTGCGCGGCGCTGGTCAGCGCGCTGTCGTTCAAGGTCAGGTAGAGCTTGCCGCGGTCCTCGATCTTGCCGGCCGCCGCCAGCACGTTGGCGTTGGCCAGCGCGGCGGTGAGGTCGGCTTCGGTGAGGCCGTAGCCGCGCAGCGTCGCCGGGTCGGCGATCACTTCGAACTCACCGACCCCGCCGCCGATGGTGTCGACCCGCGCGACGCCCGGAATGGCGGTCAGCAGGGGCGTCAGGGTGGCGTCGGCGTACCGTCGCAGGGCGACCGGACCGATGCTGGCGGACGTCAGGCTGTAGGCGGCCACCGGAAACACCGTGGTGTCCATCCGCCGGACCGTGAAGGTCACGCCCGGCGGCAGCTTCGACGACGCCTGCGACAGCGCGCTCTGGGTCCGCTGCAGCGCCAGATCCATGTCGCTGCCCCAGGCGAAGTTGACCTCGAGCTCCGCCGAGCCGCGGCTGGTGGTGGAGCGCAGGTCAAGCACGCCAGGCACAGCCCGGACCGCCTGAGCCAGCGGCCGGGTGATCGCCACGTCCATCTGGTCGATCGGCCGGTCACCGGCGTCGATCACGATCGATATGCGCGGAAAGGCGATGTTGGGGAACAGCCCGACCGGCAGGCCGACGCCGAACGCCACACCGGCGAAGACGACGATCGCCAGCAGCGCCAGCAGCGAGCGCCGATGGGCGGCGAGCCGCTCGGCGAAGGTCATTGCGCGCCCAGCCGCACCGCAAGGCCGTCCTGCAGCTGGTAGGCGCCCTCGACCACCACAGCATCGCCGGCCGTGAGCGCGCCGGTGACCGCGATCAGGTCGCCTGCCTCGGGCCCGGTGGTGACAGCCACCTGACGCGCCTTGCCGGCCTTGACCACGAACACGTGCGCGCCTTCTTCGTCATAGACCACCGAGGCGCGCGGCACGGTCAGGCCCTGGGACGTGGCGACGGCGATCTCGCCGCGCACCGCGGCGCCGAGCGGCAGGCCTGCGCCCTCCGCCGGCGCGCTGATGGCGATGAGATGGGTGGTGGGGTCGACCGCGCGGCCGACCTCGACCAGGCGCGAACTCACCGCCGCGTTCGGGTCGAGCGCCGAGACCACCCGGACCGACTGGCCGACCGCGACCTGCGCGGCGCGGTTCGGCTCGAGCCCGAGCTGGGCCACCAGCCCGCCGTTGGCCACCACGGTGACGAGGGCGCCGCCGGCGGCGACCTGCTGGCCCCGGTTGGCGCTGACCTGGCCGACCACGCCGGCGATCGGCGAGACGATCGCCTCGCGCGCATGGCCGCCGCCGGCCGCGGCCTGGGCGGAGAGCCCGGCCTGCGCGTCGGCGAGCGCCTTTTGCGCCGCCAGCAGCTGGTCGTTGGCGGCCAGTTGCTGATCGTAGAGGCGCTGCACCCGCGCCAGGTCGCGCTTGGCGAAGGTCACGGCGTCGGCGGCCTGGTGATAGGCCAGGCCGCTGGCGGGCGTGTCGCCGACCTCCGCCAGCGCCGCGCCGGCGGCGACCGGCTGGCCCGGCGTCACCAGCACATCCTGCACGATGACGTCGCGGGCCGCCGAGACGGTGCGGCTGGCGGCCGGCGAGCCGGCGATGACGCCGTAGGCCTCGACGGTGCGGCTGACCGGGCCAGCCCGCGCCGCCGCCACGGTGACCAGCGCGGTCGGCGCGGGACCATCGCCCTCGTCCGGCGTCTTCTGGATCAGGCGCCAGACCAGCAGCGCGGCGATCAACACGATAGCCGCCGCGACGGCGAGTGTGGGCCAGCCGCCCAAACGATCGACGGTCGAACGCTTCATGGCCGGCTCGCCGTGTCGGACGGCAGAAACAGCACTGTGTCGAGGCCGATCGCCGCCAGTCGCTGGCTGAGCCGCGTGTCCCACAGGGCCGCCGCCTCCTTCAGTGCGGTCTGGTCGAGCGCCAGGTAGGCGGCGCTGTCCATGTCGCCCTTGGCGAACGCCGGGCGCGCGCGGCGGGCCTCGGCCTCGAGCCGCGGCACGTCCGCCTCCAGCCGCCGGCGATCGGCCGCCTCGGCGGCGAGATCGGCCCTGGCCTGAGCGACGTCGGCGACGGTCTGATCGAGGCGCGCGCGGTACTCCTGCGCCAGCTCCTCGCGGGTGGCGGACTCGACCGAAATGTCGCCGCGGCCGCGGTTGAACAGCGGCACGGTGACGGTGGCGGCCAGGCCGTTGCTCAGAATGCCGGTGTTGTCGCTCTGGCGGCTGTAGCCGAGCGTCATCAGCGGGAACTGGGCCAGGATCGCTTTGCGCAGGTTGGCGTTCTGCGAGGCGTAGCCGGCCTGCAGCGCGAGCAGATCGGGCCGCCGCTGCGGCAGCGAGGCCAAGGCGGCGTCCAGCGCGGCCGGATCCTGCTCAGCCGGGCCGGCGCTGTCGACCAGCGGCAGCCGCACCTCGGGGTCGAGCCCGATCAGCGCATTGAGCTGCCCGCGCGCCTTGGCGGCGTCGCGCCGCGCGGCGGTGAGCTGGGTGTCGGCGTCGACCTTGGCGGCGAGGTCGGCGCCCGCCACCGTCGCGGTGACGTCGTGGCGTTGCAGCGCCAGGTCGGACTGGCGCGCGCGTTCGGCCAGCTCGGCGTCCATCTGCGCCAGCACCGCCGCCTTCTGTTCGTCGATCAGGGCGGTCACCGCGTTCTGGCGCGCCTGCTGGGCGGTGCTCCACTCGCTCCAGAGCAGGTCGAGGTTGGCCTGCTTGGCGGCCGCCTTGGCCGCGCGCAGCGACGCGGCGTGGGTGATCAGCGCCTGGAAGTCGATCGAGGGCGTGATGCCGTAGGCGGTCAGCGCCGCCATCGGGTTCACCGGCACGTCGGCGCTCAGCGCCAGCTGCGGATCGGGCAGCAGGCCGGCGGAGAACGCCTGCGCCTCGGCGACGTGCGCGGCGGCGCGCTTGGCCGCCAGATCGGGGCTGTTGAGCACCGCCAGGATCGCCGCGTCGGTCGGGTCGATGCCCCTGGCCGGATCGATCGGGTGCGCCGGCAGCGTCGCCAGGCGGAGCCGCGAGACGTCGACGAAGAGCTGGCTGGCGTCGCTCGCCAGGTCCGGTCCCGGGGCGAGGGGGCGCTCGCCCTCATGGACGCAGCCGCCCAAGAGGACGGCCAGGGCGATCGCCGCCGCCGGCCATCGCCCGCTTGCGGCGGGCGTCCCTCTGCCCCGTTCCTCGAGCCTCATTGGCGCGCTTATCGGCGCGCACCCATGACGGGGCAATGACCCCGACATTGCAATCTCTCAATGTCCGGTCGCGCCAACGCCCCCAGGTTCAGCTTCGCCGCGGGAACGCGACGGCGGCTTCGAGCCCCGGGTCGGCGTTGCGCAGGCTGGCCTCGGCGCCATGCAGCTTGGCGACCGCGGCCACCAGCGCCAGTCCCAGCCCGCTGCCCGCGGTCGAGCGGCTGGCCTCGAGCCGGTGAAAGCGGTCGAACAGGCGCTCGCGCTCGGCGTCGGGTACGCCGGGGCCGTCGTCGGTCACCGACAGCACGGCGCGGCCCTGCTGCACGCGGCAGCGCACCGTGACCTGGGCCTGGCCGCCGGCGTGGCGCAAGCCGTTCTCGACCAGGTTCACCAGCATCTGGGTGAGCAACTCGCGGTCGCCATCCACCACCACCGGCTCGCCATCCTCGAGCGTCAGGCGCTGGCCGGCCTCCTCGGCGGACGGCGCGAAGGCGTCGACGACGGTGCGGGCGACGGCGCAGAGGTCGAAGGTCTGGAACGCGGCGCGGCGGGCGCCACTCTCGATCTGGGCGATGCGCAGCAGGGCGGCGAAGGTCTCCAGGATGGCGTCGAGATCGCCGAGCGCCGCCTCGATCGCCGCGGCCTGGGCGGGACCTGGCGGTCCCTGGAGGCTGGCTTCAAGCCGGCTGCGCAGCCGCGTCAGCGGCGTGCGCATATCGTGGGCGATGTCGCTCGACACCTGGCGCAGGCTCTCCATCAGCGCACCGATACGGTCGAGCATGCGGTTGAAGGTGGCGGCCAACCGCCCCAGGTCGTCGCCACGCGGCGCCGCCGGCACCCGGCGCGAGAGGTCGCCGTCGATGATCGCCTCGGCCGCGCCGGTAATCGCCGCGATGCGGCGGCCCATGCCGCGGCTAAGGCCGTAGCCGCCCACCAGGCCGATCACCACCACCCCCAGGATCGCCAGACTGAACCGCTCGGCCAGCAGGTTGTCGACCGCCTCGATGCTCTCGTCGTCGCCGCCGACCAGCAGCCGATAGCCGCCCGCCAGGCTGGCGGCATAGGTGCGGATCTTCTCATGACCGAACTGGCTGATGCGCTGCTCGGACCAGCCCGGCGACGCGCGCGCCTGCGCCAGACGGCCGGCGATCGGGCGCCCGTCCGGCCCCTGCAGGCCGTAGTCGAGCGCGCCCGGCGTGCTGTCGCGCTCCTGCACCGCCTGCACGACGCCAGTCAGCCCTTCGGTGCGGAACTCCCGGACCAGGGCCGCCGACTCCGACTGGATACGGGCGTCGAATTGCTGCGAGAGCGTCGTGCGCGTCGTCACCAGCGTCACCGCGCCCAACACGATCACCGCGGCGGCGAAGGCGGCGGTATAGAGCGCGGCAAGCCGCAGGCTGGCCGATCTCAGCACTAGTCTGGCTCGCGCAGGCTGTAGCCGGCGCCGCGGAGGGTGTGGATCAGGCTGCCGGGGTGGCCGCGGTCGATCTTGCCGCGCAGGCGGCTGATGTGAGTCTCGACGATGTTGGTCTTGGGATCGAAGTGGAAATCCCAGACCGCTTCCAGCAGCATGGTGCGGGTCACCACCCGCCCTGCGTGCCGCATCAGGTACTCCAGCAGCTGGAACTCGCGCGGCTGCAGGTCGATCTTCTGTCCCGCGCGGACGACGGTGCGGCGCAACAGGTTCATCTCCAGGTCGGCCACCCGCAGCGTCGTCTGCACGTCCTGCGGCGGCGGGCGACGGGCGAGCGCGTTCACCCGCGCCAGCAGTTCGGCGAACGCGAACGGCTTGACCAGGTAGTCGTCGCCGCCGGCTTCGAGGCCCTCGACGCGGTCGTCGATGCCGTCCAACGCGGTCAGCAGCAGCACCGGCGTCTTGACGCTGGCGGCGCGCAGCGTGCGCAGGATGGCCAGGCCGTCGAGCTGCGGCAGCATGCGGTCCAGCACCACCACGTCGTACGTCTCGCCGACCGCCAGCAGCAGGCCGTCGCGGCCGTCGTGGGCCTGATCGACCGCGTGGCCGGCCTCGGTCAGCGCCCGCTTCAGGTAGGCGGCGGTCTCGCGGTCGTCTTCCACCAGCAAAAGCTTCATGGCCGACCCTAGAGCGCGTTCAGCAAAAGTGGAATCGCTTTTGCGGTTCGAACGCGCTCCAGATTCAAAGTGTTAGAGCACGATTCAGGGTTCGGGTTGGTCCACCTGAACCCATCGGGCTCTCGTCCCCAACCGCGTGGATCGGAAAGTCGGGACGCGAGCGCGCATCGCCGCTATGGCGTCGGCGTGGATGACCCGGCCACCCGCAAATCGTCCTTCGCCGCCGTCGTGGACAGCGGGACCAGGCTGCTGATCCTCGGCAGTCTGCCGGGCGAGATGTCGCTGCGCGCGGCGCAGTACTACGCCCACCCGCAGAACCAGTTCTGGCGGCTGATCGGCGCGGTGATCGGCGCGGACCTGGCCGCCGGGGCCTACGAAGACCGGCTGGCGATGTTGCGCGCC
The DNA here is from genome assembly GCA_035604515.1 of Caulobacteraceae bacterium. Taxonomy (GTDB): domain Bacteria; phylum Pseudomonadota; class Alphaproteobacteria; order Caulobacterales; family Caulobacteraceae; genus Acaudatibacter. The sequence continues at coordinate 10,431 of DATNIH010000298.1, read as the reverse complement.
CACGGCGTCGGCCTTTGGGACGTCGTCCGCTCCGCCAGCCGATCCGGCAGCCTCGACACCGCCATCCGCGACCACGAGCCCAACGCCTTGGCCGAGCTCGCCGCCACCCTGCCGGCCCTCGTCGCGATCGGTTTCAACGGCGGGGCGGCCTCGAAGATCGGCCGCAGGGCGCTGGGGCCGGACCCGCGCTGGACGCTGGTCTCGCTGCCCTCCAGCAGCCCGGCGCACACGCTGCGATTCGAGGCTAAGCTCGCCCGATGGATGACGCTGCAGCCATTTCTGGCGCCGGGCTTTTCGCCGATCCGCTGACCGACCGGATCGGCGCCTTCATTCGTCAGATCGGCATCGAGGTCGCGCCGGCGACGTTGGCGACGCCCGGGCCCTGTCCCGGCGTTGAGGCGCGTCACGGCGTGCTGCTCGTGGACGAGGCGCGCCTGGCCTATCCCGGCGACCTGCTGCACGAGGCGGGCCACGTGGCAGTGTGCGATCCGGCGGTGCGGCGATCGCTGGCCGCCATCGGCGACGACCCCGGCGAGGAGATGGCGGCGATGGCCTGGTCCTACGCCGCCGCGCGCTGGCTCGAGATCGATCCGGCGATCGTCTTCCACGCGGCGGGGTACAAGGGCGGCGCGCAATCGCTGCTCGAGGCTTTCAATCACGACGGCCCGCCGGGCGCGCCGATGTTGGAATGGTTCGGCATGACCCTCAGTCGCCGGAAGGCCGAGGCCGAAGGCGCACGGCCGTTCCCGCACATGCTGCGTTGGCTGCGCTGAGGCCTGTCACGGCGGCTGCGGCCATTCGCAACTGGACTTTAACCCCTTCACCGTCCATATGCCGCTCAACGCTTCCATCCGGGAGGCGTCATTCGGCGCCGCGGCCGCGTGTAGGACCTGAAGCCAGCTCCTCTCGCCCGGCGCCTTTCATCCCCTTCCATAGGGACACCCGATCACGCGGGGGGTCCTGCTTACCAGACGCCGCGAGCGCGCCCCCCAACCTTAAGCAAGGGACCGGGCGCGCCGTTTCCGCGTTACCTCATGAAAGTACTCATCCTTTGACCCAATTCACCGACCTTGGCCTCGCGCCGACCCTGCTCTCGGCGCTGCGCACCGAGGGTTATGAGACGCCGACGCCAATCCAGGCCAAGGCCATTCCGCCGATCATGGCCGGCAAGGACCTGCTGGGCGTCGCCCAGACCGGCACCGGCAAGACCGCCGCCTTCGCGCTGCCGATTCTGCACCGCCTGGCCGCCAACCGCCGCCCGGCCGGCCGCCGCGCCTGCCGCGTGCTGGTGCTGTCGCCAACCCGTGAACTCGCCCAGCAGATCGCCGAGAGCTTCCGCACCTACGGCGCCAAGTCCGGCGTCACTGTCGGCGTGTTCGTCGGCGGCGTGAAATACGGCGCCCAGATCCGCTCGGTCGCCAATGGCATCGACGTGCTGGTGGCCACCCCCGGCCGCCTGATCGACCACATGGGCCAGGGCATGGTGCGCCTCGACGAGACCGAGGTGTTCGTGCTCGACGAGGCCGACCAGATGCTCGACCTCGGCTTCCTGGAGCCGATCCGCAAGATCGTGCGCAAGCTGCCGACCCAGCGCCAGAACCTGTTCTTCTCGGCCACCATGCCGGGCGCCATCGCCACCCTGGCTGGCGAGATCCTGCGCGATCCGGCCGAGGTGCGCGTCATACCGCAAGCGACCACGGTCGAGACCGTCTCCCAGCGTGTCATCCACGTCGAAGCCGATCGCAAGAAGGACGTCCTGCTCGACTTGCTCGCGCCGCGCAGCGTCAGCCGCGCCATCGTCTTCACCCGCACCAAGCGCGGCGCGGACAAGCTGGCGAAATACCTCGACGTCGGCGGCATCGAAGTCGCCGCGATCCACGGCGACAAGAGCCAGGGCCAGCGCGAGCGGGCGCTGGCTTCGTTCAAGGCCGGCCACGTCAAGGCGCTGATCGCCACCGACATCGCCGCGCGCGGCATCGACGTCGACGCGGTCAGCCACGTGTTCAACTACGAGCTGCCGAATGTGCCCGAGGCCTATGTCCACCGCATCGGCCGGACGGCGCGCGCCGGCGCCGAGGGCATCGCCATTACCCTGTGCGACCGCGCCGAGCTCGGTCTGCTGCGGGACATCGAGAAGCTGACCCGGATGACGCTGCCGTCGGAGGACCTGCGCATCGACCGCAGCACCCCGACCACCCGCGCCGACCCGCAGGCGAACGCCAAGAAGCCCCACCGCGGCCGCGGCGGGCGCAACAATGGCGGCCGCAGCAATGGCGGTGGGACGCCGCGTCCGGCCTACAACCCGCTGGCGGGCGGCGCGCGGCCGAACGGCCAGGGCGGTGGGCGGCAGGGCGGTGGACGGCAGAACGGCGGCCGGCGCGAAGCCCGGCCGTCGGCCTAACTTCCCACCAACTTTATTTCCTCGGTCATAGCCGGGCGTAAGTCCCGGCTATCCATGACCACCGTCGGCGGCCTGGCCGCGCCAGGCGCGGCCACCCTCAAGTCCGCGTGCTTGGGTCGCCAGACAATCCCGGCGATGACCGAGATTGGAGGGTGCTGAAACCTGGTTCAGGTTAGCGCACCCGCTCCAACCCGGCGAGGATCGCCTCGGCCTGCGCAAACAGGGCCGGGTCGACCTCGAGGCCTGACGCCGCCGCGTTCTCGTCGAGCTGGTCTGGACGGCTGGCGCCGACGATGGCCGAGGCGACGTTAGGCTCGCGCAGCACCCAGGCCAGGGAGAACTGCGTCAGCGAGCAGCCGGCTTCCTCCGCCAGTGGCTTCAGCTTCTTGACCGCTTCCAGGATCTCAGGCCGCAACCAGTTCTGCATTGGCCCGCTCATCCGATCGCTGGTGGCGCGGGTTCCTTCGGGCGGCTTGGCGCCCGGCGCGTACTTGCCGGACAGGACGCCCTGCGCCAGCGGCGACCAGACTATCTGCGAGATCCCGTTGGCGGCGCAGAGCGGGATCACCTTCTGCTCGGGCCGGCGCCACAGCAGCGAGTACTGCGGCTGGCTGGAGACGAACGGCGCCATGCCCGCCAGATCGATCGCGTCCTGGATTTGCGCCGGCGCCCACTCGGAGAAGCCGATGTAGCGCACCTTGCCGGCCCGGACGATCTCCGAGAGCGCCTGCATGGTCTCCTCCAGCGGGGTGTCGGGGTCGTAGCGGTGGCATTGGTAGAGATCGACGTAGTCGGTGCGCAGCCGCTGCAGCGAGGCGTCGATCTGCTTGAACACCTGCGCGCGGGATAGACCCTTGTCGGTGTCGCTCATCGCGCCCATCAGCTTGGTCGCCAGCACGTAGCTGTCACGCGGCCGGCCGGCCAGCAGCTCGCCCAGCACGCTCTCGGCGGCGCCGCGGCCATAGACGTTGGCGGTATCGATGAAGTTGATCCCCAGCTCGAACGAGCGGTCGACGCAGGCGGCGGCGCCGTCGCGCTCGACGCCGACGCCGTAGGTCAGCCACGAGCCGAGGGAGATTTCCGAGACCATGAGGTCGCTGGCGCCGAGCTTGCGGTATTTCATCTGAAGTTTCCTGAATTCGGCCCCCGCGCGGAGCGGCGGCGGGCCGGGCGGAGGCAATAGCGGTCAACTAGGCCAGGATCTGGGCTGCGGCAACGGCGGCCCCCCGAAATGCGCCGGCGAACGTTGGTATGGACGAAATCCGCGAACCAGCGGCATTACAGCCCCAGGGGGACCACAGGCGCCCTGGTTGGGCGCCCGATTCGTTCAGCGATACCGTCACACCAGGAGAACCAACCTATGTTGCGCACCCTTGTACTAGCGTCGCTTTTCGCCAGCGTCGTCGCAGGTTCGGCGATGGCCCATCCCCACGGGGGTTGGCGCTGGCACCATTGCCATTGGCGTTACCACCACTGCCATCGCTGGTAGGCCGTACGCCGCTGCCAAGCGGTTTGCTTTTGGGGCCCCCGGCGTCAGTCGGGGGCTCTTCGTTTTCACGAAAGGGGCTCACCGCCCGACGAGCGTTTCCACCGCGCCGACAAACAACGCCGCATCGCCCTGGAAGAATGGGTGGTTGCGATCCACCCGCCGCGCCGCCGCCCGGCAGTGCGCGAGCCAGTCCGGCTCATCCGCCAGCCGCACGATCGCCGCTTCGTATGTCGCCACGTCCGACGTCGCGAGCTCGGCCGGCAGGCCGAGCCGGTGGAAGTAGGCGACGTCGGCGTGAGCGTGCGCCTCGGGGCCGTCGAGGCAGACGCCGGGCAGGCCGACCATCACCGCATCGACGATGCTGTTCATGTTGCCGTACGGGAACGGGCAGGCGAAGACATCGCAGGCGGCCAGCTGCTCGATGTAGGCCTCATAGGGCAGCTCCTCGTGCGCCCGCGCCATCGGCAGCCGCTCGGCCAGAACCCGCTTCAGCGCGTCGTAGCCAAGCCCGGCGGCGCCGAGGGCGAAGAGCCGATACTCGATCGGCGTCCGCGCCGCGGCGGCCGCCCGCGCCAGGGCGTCCCACACCGGTGGGCCCAGCTTCATCACCGAGGCGGGCACGGCGACGCGCAGCTTGCCGTCCGCCGGCCTCGTCGACCTGGCCTGGCGGCCGATCGCGGCGAAGTCGATGTCGCCGCGCAGGTGGTAGGGCATCGCCGCCGCCGGCAGGCGCAGCAGCGGCTCGCTGAAGCAGGCCGGATCGCCGACGAAGTCGTCCGGCAGGATCATGGCGTCGATCTGCGGGCTGCGCGTGGTCGCGGTGTGGCCGAACGAGGCGGCCTGCATCGGGGCCAGGCGCAGGCTGGCCAGGCCGATCACGAACGGCGACATGCCGACGCCCAGGTGCAGCACCATCGCCGGCCGCCGCGCCAGGATCTCGCCTGCCGTCTGCCTCACGTGGGCGAAGAAGCCGCCGTCGCCGGCGTAGGGGATGATCTCGTCGAAGCAGTCCTCGATCGCCGGCGAAACGTGCGCGGCGTGCAGCACGCCGACGACGTTGAACGCGCCCCGCAGCGCCTTCACCGCCCGCGAATGCGTGCGGTGGATCGAATGACCGTCGCTGAAGTTCTCGGTGGTCACGACGATGGTCGGCCGGTCCGCGACCGGCGGCGGCGCGCCATCCCACTCCGGACAGCCAACCTCCAGCAGGGCGGACCGCATCTGAGCGACCATCACCGCCTTGACGTCGTGCTTGGCCCTCGATGAGGCGTAGCTGCAGTGCATGTAGGACGAGGCGATCGCCTGCAGCGCCAGCTCGCCCAGCTTCACCTGCGCCAGATGCGCCGGCAGCCAGTCCAGCAACCGCTCGCGGAACGCGTGGCCGGCCTCGGTGAACACGAACCGCGAGGAGAGGTAGCCCAGACAGGCGCCGACGGTGACGGCGGCATTGGCCTGGTAGGCCTCGTCCAGGTTCAGGCTCATGCCCGCCGCCGCGGAGAAGATCAGCAGGAACCGGGCGAGGTTCTGCGGCGGCACGCGCTTGGCGCCGCCGGTTTCGATCGAAAGCAGGTTCACCAGATGGTCGCTGGAGGCGAAACCGCTGACCTCGAACATCAGCTCCAGCCAGCGGTGCTGGTGCGCGAGCTGCTCATAGGCCTGCGCATCGAACGGCGTGGCCGGGTCGCAGAGCAGCTGGCAGAACGCGGCGCAGAAGCGCGTGGCCATCTGCTGGCGCTCGCGGCCCACCATCAGGCCGGAGGCCTCGATCAGGTCGAGCCGGCCATAGCGATCGTCGACCGCGCGCAGGATACGCAGGGTCTCAGCCATGGCCGCGGCGCCGTCGCGGCGGGCGATCGCCAGTTCCAGCGCATCGAGACTCGCTGGCGCGATGGCGAGCGCCTCGCTCAGTGGGCGTGCGCCAGCCGGTAGCGCTGCATGGCGCCGAACACCCCGCCGGCGCCGCCGCCGTGCACGTCGCCGCCGAGGTCGCGGTAGGCGGCGCGCACATTGGCGACGATCCGCTCGGCCTCGCCCCAGCCGCGGAAGCCGTCGAGCGCGATGTCATTGCCGGCTTCTTCCCAGCCCATGCCGGCTTCGAGTCGGGTCTTGGCCTCGCGCAGCACGAACTCGAAGTAGCCCTTCAGGTTGCGGACCGCCTGCTTGTCGGCGATCGCACCGTGGCCGGGCACCACGGTCTCGACGTCCAGCGCCGCGATGTGGTCGCAGGCGGCGATCCAGTTGCTGATCGGGCCGTCCCAGACGATCGGATGACCCTCGTTGAACAGCAGGTCGCCGGTGAACACCACCTTGTCCGCCGGCACGTGCACAATGGTGTCGGCCTCGGTGTGGGCGGGGCCGAGATTGGTCAGCTGCACGGTCTTGGACCCCACCTGCAGGGTCAGATCATGCTCGAAGGTGCGGGTTGGGGCAGTGGTGACGACGCCGGTGAAGTCGAACCGCCGTCCCATGGTCTCCAGGAAGAAGTCGCCGGCCTCGCCGCGCTGCTCCCAGGCCGCGACATCGGCGAGCGAGGCCGGATCGAACGCCGCGATGGCCTTGGCGGTGGCCTCGGCGGCGATGATCTCGGCGCCCGCCATCACCTGGTTGCCCAGCGTGTGGTCGACGTTGGAGTGGGTATTGACGAGCTGGCCGATGTTCGCCGCGGCCGGCACCGAGGCGCGCATCGCCGCCAGCATGTCCTTGGTCAGGCCGACCCCCATCAGGGTGTCGACCAGCAGCGCCTCGCCGTCGCTCTCGATCAGGCCGGCGTTGCTCCAGCCCCAGCCGCCGTCCGGCTGCAGCCAGGCCCAGCCGCCGTTGCCAAGCTCGTGCAGGCCGTGGGTGTAACGCCAGTTCGCCATCTCAACCCTCCGCCCCTAGCCTTCGACAACTTCCTGGCCGATCGGCGCGAACGAGATCAGCGCCAGCTTCAGGTGCTGCAGGCCGAACGGAATGCCGATGATGGTCACCATCAGGCCGATGCCCAGCACCACGTGGTGCAACGCCAGCCACCAGCCGGCCAGCAGCACCCAGATCACGTTGCCGAGAAAGCCGATCGGCCCGGTCCCAACATCGCCGCGACCGTTCAGCGCCTGGCGCGGCACGACGTGGCGGCCGAACGGGGCGAACGAGAACCCCGCGATCCGAAACGCCGCCGCGCTCCACGGCAGACCGACGATGGTGATCGCCAGCAGCACGCCCGCCAGCAGCCAGGCCAGCCCGGAGATGAAGCCGCCGAAGATGAACCACAGGATGTTGAGGATCAGCGCCATGGCGGCGGACAATGCCGTGATGGGTGGGAATGCGCCACCCGGATTCCCCTCACCTGGCTTGGGGATTGTCTTAGCGCCCCAACTGGCTGACGCTGACGCTCGCACCCCCACCCCCGACCCTCCCCGCTATGGGGGAGGGGAGTTGGAGCCTCACGATATGCGCACCCGATCCTTGGCGGCGGTCCCGGCATTGCTTGCGGCCGGCGCGCTGATCTCCGTTGCCAGTTCGACACCCCACAGCGCCGCGCGCGCGGCGTCGTTCAACTGCAACCAGGCCGCGGCGCCGAGCGAGTTCGCCATCTGCGGCGATCCGCAGCTCTCTTCGCTCGATAGCGCGATCGGCGTCGCCTACGCCCAGCGGCTGGCGCAGGAGCCGTCGATCCGGCAGATCCAGCGCGGCTGGCTGAAGGCGCGCAATGTCGGCTGCGGCAAGGACCGCACCTGCCTGCGCCTGCTGATGACCGACGAGCTCGGCTGGCTGCGCTCGGGCCTGCGGCTCTCGCCGGCGCTGCCCTCACGCGTCGGCGCTTGCTCGGTGTCGACCGTGACGCAGGTGGCCACCCGGCTCGACGGCACGCCCGGCAGCGGCAGCGACCTTCGAGAGGCGAACGGCGCGGCGCAGGTCTCCTACGACCAGATCCCCGCGGCGGATGCCTCGCGGCTGGGCGATCCGGCGTTGGTCTGCCTAGTCGCGCTCCCCAGCGACTGCCCGCCCGGCGACGACCGCGGCAAGACCTACGCGGTGGCCAACCTGCGCACGCTCGGCGCCTGGTCCGCCCCCGACTCCGAGCACATGTGCGGCGGCGCCTGAGGCGCTACTCGGTCTTGCCGGGCCAGGTCAGGTAGCCGGCGGCGTCGCGGCCGGCCACGGCGACGTCGGAATGACGCACGGGCGCATCCGGTCCGGCGCTGCACGAGCTGGCCGGAACCGGCGGCGGGCAGCGATAGCGCGGCCCTTCCGCCCAATGCCGCTCGCCCTGGCCGTCGTCATAGCGCCCGTCGTCATAGCGCCCGTCGTCATGACGAACTTCGCCATGGGCGTCCCAGTCGGGATCGCCGGCGAAGTGGTCGCCCCAGTGCTGGTAGTGGCCGTGGCCGTCCTGCTCGCTGTAGCGCCAGCCGCCGGCGCGCTCGGTCTGCTCGTCGCGCTCGACGTAAACGCGGCCGGTCTGACCGTCCTGCCAGGCATAGGCGTGGACCGAAGGGCGCTCCGCCGGCGCGGCGGCGGGGGGCGCGAGATGGCGCTCCACGATGCGCGGTGCGGCGGGCTCGGGCAGTGGCGGCAGCGGCCGCGCCTCGACTGGCGGGACCGGCGCGCGCTCGGCGAAGACGTGGTCGTCGCCGCGGCGCCAGCCTTCCGGCCCCGGGCAGTGGTGCGGGCACGGCGGCGCGATCTCGCGCTGCGCCAGGACCGGGCCCTGCTCCATCGGCGGGCCCTCGTGACGCCACGCGCCGGGGCAGTGGTCGGCGTGCGGCGGGCAGGGATGGCGGCCGTCGGCCCAGGCCTCATCGGCGGCCCGAGCATCAAGGCCATGCAGCGCGCGCTCGTAGCGGTAGATGAACGCCTGGCTGGCGGAAACGTCGTCGCTCGCCACAACTCTCGGGCCGTGTTCACGGCCGCGCCACCGATGGTGCTCGGCGGCGACGCGCAGGGTCGGACAGCCCTCGCGGCGATGGCCGCTGGCATGGATGACGTGGGCGCCGTGCGCCGCGGCCCTGGCCGGGGTCGCCGCCGGCGCTGGCCCGGGTTTGCCCGGCGTCGGGCAGTAGAAGATCGGCGCGGCCGGTGGCGCGTCGGCGGCCTGGGCGAGCGCGGCCCATCCGAAAAGCAGGCCGGCGAGGGCCGGGACGGCGAAGCTCAGACGCATGACCAAATCTCTGCTCGTGAAGCGGACCGCAAGGTTCATCCGAAGTTAACCACCTTCCGCGCCCCGCCGCCCACCCATTCGCCCCTGACACGAAGAAAGGCGTTTTACCCGGCGGGCGCGGGGCGCATGGCGGTTGTGTCGTCGGCAGCCGTCCCGCGCACTTGCGGACGCCGGCCGGCGTCTCTAGCGTCGCGCGGCTTTCCGCATCGGAGATCTTGCGCGTGGCGATCGAGGCAGTGCTGTGGGATTTCGGCGGCGTCTTCACCACCTCGCCGTTCGAGGCGTTCAATCGCTACGAGGCGTCCAAGGGCATTCCCAAGGACCTGATCCGCACCGTCAACGCCACCAATCCGCACGGGAACGCCTGGGCGCTGTTTGAGCGCGCCGAGATCGACCGCGACGGCTTCGACATGAAGTTCCTTGAGGAATCGACCGCACTCGGCCACCCGGTGCGCGGGGCCGAGGTGCTGCCGCTGCTGTCCGGCGACGTGCGGCCGCGCATGGTCGAGGCGCTGAAGCTGTGCAAGCAGCACTTCAAGGTCGGCTGCATCACCAACAACATGGCCCAGGGTCATGGACCGAGCATGGCCAGCTCCGAGGCCGGCGCCTCGCGCACCGCGGCGATCATGGCCATGTTCGACTGCGTGATCGAAAGTTCGAAGTCGGGGGTCCGCAAGCCCGACCCGCGCATCTACCGGATGGCCTGCGAGCTGATCGGGTCCGAACCGGCGGCGTGCGTTTACCTCGACGACCTGGGCGTCAACTGCAAGCCGGCGGCGGAACTCGGCATGAAGGCGATCAAGGTGGTGACCGAGGCCCAGGCGCTGGACGATCTCGCCGCCGCCACGGGCCTCACCTTCCCAGAGGCGGTGGCCGCATGAGCCGCCCGGCCAAGATCGGCGCGGCGGCCGCGCTCGCGCAACTGACCGGCTGGTCCGCCGCCGAGGGGCGCGACGCGATCACCAAGACCTACAAATTCGCCGACTTCAACGCCGCGTTCGGCTGGATGACCCGCGTCGCCCTGGCCGCCGAAAAGCTCGACCACCATCCGGAGTGGTTCAACGTCTACTCCCGCGTCGAGGTGCTGCTCGCCACCCATGACGCGGGCGGCGTGACCAAGCTGGATGTGACGCTGGCGAAGATCATGGACGCCGCGGCCGGCGGCTGAGCGGCGGCAAGACGCCCCCCTAAGCCCCCTGGGTCACCGCGTGCAGCCGCGCGTAGGCGCCGCCCTTGGCCACCAGCTCGCCGTGGCGGCCTTCCTCGACGATGCGCCCGCCCTCGAACACCAGGATCCGGTCCGCCCCGCGGATGGTCGACAGCCGGTGGGCGATGACGATGGTGGTGCGCCCCGCCATCAGCTCCTCGGTCGCCGCCTGCACCTGCACTTCGGTCTCCACG
>DATNIH010000297.1:0-18395 GCA_035604515.1 Caulobacteraceae bacterium | reverse complement strand
GGGCGGCGCCCCCCGCCGGTCATGTCCCGGGCCCCATGGAAGCGACTGTCGTAACCTCGTCGCCGATCGAAGCGGAAGTCGCCCGGCTCCGGACGCTGCAGAAGGACGGCCGTCACACCGAGGCGCTGCGTGACGCGCAGTCGTTGCTCGTGGGCCTGCCGCAGAACCGCGATCTGCTGCTGATCGAGGCGATCAGCCTGCGCTATCTGCTGCGCATCCCCGAGGCCCTGGCGTCGCTGGCGCGCCTCGAGGACTCCCAACCGCGCTTCAGCCGCCTGCACGAAGAGCGCGGCCTGTGTTTCGTCGCGCTCAAGGACGCGCCGCCGGCGATCGATGCGCTGCTGCGCGCGGTGAACATCAACCCGGCCCTGCCGATGAGCTGGCGCATGCTGCAGGGGCTCTATCGCCTGACGGGCGACGACGAGAACGCCGCCACCGCCGCCGCCCACGTCGCCACGCTGGCGCAGCTGCCGCCTGAGGTGGTGACCGCTACGTCGCTGTTCTCCGATGGCGACTTGGTTCCCGCCGAGCAGATCGTCCGCGCGTTTCTGCTGCGGCACGGCGACCACCCGGAGGCGATGCGGCTGTTGGCCAGGATCGGCATGGCTCGCGACGTGCTCGACGACGCGGAGCTGTTGCTGGAGGCGGTGCTGGCCCTCGAGCCAGACTATCAAGCGGCCCGCCACGACTACGCCCAGACCCTGGTGAACCGGCAGAAATATCCGCAGGCTCGCGAACAGCTCGAACAACTGCTGGCGGTGGCGCCCGCCAACGCGGACTACCGCGCGCTGGCCGCCACCACGGCTGTCGGTCTCGGCGAGCATGACCAGGCGATCGCGATCTACCGCGAGTTGCTGGCCGACATGCCCGGCGCCCCGGACCTGAACCTGTGGATCGCCCACGCGCTGAAGACGGTCGGCCGCGTGCCGGAAGCGATCGACCACTACCGCGCAGCGGCTGCGGCCCGGCCCAATTTCGGCGACGCGTACTGGAGCCTAGCGAATCTGAAGCTTTACCGGTTCGCCGAGGACGAGATGGCGCGAATGCGGGCCGAGGAAGCGTCGCCGGCGACCGGACTGGAGGATCGCTGCCACCTCAGCTTCGCGCTCGGCAAGGCGCTGGAGGACCGCGGCGAGATCGCCGAGTCGTGGACCTACTACGAACGCGGTAACGCCCTGAAGCGCTCGGAAAGCCGCTACCGCCCCGAGATTCTCGAGACCAACACCGCCAAGCAAATCGAAGTTTGTACGACGGATTTCTTCGCCCGCCGGGGCGGCTGGGGTGATCCGCGCGCCGACCCGATCTTCATCCTCGGCCTGCCACGGTCAGGCTCGACGCTGCTGGAGCAGATCCTCGCTTCGCATTCTCAGGTGGAGGGCACGCAGGAGCTCTCGGACATCCAGCGCATCGTGCTCGAGCTGCAGGGGCGCGATCCTGACCTGGACAATCCGCGCTACCCGGTGGCGCTCGCGGACCTGACGGCGGATGACTTCCGGCGGCTGGGCGAACGCTACCTGGCGGACACCCAGGTCTATCGCACCGGCAGGCCGTTCTTCATCGATAAGATGCCCAACAACTTCCGGCACATCGGCCTGATCCACCTGATGCTGCCGAATGCCCGGATCATCGATGCCCGGCGCGAGCCGATGGCGTGTTGCTTCAGCAACCTGAAGCAGCTGTTCGCCCAGGGCCAGGAGTTCACCTACAGCGCCGAGGACATCGCCCGCTACTACCGCACCTACCTCGAGCTGATGGCGCATTGGGACGAAGTGCTGCCTGGCCGCGTGCTGCGCGTGCAGCACGAAGACGTGGTCGACGACCTGGACGGCGCCGTGCGGCGGCTGCTGGACCACTGCGGCCTGGCGTTCGAGCCTGCCTGCGTCGAGTTCCACAAGACCGAGCGCAGCGTGCGCACGCCCAGCTCGGAGCAGGTGCGCCAGCCGATCTTCCGCGACGGCCTCGACCAGTGGAAGAAGTACGAACCCTGGCTCGGTCCGCTGGAGGCCGCGCTAGGGGACGCGCTGGAGCGCTACCGCGGCTAGGCGGGCGTCGTCGCTCGGCTGGGCGCGGCCGCGGAAGTAGATCGCCGCCAGCGCAGTCAACACGGCGCCAGCCACGCTGGTCGCATAGGCGCTGAGGGTGAAGAACTGCAGCCAGTCCAGCTTGAAGCCGCCGAAGTTGCGCCAGAGCAGCAGCGCGACGCTGCCGAGATAGCCGGAGGCGTCGGCCACGTAGATCAGGAAACCCGCAGTCGCCACGCGGCCGCTGAAGGCGATCAGGCGGTCGAACAGCATGGCGTTGAACGGGGTGTAGGCCATGTAGAGCCCCGCGCCGGCGAGGATCATCCAGGGCAGCGGGGCGAGCAGGTGCGCCGTGAACGCCAGCGTCGAGACGCCAAGCAGCACGAACCCGGCGAAGACGATCGCATGGATCACCATCAGCGCCCGCAGGTTGTCGCGCACCGCCATCACAGCGCCCAGCGCCACCAGCGAAATGACCGCGACGGGAAATTCGCTGGCGGTGAAGATGCCGGCTTCCTTGCCAAAGCCGAGCGCGGTCCAGATCTCGGCCGCGAAGTTGTCGCGAAAATCGCGGAACGCCGTGAGCAGGATGTAGGACAGCACCAGCAGGACGACGCCAGGCGCGTAGGCCCTCAGGAACGCGCCGCGCTCGGCCCCGCTCATCGGCGCGCGCTTCACCCGCTGCGCCTCGTCCTCGACGTCCGGCGGCGGCAGCAGGCCTAGCACCCAGACCGAGACGAAAAGCAGCGGGAAGAACACCGCGCCCGTCGCCGCCGGCATCCAGAACGGTGAGACGTGGACGCCGCTCATGAACCAGGCGCCGACCGACTTCACCACGCCGGAGGAGAGGATGAAGCTGGCGCAGAGGATCGCGCCCAGCGCCTCGGAGACACGGCGGCCTTCCATGTAGCCGAACACCAGGCCCCAGATCATGCCCAGCGGCAGGCCGTTGAAGAACAGTGCGGCGACGTTCCACGGCGCCGGGACCAGGGCGAAGGCGATCAGGGCCAGCCAGGACGCTCCGATCAGCGCCAGGATCATCGCGCCGCGACGGGCGGGGCTGATCTCGGAGATCACCTTCACGCCGATCAGCTTTGAGATGGCGTAACCGGCCGCCTGCGCGATGACGAGGGCGATCTTGTAGTCGAGGGCGAAGTGCCAGCCCGCCACCACATCGAACGTCGCCGCCGTGAACGGTTTGCGGAACGCGTACATGGAGAAGTAGGCGCAAAAACCCGCCAGCCCCGCCACGATGGTGAAGACGATCGGATCGGCCTTCGCCAACCCGCGCCGAAGCCAGCCCTCCACCGCATTCCCCACATCGGGCCCAAGCTGGCGCCCAGCCAAGGTCTAGCTGCGCTGTGTGGCACTTGGGTGACGGTGCATCAGCACCCTGTCGAACTGTCATGTGTCGGTGCTAAATCGCCGCGTTCGTCCCCTGGAGCGCCATGGCCGCCGACCCTCCGTTCGATCTCGCCGTCGTCGGCGCGGGCATCGTCGGGCTGGGCTGCGCCCTGGCCGCGGCCCGGCGCGGCAAACGCGTGGTGGTGATGGACCGCGACGCCCAGGCCAACGGCGCCTCGGTGCGCAATTTCGGCTTCGTCACCGTGACCGGCCAGGAACGCGGCGAAATGTGGCGACGCGCCCTGCGCACGCGAGATGTCTGGGCCGAGGTCGCTGCCGAAGCCCAGATTCCGATCCTGCACCGAGGGCTGTTGCTAACCGCCCGCCGGCCGGAGTCGGTCGCGGTGCTGGAAGCCTTCCTGCGCACCGAGATGGGCGCCGGGTGCCGCTTGTTGGACGCCGACGAGGTGTTGCGCGACCACTCGGCGGCGAGCACGCCCGAGCTGCTGGCCGCGCTCTGGAGCCCACACGAGCTGCGGGTGGAATCGCGCGAGGCGATCCCGCGTCTAGCCGCCTGGCTCGAGGCGCGCCACGGCGTGACCTTCCGGCGTGGGACCGCGGTCCTGAGTGTCGAGACCTCGAAGGTTGTCACCACTCGCGGCGTGGTCGAAGCCGAGGCGGTCGCGGTTTGCCCCGGCGATGACCTCTTCAGCCTGTTCCCGGACCGAGTCGCCACCTATGGCGTGACGCGGTGCAAGCTGCAGATGCTGCGGCTTGCCGACCCCGGTTATCGCCTCTCCGCCGGCGTGATGTCGGACCTGGGGCTCGCGCGCTACGCCGGCTATGCGGCCCTGCCGGAGGCCGGCGCCTTGCGCACTCGCTTGCAGGCCGAGCAGCCGGACCACCTGAGGCACGGCGTGCATCTGATCGTGGTGCAGAGCGCTGACGGCACGCTGGTGGTCGGCGACAGCCACCACTACGCGCCGACGCCTGATCCGTTCGCCGATGAGGCGGTCGACGGGCTTATCCTGGACGAATTCCGCGCCGTGCTGGGACCCGGTGCGCCGCGGGTTGTCGAGCGATGGACCGGCACCTACGCCTCGGCGCCCGACCGGCCCGTCGTCGTCGACACGCCGGCGTCAGGTGTTCGGCTGGCGATGGTGACCACAGGGGCAGGGGCGTCCACCGGCTTTGCGCTCGGCGAAGAGGTGGTGACGGATCTTTTTGGGGGAGCGCGGTCGTGACCGGCAAAGGACTTGGCGACTTCGACCTGGTGGTCTTCGACTGGGCCGGCACAATGGTCGATTTCGGCTGCCGCGCACCGGTGGCGGCGCTGATCGAGGCGTTCGCACGCCGCGGCGTGACGCTGGGCGAGGGGACGGTCCGCGCTGACATGGGCAAGGCTAAAGCCGATCATGTGCGCGCGCTGCTGGCGATGCCGGATGTCGCCGCCGCCTGGGTCGCCGCGAACGGCGCCGCCTCCGGCGAGGCCGATGTGACGGCGTTGATGGACGACCTCGGCCCGCTGATGCGGCAGAAGGCCGCCGAGGCCGCCGAGCTCATCCCCGGCGCCACCGAGACGGTCGCGGCGCTACGGGCGGCGGGGCTCAAGGTCGCTTCGTCAACGGGCTATACCCGCGAGATGATGGCGCCGGTGCTGACCCGGGCCGCCGAACAGGGCTATGCCCCCGATCACCTGGTCTGCGCCAATGAGACCCCGGAAGGTCGGCCATCGCCGCTGATGATCTACAAGGCCTGCGCGGAGCTCGGCGTCTGGCCGCTGTCGCGGGTGGTCAAGGTCGATGACGCGGAGGCGGGGATCGCCGAGGGCCGCGCCGCCGGGTGTTTCACGATCGGGGTCTCGGCCTCCGGTAACGCGACTGGGCTGTCGCGGGCGGCTCTGGCGGCGCTGGATCCGGCCAGCCGCAGCACGCGCCTGGCGATCGCGGCCGGCCGCCTGACCGCAGCGGGCGCGGACCTCGTGATCGAAACTGTGGCCGACCTGATCCCGGCGCTCAGCGGCGAGCGGCGGGTTCGCGCATGACCCCGCAAGCGGTCCTCACCGACCACGGAACGCGGGTCAGGGTGACCTGGCCGGATGGTGCGAGCCGCGAGATCGCCGCGCGCTGGCTGTTCGATCATGCCGACGGTGCGCGCGCCGGCGTTAGCGGCCAGCGCGAACACGGCGCGCTGGCCGCTCAAGGCGCGACGCTCGAAGCCGCCGAGATCGAAACCGATACGCTCAAGCTGCGCTTCGCGCCTTCTGGGGTCGAGCGCAGCATCAACACTGAGCGCCTGCGCGCCGACGCCGCGCCCGTCCATCCGCTCTCGCACTGGCTGGCGCCGGAGCCGATCGCCAAGGCTGCGCCGGTTCCGTTCGAGGACTATCTCGGCGACGACCGCGCCGCGCGGGAGGTGCTGTCGCGCGTGGCCCGGTTCGGTCTCGCGTTCCTGGTCGGCGCAGGGCGCGATCCCGGCGTGGTCGAGCGGACCGTGGCGCGGTTCGGCTTCATCCGCGAGACCAACTACGGCCGGCTGTTCGATGTCCGGATTGAGCCCCAACCGGGCAATCTCGCCTACACCGACCGCGCGCTCGATCTGCATACGGACAATCCCTATCGCGACCCGGTCCCGACGTTGCAGCTGCTGCATGCGATCACCATCGACGACGCCGGCGGCGGCGAGACGCTGTTCGTCGACGGTTTCGCTCATGCAGAAGCCTTGCGGCGCGAGGCGCCTGACGCGTTTGATTTGCTGGCCCGCACGCCGGTGCGTTTCACCTTCAGGGCGGCCAGCGGCGAGCGCTGGTCGCACGCGGCGCCGGTGCTCACTCTTGATGCGAACGGCGCGGTCGAAGCGGTGCGCCTGAACCATCGCTCGTTGGATCTGGCGCCGGGCGACGCCGCGGCGACTGACGCCTGGTACGACGCCTACCTGGCGTTCTATCGCCGGATCCATTCGCCGGAAGCTGCGTACGGACGACGCCTCTCGCCTGGCGAAGTGGTCATCTTCGACAATCGCCGCCTGTTGCACGGCCGGCGCGGCCTCGCGAGCGGCAGTCCGCGCTGGCTTCGGGGCTGTTACGCCGATATCGACGGCCTTGCGGCCACCCTCGCCAGGCTCGAGGCCATGTCGCACTGTGAGGCGTCAGATGGGGGGTGACTTCATCGATGAGATCGCCCGCGCGTTCGCCGAGCGCGGCGCCGACGCCTACGGCGAGAACGTCTCCCAGCTCGACCACGCGCTGCAGTGTGCGATGTTGGCAGAGGCGGAGGGCGCCTCGGACCCGCTGATCGCCGCGGCCCTGCTGCACGATTACGGCCACCTGTTCGAGGGCCGCGGCGACGTGGCCGAGCGTGACGGGCGCGACGCGCGGCACGAGATCCAAGGCGCCCGGGCGCTGCGGCGCTGGTTTGGCCCCGATGTGGTGGGGCCGGTGGTCCTGCATGTCGCTGCGAAGCGCTACCTCTGCGCCGCCGAGCCGGACTATGAAGCCGCATTGAGCCCGGCCTCGGTCCTGAGCCTGGCGCTCCAGGGCGGCCGGTTCGCCCCGGCGCAGCGGCGTCGCTTCGAGCGGCGCCGGTTTGCCGCCGCCGCGATCCGGCTGCGTCGCTGGGACGACGCCGGCAAGGTCGCGGGCCTGCAAACGTCCGGCCTGGAACACTACTGGCCGATCCTCCGCAGAATCGCTGCGCGTTAGCGAGCGGAGAAAAATCTGACTCGCCCTACCTGGCCTCGCCACCGGCGCGCTGAGGGAGTCGCGAGGCTCAGATGCCCAGATCGAGCAGGTTGTAATCCTTGAGTTCGGCGCGGGCGCGATCGTCCCAGGGCCAGGCGTCGCCAGCCTCCGCATGCGGAGCATAGACGTAAGGCGCCTCATCCGGAAAACGCTGGCGCCGGGCGCTGATGCCCCAGCCTATGGCGTGGGCGCGCTGGGCGATGCGCTCGGCATCGTACGTGGCCGGAGCATTGTGTACGCCGCCGCCGGCGACGCCCAGCACCGAGCGTCGCCGGTGGAAGCCGAAGTTGACGGTGACGCGCCAGTCCGAACTGGTGTTGGCGAACGATCCATGGACGGCCTGACGGTTGGTGATGGCGACGTCGCCAGGTCCGCAGACGAGCGGGACCGCTTCGGGCAGTCGTTCGGTCCCGGCAGCCGCCACCAGCGCCGCGATGTCGGCCTTGCCGGTCCGGTGCGAGCCTGGGACCACCCACAGCCCGTTGGCGGGCGAGCAACCGTAGAGCTGGGCCATGAAGTTGAAACCGTGAGAGCCCTCGTCCAGCTCCGGACTTTCCCAATGCGTCCAGCCATCCTGATGCCAGGCGACGGACGCCCCGAGACCCGGGCCCTTCATCCACAGCGCCTCGTTGAACGGCACGAAGTCCGGGCCGTTGATCGCGGCGGCGATGGCCAGCAACTGGGGATGCCCGTAGACCCGCAGGCAGGCGTCCGAAAACTGCAGCGAGCCTAGGATCAGGTAGACCACTTCATCTGGCGCGTCCGCCGACGCGGCTGGCTCGAACATCTTGACCGGGTAGCGGCCATGGGCCGCCTTGGTGCCGCCAACCGGGTCGCTGAGCGGCCTCGCCCAGACCAGATTCAACCCAGCGTGACCGGCGCCCAGCGCCGGCCGTCCCTGCGGGTCGTACTGGTCGCCGCGATGGACCGGAAGACGCGACTGGATCTCGTGAAAGTCGGCTTCGATGTCGACGAGTTCGTCGGCGCCAAGCACGCCGGTGAACACGTAGAAGCCACAGCGCGAATAGGCCTCGCGAATGTCGGGGTGGAGACCGCCTGAGGTGGTGAACCGGATCGGGCCGCGGTTGCCGAGCGCCAGAGCCCGAGCCTCGCCCTCGGCGCAGTAGACCCGCATCGCGGCTTCTTCGGTCCCGTAGTCAACGGCGGCTTTCCGAGCGAGGCTGTTCACGGGCATTCCAATCCTGCCTTCAGTCGCCGGAAGTCTGGACCTGGTCACACGCGCAGGCAACGGTCAGCCCTAATCGGCCGCCCCGAGGAAATCCGTCGGCGGCACGTTGGTGTCGCTTTTCGGCGCCGCGCGCTCAATAGTGTCGAGCGCGACGTCGGCGGGCAGGCCGCCTCGTCAGCTTAGGAGGGACCCAACTGCAGTTCAGCTTCACCAGCGAGCAGGAAGAGTTCCGGTCGGTGCTGCGGCGCTTCCTGCAGGAGAAGTCGCCGCCCGCGGTCGTGCGGCGGCTGATGGAGACCGACGCCGGCTGGGAGCGGGACGCCTGGATCGAGCTGAACCAGCAGCTCGGCCTGACCGGCGTCCATATCCCCGAGGAATACGGCGGGCAGGGCTTCGGCTTCGTCGAGCTGGGCATCGTACTGGAAGAGATGGGTCGGGCGCTGCTCTGCGCGCCCTATTTCTCGACCACCGTGCTGGCCGCCACCGCGATCATGAACACCGGGACCAGGGCGCAACAGGAAGTGTTGCTGCCGCCGATCGCGCTGGGCGAGGTTGTGGCGACGCTGGCCTTCACCGAGCCGAACGGGCGGTGGGACGCCTCCGGCATCGAGATGAACGCCACCCCCGGCGATGCCGGCAAGTTCCGGCTCGATGGTATCAAGAGCTTCGTGCTCGACGGCCACACGGCTGACCTCATCGTCGTCGCGGCGCGCGCGCCGGGATCGAGTGGCGAAGACGGACTATCGCTGTTCACGACACCTGGCGGAGCGGCCGGGCTGACGCGCCGGGCGCTGAAGGCGCTCGACCCCACCCGCAAGCTGGCGCGGCTGGAATTCAACGGGGTAGAGGCTGAGCTGCTGGGCGAGCTTGGCGGCGCGGCCGGGCCTCTGACGAAGACCCTGACCCAGGCCGCGGCCTGCCTCGCCAGCGAGATGGTGGGCGGCGCGGAGCGGCTGCGCGTCTCGGCGCTCGACTACGCCAACCTGCGCATGCAGTTCGGCCGGCCAATCGCCTCGTTCCAGTCGATGAAGCACAAGCAGGCCGACATGCTGGTCGATGTCGAGCTGGCCAAGTCGGCCGCCTACGCCGCGGCCTCCGCCGCTGCCGAGGACGACCCCGAACTGCCGGCGATCGCGTCCCTGGCCAAAGCCTGCGCGTCCGAAGCCTATCTGCAGACCGCCATCAACACCATCCAGATCCACGGCGGCATCGGCTTCACCTGGGACAACGACACCCACCTCTGGTTCAAGCGCGCCAAAAGCTCGGAGGTGTTCCTGGGCGATCCGGCCTGGCACCGCGAGCGGATGCTGCAGGCGTGGGGCGTATAAGCGGATGGATCAGGCAATGACCGAACCCAACGAAGCCGCCGTCCGCGCCGAGGCGCGCGCCTGGCTGGAAGCGAACTGGAACGCTGAATTGGGCCTTGCCGAGTGGCGCGGCCGGCTGATCGACTCCGGCTGGGGCATGCCGAGCTGGCCGAAGGAATGGCACGGCAAGGGCCTGCCGCCGGCGTTCGACGCCGTCGTCGCCGAGGAGATGCGCCGCGTCGGCGCGGTCGGCGTCGCCCGCAGCGGCGTGCGGGGCCTCGCGGCGGCGACACTGCTCGAGCACGGCGGCGACTTCCACAAGGCCAAGTTCCTGCGCCGCATCCTCACCGGCGAGGACAATTGGTGCCAGCTGTTCAGCGAGCCCGGCAGCGGCTCCGATCTCGCCGGCGCCCTTACCCGCGCCGAGCTGAAGGACGGCCGCTGGGTGTTCAATGGCCAGAAGGTCTGGACCACCAGCGCCCACCACGCCGACTGGGGCCTGCTCCTGGCGCGCACCGACTCCAACGTTCCCAAGCACCAGGGGCTCTCCTACTTCGTGCTCGACATGCGCCAGGCGGGCGTCGAGGTGCATCAGCTGCGGCAGATGAACGGGCACGCCTCGTTCAACCAGGTGTTCTTCACCGACGCCGAGGCGCCGGCCGAACATCTGGTCGGCGAGGTCGGCGGCGGCTGGGCGGTGGCGACAACGACGCTGATGCACGAGCGGCGCGGCGCCGACGGCATGCGCCTGTGGGGCGCCGCTTCCGAGCGAAAGGGCCGAATCTACGACGAGGAACGGGCCGAGATCGCCACCGTCAACGAGCCCTACAAGTGGTACCCGCAGCGCGCCGGGCGCGTCGACCTGGTGCTGGAGCGGGCCAAGGCCACCGGCGCCATCGCCGATCCTGTGGTGCGCCAGGAGATCGCCAAGCTGCTGACCCTCTCGAAGACCGCCGAATGGACCGCCCGCCGCGCCCGCGCCGCGCAGGCCCAGGGCCGGCCGCCGGGTCCGGAAGGCTCGCTGGGCAAGCTGGCGGCGAGCCACGTCGCCCGCGCCGCAGCCAGGGTCCATACGGCGATCACTGGGGCCGATGCGATGCTGACCGGCGAGGACGGCCCGCTGGACGGGGTGATCGCGGAGATCCTGGTTTCAGTGCCGGCGGTCTCCATCGCCGGCGGCACCGACGAGATCCAGCGCAACATCATCGCCGAGCGCGTGCTGCGAATGCCGAAGGAGCCGCGCAGCGACGACGACCGCCCTTTCCGCGACGTGCCGAAGAACCGGCTAGTCTAGTCCCCGCGGCGGAACTGCCATGCCCGAAACCAAGACGACGAAGGCCTTGGGCTGGCGGGTCTACGGCCTGGGCGTGATGGCGTTGGCGTTGGTCTGCCTGGCGTGGGGGGATTTCGACCTGGGCCAGCCGGCGCCCAATGGCCTACCGGGGCGCACGGTCCTGGCCTACGCCGCCGCTGGGTTCATGCTCGTCGCCGGCGCGGCGGTCGAGTGGCGCCGAACCGCCCGCTGGGGCGCGGCGGCGCTCGCCGCCTACTACGCGCTTATCGTCGTCATCTTGATGGATGGCCGGCTGCTGCCGGCTCATTACAAGGAGTTTGGCCTCTACAGCGGCGCGGCCGAGCAGCTGGCGATCGGCGCGGGCGGACTGATCGTCTACGCCGCCAACGCCAAGATCGATGCGGTCCTGGCCAAACGCCTCGCGCGCCTGGGCCAAGTGGCGTTCGGGATCTGCGCAGTGCTCTTCGGCGGTGCGCATTTCGCCTACATGAACCTCACCACCCCGCTGGTCCCCAACTGGCTGCCGCCGTCGCAAGTGTTCTGGGGCTATGCGACCGGGCTTGGCCACATCGCGGCCGGCCTTGCGATACTGACCGGCGTGAGAGCCCGCCTCGCCGCGGTCCTGCTGACCGCGATGTATGCGTCCTTCACACTGCTGGTGCACGGGCCGATGCTGCTGGCCGATCCATCCAGCCGCGAGATCTGGAGCGAGAACGCCCTCAACATCGCCTTGACCGGCGTCGCCTGGGTCGTGGCGGACTCGCTGGCGGGGGATGCAAACGGGCCGATGCGCGGCCCATGCGCGTTGAGGGTCCGGGCTGATGTGGCGCGGGCCCCTTAGGCGGTGGTAGAGCCGTCTGACCGCCGTCGTCGCAAAGGGCCGGAAGATGAGCCAAGAGATCGCCCCCTTCACCTTGAACATCGGCGAGGATGCGCTAAGCGACCTGCGCCGCCGGCTCGACGGCGCCCGGTGGCCCGAGCGCGAGACAGTGGACGACTGGACGCAAGGCGCGCCGCTGGCCAAGGTGCGCGCGCTCTGCGAGCACTGGCGTCACGGCTATGACTGGCGGCGCTGCGAGACCCGGCTGAACGGGCTCGGCCAGTTCAAGACCACCCTCGATGGCCTCGGCATCCACTTCCTGCACGTGCGTTCGCCGCATGAGGGCGCGCTGCCGTTGATCGTCACCCATGGCTGGCCGGGCTCGGTGCTCGAGTTCATGAAGGTGATCGAGCCGCTGACCAACCCGACGGCGCACGGCGGCTCGGCCAGCGACGCGTTCCACGTGGTCGCGCCGTCGCTGCCGGGATACGGCTTCTCCGACAAGCCGGTCGGAACCGGGTGGGGCGTGCCGCGCATCGCCGCCGCCTGGATCACCCTGATGGAGCGGCTCGGCTACCGGCGCTGGGTGGCCCAGGGCGGTGACTGGGGCGCGGGGGTGACGACGGCGATCGGCGTGATGCGGCCGCCGGCCTGCGCGGCGATCCACGTCAACATGCCGCTGGTGTTCCCCGACGCGGAGGACTTGAAGGAGTCGCCGACGCCGGCCGAGCAGGCGTCCCTGGCTGCGATGGCCTATTACCAGGACAAGGACAGCGGCTACTCCAAGCAGCAGGCGACGCGGCCGCAGACGCTCGGCTACGGCCTGACCGACTCGCCGGTCGGCCAGGCCGCTTGGGTCTACGAGAAGATGTGGGCCTGGACCGACAACCAGGGCGCCCCAGAGGACGCCCTGACGCCCGATGAGATGCTCGACAACATCATGCTCTACTGGCTCCCGGCGACCGGCGCCTCGTCGGCGCGGCTCTACTGGGAGAGCTTCGGCAGCTTCGCTTCGACCAAGCTTGAGCTGCCGGTCGGGGTCAGCATCTACCCGAAGGAGATCTTCCGCCCATCCCGTCGATGGGCCGAAAAGCGGATGAGCAACATCATCCACTGGAACGAGCTGCCGAAGGGCGGCCACTTCGCCGCCTGGGAACAGCCAGCGACCTACGTCGACGAGATCCGCACCTGCTTCCGTCAAGTGCGGTAGGTCGCGATGCAATGAGGAAGGACGCCCCGTTGGCATGCGACGAGCCGGCGCTCGCCGGGGTCAAGGTCATCGACGCGACCTCCACTGCGGCGGGCCAGTTCTGCGGCAGGCTGTTTGCCGACTACGGCGCCGAAGTGATCCTGGTGGAGCGACCGGACGGGGCCGCAACCCGACGTGAGGGTCCGTTCGACGACAACGCCTCGCTGCTCTTTCGTCACCTGAACCAGGGCAAGGCTGGCTTCACCTGGCGCCAGGGCGACACGGCAAGCGACCTCGACCTGGATCAGCTGCTGCGCGAGGCCGATATTGTCCTCGTCGACGCTGGAGATCCAGTCGCCGCTCGGGCTGGGGGCAAGATCGTCTGCCGTGTCAGCGACTTCGGCGAGCAGGGTCCCTATCGGGGCTGGCGCGGCGGCGAGATCGTCCACCAGGCGCTGAGCGGCGTCATGTTCACCACCGGCGCGCAGGACCGCGAGCCGCTCTACGGCATCGGCCGTCGGACGGCGTACGCGTGCGGGACCACCGCCTACATCTCATGCCTGGCCGCGCTGATCTGGCGCGACCGGACCGGCGAAACCCAGGCGGTGGAGGCGATCACGGCCGAAGCCACCGCAGCCATGGCGCAGAATCTGGTCACCCAATACGCCTACTCGCGCACCTACGCTTCGCGGCGGCAGTATCCGGGCATGCTGGCCCAGCTGAGGTGCCGCGATGGCTGGCTGGTGCTGTTCGCCCTGCGCGGGTGGCCGGCGATCTGCCGTATCTTTGGCATCCCGCACATCGCCGAGGACCCACGGTTCGACGGCGTGGCGGCGCTGCGCCGCAACTGGTCCGACGCGGTCGCCCTGCTGCGCGAGCAGGCGCAGGGCCGCGGCGTGGAGGAGCTGATCGAGCAGCTGCAGCGGGCCAAGGTGAGTTCGGCGCGAATCCCCACCCTGCCGGAGCTGCTCGAGACGCCCCAATATGCCGGCCGCGGTATGTTCCGGGCGGATGGCGACGGCAAGCTGGATAGCCTGGGGCCGGTGTTCCGGACGCGCTCGCCGCACCGCGCACGGGCGCAGGCCCCGGCGCTCGGCGGCCGCGCCCAGTTCGAGACCAAGGGCCTCGAGCGCCGCAGCACGCTCCCCGATCCGGCCATCTCCGACCGCCTGCCGCTGCAAGGCTTGCGGGTCCTCGACTTCACCCAGGCTTGGGCGGGACCGATGACCGCGCGAGCCCTCGCCTTCCTGGGCGCCGAGGTGATCAAGATCGAGAACGGCGCGCGGCTCGACTCCTGGCGCGGTCCGGCGGCCGGGGTGAACGACCCGGCGAGCTATCCGGACCGCCTGGGCGGCGAGCGGCCCTACGATCGCAACGCGCTGTTCAACACCCAGAACCACGACAAGAAGTCGATCAGCCTCGATCTGAAGTCGTCCGATGGGCAGGACATCGCGCGGCGGCTCGCAGCCAAGTGCGACGTCGTATTGGCGAACTTCTCGCCCCATGCCCTCACCAAGCTCGGCCTGGGCTACGAGGCGCTGAGCCGAGACAACCCGGGGCTGGTGATGGTGGAGATGCCCGCCTTCGGCAACGACGGGCCCTGGTCCAGCCATGTCGGGATGGGGAAGACCATGGAGGCCGCGGCCGGCATGGCCAGCCTGATCGGCTACGGCGACGGCGAGCCGGTGCTGACAGGCCCCGCCTATCTCGATCCGATCGGCGGGCTGCACGGCGCCGCCGCCGTGCTGACCGCGCTGGCCGAGCGCAATCGCACGGGTCTTGGCCAATATGTCGAGGTCGCTCAGGTGGAGGCGGCCATGCATTGGATCGGCGAGTACATCCTGCAGACCGGACGCACGGGCGAGGTGTTCCGCGCCGACGGCAACCGCCGCCCCGACACGGCGCCCCACGACGCCTTTCCATGCGCCGGCGACGACCAGTGGATGGTGATCGCCTGTCCCGACGACGAAACCTGGCGGCGGCTGGTCGCCGCGACCGGCGTGAGCGACCTGGCCGACGCGAAGTTCGGGGCGCTGGCCGGTCGGCGGGAGCACGCCGAGGCGCTGAAGGCGGCCCTGAGCGCCTGGACCCGCGCCCGGGGCAAGCACGAAGCGACCGACCTGCTGCAGGCGGCGGGAGTCCCCGCCGCGCCGGTGAACAGTGGCGCGGACGTGTGGCGCGACCCGTTCCTGCGCAGCCGCGGGTTCATCCGGGAACTTACCCATCCGGCCGCGGGCACGGCGGAGTATCCCGGGCTGGCCTACCGGCTGTCGCGGACGCCCGGCGCGATCCGCTCACCGGCCCCCTGCTTCGCCGAGCACACCCACGAGGTGCTGGGGGGCCTGCTCGGGCTCTCCCGCGCCGAGATCGACGACCTGGTGGAAGCCGGGGCCGTGCTCCAACATCCGGTCGGCGCTCTTGCCGCCGAGCCAGCGAAGGCGCCCGCATGAGCTACCGTCATATCGAAGTCGAACGCCGCGGCGAGATCGAGATCATTCGCCTCAACCGCCCACGCTACCGGAACGCCCAGTCCCGCATCCTGCTCGAGGAGATGACGCAGGCGTTCGCCCGCGCCGACCTGGACAACGAGGTGAAGG
This sequence comes from Caulobacteraceae bacterium, assembly GCA_035604515.1. Classification (GTDB taxonomy): domain Bacteria; phylum Pseudomonadota; class Alphaproteobacteria; order Caulobacterales; family Caulobacteraceae; genus Acaudatibacter. Next base: position 2,895 of record DATNIH010000297.1, on the reverse strand, counting down.
TGATCGTGCTGGCCGCCGCCGGCGATCACTTCTCCGCCGGCCACGATCTCGGCACGCCGGAGGAGCTGGAGGACCGCGCGACCCAGCCGTTCGGCGAAGGGGTCCTCGGGCGGGTGAACCGCTCCTGGCACCTGTTCGTCGAGAACTCGCTGCGCTGGCGCGACGTGCGCAAGCCCACCATCGCCCAGGTGCAGGGCTACTGCATCTTCGGCGGCTTCCTGATCGCGTCGTGCATGGACATCATCATCGCTAGCGACGATGCCCAGTTCCTGCCCTCGCATCTACAGCTGCACACCGCGCCATGGGACCTGGGCGTGCGCAACGCGAAGCGGATCCTGTTCGAGAACCGGTTCGTCCCCGCCCAGGAGGCGCAGGCGCTGGGGCTGGTCTCGGAGGTCGTGCCCCGCGATAAGCTGGAGGACGCGGTGATGGCGCAGGCGGAGCGCTGGGCGGCCAACAGCCTGCTCGAACTGCGGATGCTGAAGCAGTCGATCAACCTCGCGCAGGATGCCATGGGCTACCGGCTCGCCGCCCACGCCGCCCATTCCAACTACATGATCCGCGAGCTGGCGATCCCCGAGAAGGAGCGGGCCGAGATGGGCGAGGCGCGCCAGATGACCCGCGTGGGCGCCGCGCTCGCCAAGGCCCGCGATGACAAGCTCAAGACCAAATGACGACCCTGAGGCGGCTAGGCCCAACGCCTGCTCGGGCCGCCAGCCGGAACGCGCCAGAAGGAGGTCGGTCAGCCGCGGCCTAGCCGTGCGAACCGTTAGCTAAGGTCGAGCACCACCAACACCTCGTCTTCCTCGACGCTCGCTCCTTCCGTGACGGCGATCGACCGAACCCGCCCGGCCATGGGGGCCGGCACTGGTATTTCCATCTTCATGGATTCTAGGATCATCAGGACGTCGTCAGCGGCCACTTGCGCCCCCGCGGACACCTCGATCTTGCTGACGATGGCCTTCATCTCGGATTTCACTTCCACGGGCGCCCCTCCCTTACGGCCGCATGCCAACGCGCAGCTTGGGCCCTAGCCTCGTCGCGTTCACCGCATGGCTCTTGCGCAGATAGTCGACGATGGCCGGGCGGGTGTCGCGCGGATCGATGATCTCCAGCGGCCGGGCGAGCCCTGGCTGGCGCAGCACCGACGCCATCCGCTGAAATCTGTCCTCGATCTCGAGCCGCCTGGCGACAGGATCGGGCGCGGCTTCGATCTCCCGCCGATAAGCCGCCATCACGCCGCCCTGGGCCACGAGCGATCCTGACTCAGCCGAGGGCCAGGCGTATTTCACCGACATGCCATCGGCCTTGGCGACCACGCTCGCCACCCCGTACATCCGCCGGGTCACGATCGAGATATAGGGCACGCTCGCCTCGCGCACCGCCGCCGACGCGCGGTTGGCGAAGCGAATGATGCCCGCGGCCTCGGACTCCGGGCCGACCATGAATCCCGGCACGTCGGCAAAGTAGACGATGGGCAGATGGAAGGTGTCGGCAAGGTCCACGAATCGTTCGGTCTTGATGCAGGCCGCCGGCGTCATCGCGCCGCCGTCGCGGCGGCAGTCGTTGGCGAGCACGGCCACCGGGAAGCCGTCTATCCGCGCAAGCATGGTCACCATGGCGCGGCCGTAGAGCGAGGAGATCTCGAACATCGAGCCCTGGTCAACGACCGCCTCGATTATCTTGCGCACCTCGTACGCCGCCGTCCGCCGCTTCGGGATGGCCGAGATCAGATTCTCGTCGCGCCGATTGGGATCGTCCTGCGGCTCGGCCCATGGCGGCAGCTGCCAGACGTTCGAGGGCAGATAGGAGAGGAACCGTTTGATCTGGGCGAAGGCGTCGGCCTCGCTCTCTGCAACGTTGTGCACCACGCCGGACGTCTTGGCCTGGACCGTCCAGTCGCCGAGCTGCTGCTTGGTCACGGTGAGCCCCAGCGCCTGGGACACCATCGGCGGGCCGCCAACGAAGGTCTCCGCCGTCTTGGTCATGATCGAGAAATGGCAGTCGCCCACGTGCACCGCTGGCAACCCCGCCACCGAGCCCAGCACGGCGGCCACCACCGGCACCTGGGCCAGGAGGTTGCCCTTGGCCATCCGGGTCGCCAGGTGATCCTCCACCGTCGGCGCCACCGCCGAGAAATCGTGCCGCTTTGGCAGGTCGAAGCTGCCGGGCGTCCCTGTGGGCTGAACGTCGACCAGCGGCCCCTCGTCCGCCGCCGCGTGGCCCGGTGGCATGGTTGGGTCGCCGCCGGCCCTCCTCGCCTCCGGATCGTAGTTCCGCACGCTGCCGCCGGCCCCGTCCAGCAGCCGAATGAAGGGAACCCGCAGCTCGCCAGCGAGCCAAGCCACCTCGACCCGCGGATACGGGGTCCCGGAGTCCGCGGACCCGCCGCGGATGGTGAAGTCACCGCCCTCCAGGATCACCGGGCGCCCGTCAATGTTGGCCTGACCGGTGACGTAGGCCATCGGCCGAAAGCTCTCCAGCCGCCCCTCGTCGTCCCATTTGGCCGCGCCTGCCGAGGTCGAGGTTTCCTGGAACGAATCGGCGTCCACCAGGAGGTCAACCCGCTCACGCACCGTCAGCCGCCCCTGCGCATGTTGCCGCGCGATGCTTTCGGCCCCACCCATCCGCTTGCGCAGCCGCCGCAGCCGCTCCAGCTGCTCGATCTCAGGCGTCCAGCTCATGCCGTATCCTCGCAGGCGAATAGGCAAGATAGATGCGCGAGCTCCCCCGCCCAACCAAATAACCGGCGCCAGATCCCACAGCCCGGCTAAGCAGAACATCGCGCGCGTCCCAGGCGTTCATCGCATCAAACTCGGGGCCGGGATCGGCTCATCACGAGCTCGAACCAACTGCCGATGTCGGGCGGGACGCCTATGGCCGGGTTCGACCCAA
>DATNIH010000296.1:0-44682 GCA_035604515.1 Caulobacteraceae bacterium | reverse complement strand
ACAGGCCTTGCGCCAGTACGCGCTTGTGCCCCTGTTGAGCGCCAGTATGGCCCCCCTCGCCGCCCGCAACTATCGCAAGCTGAGAGACCTGGGCGTCACCATCCGCAAGACCGCCGACATCATCATCGGCACGTACTGCATAGAACATCGCCACACGCTGCTGCACGACGACCGCGACTTCACCCCCATGGCCCAGCATCTCGGGCTCAGGGTGGTGTGACTGCGAGAGAGTTAGTCACACAGGTCGCTTGCCACCGGCAGAAGGATGCTGCGCCTGGCCGCCGGCGATGACCACTTGGCGGATGGGGTGGGATTCGAACCCACGGTGGGCGTGAACCCACGGCGGTTTTCAAGACCGCTGCCTTAAACCACTCGGCCACCCATCCAGCGCGCCCGCCGATCCTCGCGTACGGGGCGGAGCTTCTATCAGGATCGCGGCGGTCCGTGAAACGGGTGGCGCTGGGAACAATCGGTCGCGCCGAGCCGTTGCCGCAGCTAGGGTCGGCGGGGATGCCGCCGACCGGCGCCGAGGGACCCCGCCATGACCGCAACCCACTATCCAGCCGGTTCGGACGTTCGCCATCGGGTCGCGCCGTGGTTCATCGCCGAAGGCGTGTTGCTGATCGTGCTTGGCGTGGTGGCGGCGGCGTTGCCGGGCATCGCCGGCGTGGCCGCAGCGGTGGTGTTCGGCTGGGTGCTGATCCTGGCGGGGCTGTTCGGGCTGACCTCGCTGATCGGCTCACGCGACCACGCCCACCTGCTGTGGAGCATCGTCTCCGGCCTCGTCGCCCTGGTCGTGGGGGCGCTGATCGTCTGGGCGCCGCTGGTCGGGGCGGTGACTCTGACCCTGTTCATCGCGGTCTATATGCTGCTCGACGGGCTGGCCCTGGCCGGCATCGCCTGGGACCAACGCAAGCGCGGGGCCACTCGCTGGGGGTGGCTGATGGTCGCCGCCGCGCTGGATGTGCTGCTGGCGGTGCTGATCGTGGCGCTTGGGCCGCTCAGCGACGCGGTGCTGCTGGGCTTCGTGATCGCCATCGACCTGATCGTGGCCGGCATCGCGCTGGCGGCCATGGGCCTGGCCGCGCGCAAGGCCGCGGTCTGACCCGCCGCTGACGCCATTGACGCCGTCCGCCCCGGCGGGCATCGGCGATCGATGGACCAGCCTGAGACCCTACCCCTCGAGATCCTCGTCGATGCGCGCGGACATCGCTGCCCGGTGCCGACGTTGAAGCTGCGCCGCGCCCTGGCCGACGCGCCGGCGGGCGCGCGGCTGCGGTTGCTGGCGGACGATCCCCTCGCCCGCATCGACGTGCCGCATTTCCTGAACGAAATCGGTTCGACCCTGGCGGGCGTCGGCGAGGAAAATGGCGCGCTCAGCTTCCAGATCGTCAAGGGCGCGCCCAGATAAGGGTGCGGCGCGTCGTCTGGTTAGAGACGACGCGCCGCCAGGATGACCTTGTCTTCTTCCTGATCGATCGGCCGCCGCCACGAGGGACGGGAGAGCGCGGCGGCCAATCAACGAGGGCGAGGATCGCGCCCCGAGCCTGAACCCAACCTGAACGAGCGGCGCTCTGCGGCCCCGCTCAACAGATTCTTCAGGCCGTCGCCGGCGCCTTCACGCCCCACTCGGCCAGCACGGCGTCGGTGTGGGCGCCGATCGCCGGCGCCGGTCCCTGGATCGCGCCGGGAGTGGCGGAGAACCGCGGCGCCGGGGCCGGCTGCATCACGCCCTCCACCTCGACGAAGGTCTTGCGCGCGGCGTTGTGGGGGTGGCCGGGCGCCTCGGCCAGGTTCAATACCGGGGCGAAACAGACGTCGGTGGCGTCCATGATCTTGCACCACTCGTCGCGGCTCTTGGTCTTGATCACCGCCGCGAGCTTGGACTTCAGGTCCGGCCAGGCGGTGCGGTCCATCTGCGCCTTGAACGCCGGATCCTCGAGCCCGGCCTTCTCCAGCAGCAGGGCGTAGAACTGCGGCTCGATCGAGCCCAGCGAGATGAAGCGGCCGCAGGAGCACTCGTAGGTGTCGTAGAACTGCGCCCCGCCGTCGAGCAGGTTCGACTTGCGCTGGTCGGTCCAGCCTCCCGCCGCCGACATGCCATAGAACATCGCCATCAGCGAGGCCGCGCCGTCGGTCATTGCGCAGTCGATCACCTGGCCCTGGCCGCTGGCCCGGGCGTGGATCACCCCGGCCAGCAAGCCGAACGCCAAGTAGAGCGCACCGCCGCCGAAGTCGCCGACCAGGTTCAGCGGCGGGACCGGCTTTTCCGCGGTGCCGATCGCGTGCAGGGCCCCGACGACGGAGATGTAGTTGATGTCGTGGCCGGCGGCCTGGGCATAGGGCCCGAACTGACCCCAGCCGGTCATGCGGCCATAGACCAGCTTTGGATTGCGCTTCAGGGCGACGTCCGGGCCAAGGCCCAGCCGCTCCATCACGCCGGGCCGGAAGCCCTCGAACACTGCGTCGGCCTTGTCGATCAGCGCCAGCGCGGTCTCCACCGCCGCCGGATCCTTCAGGTCGAGCGCCACCGAGCGGCGACCGCGCGCGGTCACGTCGGTCTTGGCCCCGCCCCGGGCGCCGATGCGATCGATGCGCACGACGTCGGCGCCGAGGTCCGACAGCAGCATGCCGCAGAACGGCCCCGGCCCGATCCCGGCGAACTCGACGATTTTCAGTCCTGTCAGCGGTCCCTGGCGCATGGCGCGGCTCCCTTGAAGCGGTGTTGCGGCGATCTAAGAGCCGTGACCGGGCGTCAGGCAAGCGTCGCGGGGGGCGCTCAACATTCGATTGGAGAGGCTGAAAGGTGCGCGCTAAGGAGGCGCGAGCCGGGAGCAGGTGTTTTGGAGTGTTAGAATGCGTTTTGCTATCGCCACCGTGGTCAGTCTGATCGCCGCGCCGACCCTGGCGGCCACGCTGACCGGCAAGGACGCCTACGGCGACTGGAAGAGCGACGCGCCCGGCGTCACCCGCAAGCTCACGCCCGACGACCTGCCGCCGCCCGGCGCCGCGCTCACCTTCGCCCTGCCGCAACAGGTGGCGCGGCCGGCGGGCGCCGAACTGAAGCTTCCGCCCGGCTTCAGCGTCAGCGCGTTCGCCCAGCTCGATGGGCCGCGCCAGGTCCGCGTCGCGCCGAACGGCGACATCTTCGTCGCCGAGATGGGACCGGGCCGGATCAAGGTGCTGCGCGCGGCCGACGGCGCCGCCAAGGCCGCGCAGACGGAGGTGTTCGCCGAGGGCCTCGACCGCCCGTTCGGCATCGCCTTCTACCCGGCGGGACCCAATCCGCAGTGGGTCTACATCGCCAACACCAACTCGGTGATCCGCTTCCCCTACCGCAACGGCGACCTCAAGGCCCGCGCCGCGCCGGAGGTGCTGGTGCCTGCGATCGCCCCGTCGAAGGGCGGCAACCATGTGACGCGCGACATCGCCTTTTCCGGCAACGGAACGATCATGTTCGTCTCCGTCGGCTCGTTCAGCAACGTGGGCGAGGAGCTGGCGAAGAAGTCCGCCGCGGAGGCCTCGGCCTGGCAGGCGCAGCACGCGCTGGGCGCGGCCTGGGGCAAGGACGAGAACCGGGCCGACGTGCTGGCGTTCGATCCGCTCGGCAAAGGCGGCCACGTATTCGCCGCCGGCATCCGCAACTGCGTCTCCATGGCGGTTAATCCGGCCAACAACGCGCTGTGGTGCGTCACCAACGAGCGTGATCTGCTCGGCGACAACCTGCCGCCGGACTACGCCACGTCGGTGAAGCCCGGCGCCTTCTACGGTTGGCCTTGGTACTATATCGGCGCCCACGAGGACCCCCGGCGCGCCGGGGAGCGGCCGGACCTGAAGGACAAGATCGCCGTGCCCGACGTGCTGCTCCAGCCGCACTCGGCGCCGCTGGGCGTCACCTTCTACGAAGCGACCTCCGGCGCGGCGACGTTCCCGGCGGCCTACCGCGGCCAGGCGTTCGTGGCGCTGCACGGCTCGTGGAACCGCTCCAAGCGCACGGGCTACAAGGTGGTGATCGTCAAGTTCAACCACGGTCAGCCGACCGGCGAGTACGAGGACTTCCTGACCGGCTTCGTGGTCGACGACCGCAGCGTCTGGGGCCGGCCGGTCGGGGTCGCGGTGGCGCACGACGGCGCCTTGCTGGTCAGCGACGACGGCGGCAACACGTTGTGGCGGGTCGCCTATGCGCAGAAGTGAGCTCTGGTTCGCGGCGCTCGCGGTAGGGGTGGGCCTCGCCGGCCCGGCGCTCGCCCAGACCGCCGAGATGGCGCGGGGCGAGGCGGTGTACGACGACCGTTGCAGCGGCTGCCACCTGCTCGAGGGCATTGGACAGGGCCCGAGCCTGCGCGGCGTGATGGGGCGCAAGGCCGGGACGCTGGCCGGCTTCGACTATACGCCGGCGCTGAAAGCGTCCGGCCTCACCTGGACCGCCGCCAACCTCGAGCGCTGGCTCACCGGCCCGCAGAAACTGGTGCCTGGCACGGCGATGACGGCCGTGGTCCCCGACGCCCACGAACGCAGCGACCTGCTCGCCTACCTGGCGGCGCTGAAGTGACGCGGAACGCGTCAGGCGCCGTAACCCCTCATCCTCCCACGATGCTAACGCATCGCGGGCCCCTCCTTCTCCCTGTGGGAGAAGTGACTTTTCTTCACCTCTCCCGGAGGGAGAGGGAGGGGCCCGCGGCGAAGCCAGCGGGAGGGTGAGGGGTTACGCTATCGCCGGCTATGCGTCGAACGCGACGCTGAAGTGCACCGGGAACGGCGTCCCCGCGTTGTCGATCTGCCCCGCCGCGCCCGGCGCCCGGCGCAATCCCTTCTGCTTCAGCAGCGGCTTCAGGATCGCCGGCAGGGTTATGCGGTTGAGGTGGTCGCCGAAGCAGGTGTGCATGCCGAAGCCCCACAGCATGTAGGCGTCCCAGGGCCGGTCCGTGCGAAATGAGTTCACGCCCGGCAGTTCGGTCCCGTCGAACATCGCCGACAGGTTCGAGGCCATCACCATCGCGCCCGGCTTCACCCGGCGAGCCCGAAGCGTCCCATCGGCGATCCAGGTCTCGCAGTTAGCGCGGCGGTAGATGATCGGATTGACCGGGAAGAACCGCAGCGCCTCGTAGACGTGCTGGGCCAGCAGCGCGTCGTCGTCGGCCAGGGCGGCGGCGCGGGCGGAGGCCAGGGCGTCCGGGCGGCCCAGCAGCTGGTCGAGGGCGCGGTTGGCGGCGCAGGAGGTGGTCGGCAGCTCGCCGATCAAGAGGCCGGCCAGGTTGTTGCGGATGCCGAGGTCGTCCATGCCTGGCGCGCCGCTGGCCTGCAGCGCCAGGCAGCGGCCGAGGAGGTCATCCCCGCCTCCGCCGCTCGCCTTGCGCGCTGCGATCGTCGCATCGAGGTAGGCGCGGATCGACGCCGCCGCGGCCGTCGCCTTGGCGTCGAAGGTCGGGTTGGCGCCCAGATCGATGAACAGGTACCAGAACAGGGTGGTGGTCCAGTCGATCATCTCGGCCGACGTCGGCCCGGGCGTGCCGAAGTAGGCCTCGAGCAGGTGGTGCGCGGTCGGCAGCGTCAGCGCCTGCGGCACGTCGAGCGCGCCGCCCGACGCGGCCACCAACTCGGCCGCCTTCGCCGCCACGATCGGCTGCACGATGGTCGGCAGGTCGGCGCGGCGGACCACGACGCGCATGTTGGAGACGTCGCGCGTGTAGTCGGGGATGTCCTGCATGCCGAGGAAGAAGTTGGCGCCGCCGGTGATCATCTCCATGCGCGGGCCGTAGACCACCTCGAACACGTCGCTGCGTTCCAACACCTCGCGCACGTCCTGGCGGCGCGAGACGATCACCGTGCCGGTGTTGTCGTAGGCCTTCACCAACACCTGGCTCAGCACCAGGTTGGGCTGGAAGGCGCGCAGGGCCGCGAAAGCGCGCCTTTGCCCCTCCGGCGTCCCCAGCGCCGCCCCGAACCCGCCTTTCGAAGCGGCCGTCACCGCCAGCGCGATCGCAGCGCCGATGCCGCCGAAGAACTGGCCCAGGTAGCGAATAATCGCGATCGGAAGGTTGAAGAGGGCCACGCCGTCAGGTCGGATCGACGATGCCCATGCCGATCATCCGCAGCGCGGTCATGCTCGGCACGAAGAAATAGTCGCCGCCGCGTGGCTCCACGAACTGCGGCACGCGCTCGCAGATGAACGGCGCGTCGGTCCCGTTCGGATCGGTGGCGATGACGAACTTCGCCGCCGGTCCCTTCTCGCCTGGGTCGTGGTTGCCGACGATCGGGCAGGTGTCGCTGCCGGCGTTGAAGTCGAGACCGTACTGCAACCACTGCTGCTGCACGAACTCGAACTGGCGGAACAGGCTGGCGCAGACCGCCAGGAAGACGATGCCATGCTCGGCGTCGTCGGCCGCGTCCGCCCCGTCGACCGAGCCGTACGGCAGGCCGCGGCGCAGGATGCGGCGGCGATTGTTCAGCGCCGAACCCATCCAGTCCTTGGGCTTGGCCGAGGTGAAGTGCGGATCGAGCATGTCGCGCGTGTTCATGCGCCGCAGGTGCGCCGTGACCGGACAGGTCGCCCCGTCGGGATCGGGCCGGTAGATGAAGTCGACGTACTTGAAGGCGATCGCCGCCAGCTTGGCCTTGTCACCCGCCTTCTGGGCGGCGGCGAGGTCGGCGTTGAACGCCTGCCAGTCCTGGAAGGTGGGCGCGGCCATCAGCGGCACGCCGTCGTTCCAGCGGCCGACCAGCTTGGCCGAGATGGTCGCCTGCGCCTCGTCGAGGTCCGCGAGGCCGGCTACGCTGGCGTAAGTCTCGCCCTGTGCCTTGATATAGCTCGCGAAACTGGCCGTATTCTCATGCAGCTTGCGGTAAGCCATGAACGTGCCGTTGCGGCTGAACTCGAGCGGCATCGCCGCGCCAGGGATCTCCTGCGCTTCGTCCGGATGGCCAAGCAGGAATTCGCCGGTGGCGATCGGGGCCCAGGTCTGGTCAGGCAGCAGCTTGCCGCCGCCGATCTGCTTGATCGCCACGGCCTTCGGGCCGTACTGGCCGACGAACACTGGGTCGCCGAAGCCGTCGGAAAGTCCGAAGTGCTCCTTGTTGGTCGGCGCGGCCTTGCCGGCATCGTCGCGCAACACGGCGGACATGTCCTGGTACTGAGCCTGCGTCGGTCCGTGTCCGGAGAGCAGCTCGACACCGCCTTCCGAGGCCGCACAAAGGCCGATCAGCCACTGCGTCCGCGCCTCCAGCTCCGGAACCGGCGCGCCGCCGTCGTCCATCTCGGCGTTCATCGACACCAGGATGTGGACCGGCTTCTCCCGCGCCTGGCGCCAGATCGCGTCGCGCTTGTCGAGCCAGGGTGTGTCGCCCAGCATCGCCGCGCGCTTTTCCATCCCGTCGATGAACTCGTCGGGCATGCCGCGTAGCGTGCGGGTCGGGACCTCCAGCGCGAGCAGGCCCAGGAAGGTGAAGGCGACATTGATCGCCACCTTCGGCTTCACCAGCTGCACCACGCCCGGATAGTCGTCCACGCCCTGCGCGCGGATGGCGTCCGTCACCTTGGGATGGCGCGTGCGCAGCAGCGGCTCGCCGCGCTTGGGGTCGACCCAGCGCGCCGCCGTGGTGACGTGTGGGCGCAGGTGCTCGACGAAGCGCCGGCCCTTGAGGCCGTCATGGACGCTCAGGAAAAAGCTTCGCCCCTTGGGAAAACCCAGTCGTCCATAGGCGCGCAGGATGCCGCCCTGGATGTCTGCGAGATCAAGCTCACGCATCGACGGGCTCCGGCGCGAAGCGGCTGCGGACCACGCCCGGCGGCTGGGTGGGGCCGCTCAGGTCATCCGGCCTGGCCGTCGCGACGAACGCGGCGAAGGCGTCGCGCAACTGAGCCGGGCTCGCGCCCTGCTGCGCCGCGGCGAAGCGCGTGAACGCCTGCTGCAGATAGAGCGCCTTCAGCACGTCTCGCAGCGTCGAGTTCGGCGCGGTCGGGAAGGGCTTGGCGCCGCGCTGGTTGATCAGGTTGTAGTCGTAAAGCAGCGCCAGGCCGACGAGCGCGACCCCGAGCACGATCAGCAACACCACCCCTAGCGTGATGGCGGCGTGCCAGGGCCATCGATTTGCGGCCACGGCGGTGAACGCCGAACCCAGCGCGATCACGGCCGCCAGCGCCGCGGCGCCGATCGGGGCGATCGCCAGCTCGGCCACGCCGAGGTTTGGCAGCGACGGCGGGACGGCCCAGTAGTCGTTGAACGACATGGTCGTCTCGACCTGCGCCTTGAGCACGAAGTCGGCGAATGCCGCAGCGTCGCCGTCGGCGTCGAACTGGTAGCAATATTGGAACACGCTGCAGAGCTCGGGCTTGGCCACGCGCCACAGCTCCTCGAGCCAGCTGCGCGGCTCGGAGGCGCCGTCAGCGGCCGGGTCGAAGTCGCCCACGAAGGCGATGTAGGGACAGGACAGCCGATCGACCGGTTGGGCCTGCAACAGGTCGACCCCTTCGATGGTTGATTGCAGCGTGCCGGGATTGTCGCGGCCGTTGTAAGCGGGCGCGTCGATGACGAAGAGCCGCACGAAGTGCGTGCGCAGGCTGCGGGCGAACGGGCTCTGGATGCCGACCTTCTCGGACTCGGCCGTCTGCAGCGCTGCCGGCAGGGCTTCGAGCGCATCGCGGACCATGTGGACGGGCGAGCTCTTGAACGCGCCATGCTCGACGATGCCGCTGTTGTCGATCGGCAGGAGCGCGGTGAAGAAGTAGTGGCCGCCGTCGAGATTAGGCATCCTGCCCCTCCCGCACGTTGGCGGCGAGCTTGGCCACCCGCAGGGTCTTCGGCGGCCCCGCCCCGCCCTCGCCCCAGCGTTCGCGCACGAACCGGCAGCGGTGCTCGTCGGCCCGCTCGGTGTCGAGACTGGCGACCGGGGCGTAGCCTGGCGCCCCCATCGCGCCCTGCGCCTGCCGCATCAGCGCCCGATAGGCCGCGGCGAAGGCGTCGTCGTCAGCCGGGGGATTGGCCGCCAGCGCCCGGATCGCCGCGGCGAGCTTCAGCGCCTGCTTGATGTCGCGCTGCGCGCTGCCGGGCGTGGCGTTGTAATAGTAGTTGGTGTCGATCTGGTTGGCCCGGATGTAGTTCTTGAACGGCGTGATCGGGATCGAGTGCGGGTACTTGGTGCTGGAGTACCAGAGCAGGTCGAGGCCGCCCGGAATGCCGTCCGCGAAGGCGTCGATGTACTGGTCCCAGGTGCCGTTGAAGTTGCTGCAGAACAGGATGTAGTCGTTCTTCAGCGTCTGTGACGGCTGGCCCATCTGGGGCCACTGGTCGCGCTTGATGATCACCCAGCGGGCGAAATGGATCAGCGAGAGGCCGAGCAAGCCGAGCAGCGATGACGAGATGGCCCGGGAGGCCATGAAGATTAGCCGATTGACCCAGGCGGACCCCGGCAGCACCGGCGTCAGCACGTTCATCGCATAGGCCTTGCCCGCGGTGTTCGACATGGACCCCCCGACCTGCCCGACAGCTACCGCCGCGCGGACATCGGCGCGGTTCCGCTCACGGTTGTTCTACCGGCGAAACCGGGGCGGGACAAAGGCTTTGTCGCAGGCACGTCCGCTTGCGACCGGGGGGGCCGATCCGCAGCGGCGCTCACGCGTTCCCCTCTCTTGAGGGTTGAATCATGTCGTCGACGAACGCGGTGGCGTCAAACGAGGCGGATGCCGAACTCTTCTCGAAGCTCGGCCAGCGGGCGGTCGTGAAAGGACTCCGGCGGAGTCCACGGCCACTGCCTCTTGACCCGGAACGCCTCGATGGCGCCCCGACAAATGCGCGGCATGGCATGGATCGTCACCCAAACGCTTTTCAGATAGCCCAGCTCCTTGAAGATGGCCTTCGCCGCCGGGTCGCTGGTCATGTATCGAGCGTAACGCCGCCAGCCAACGTCGCATGAGAGCAGCGTGCGGACATCGGCCATGGCTTCGTCATCAAGCGTCGTGTTGAGCCCAAAGACCACGTGGCACATGTCGTGGCTGCGGAACAGGGCGGCGCTCTCGGGTGGTAAGTCACGCGGCCGAACGACCTTGCCGACGTTCGCTGCGTAGTATTCCTCCAGCCCGTCAGCGAGAGTCTGCGGGCTATCCTGCTGTTGGTAGCGCAGAGGGCCGAGCGTGGGTCTCATGCGGCGGCGGTTCATCACCCTATGATATATATGCCGCCAAACCTCGTTTTTCGAGTCCCGGGCCCGCTAAGACGCCTGGCGCAGCGAGCGCAGGTCGCGCGCGTCGCCGCCGCAGCCGTCGGCCAGGTAGGCCTGTACGGCGGCGGCGTATTCGGGATGCTGGTCCGGGCTCGGCTGGCCGGCGATGCCGGCGCTGGCGCGCAGCACGGCCTGCGCAAGCGGTCCGCAGGCCTCGGAGCCGGACGCGGGGCCCGGGCCCACCGGACCCTGCTCATAAACCAGCGCATTCACGGCGTCGCCGCTCACCACGCCGTTGGCGATCGCGAGCACGAGCGCCACCATGAGCACGCTGACGGCCCCACCGGGCCGGCGCGCGCGGAACATCGAAAACGCCGCCAGGATGGCCCCGGTGCAGAGGATCGCGCTGATCAGCGTGCGGTGCTGGGCGAAGAATAGGAACAGTCCGTAGATGACGCTTCCCCTCAACCGATCGGCGCGTCTCGGATCGGTCCGGAGCAGCGCAGACAATGCCGCATGTTAGGGAGCAGGTTCCCAGTGCGAGAAGGTGCAGCGGCAGGCGCGAAGTTGCACGCCGGCGCGAGCCGGCGGCCACGCCCCGGCCGGCCCTGCGCCAATTCCACCCTTGGCGCTTTGCGCCTGCGCCCTCTAAGCTCCCGTCAAAGGAGCGGCGGTGTCGATTCACGCTCGGATTTTAATTGTCGCGCGCGAGGACGAGCGGGCGGGGCCGCTTGCCGATGGCCTCGACCGGCTGGGCTGGCGCACGGTGACCGCGCGCGGTCCCTTCGCCGCCATCGCCGCGCTGGGCGACCTGCAGATCGAAGCGGCGATCGTCGACCTGATCGGCGCCGGGCACGAAGCGCTCTCGTTCGCGCGCCGCCTGAAAGCCGCGTGCGCCCCGCGCCGCCTGCCGGTGATGGCGATCGCCGACCCCGATCCGCAGCTGGCCGCGCACGGCTTCGACCTGACGCTGGCGCCGCCGCTGCATCCCGCGCAGGCGGTGATGCGGCTGGAGAGCCTGGTGCGGATGTCGGTCGCCGAGGAGGAGTTCGAGCTGCGGCTCGAGACGTTCTCCGAGCGCGGCCGCCGACTCGAGCTGCCTGAAGCCGAGGGCGGGCCGCTGCGCGTGCTGTGTGTCGGCGAGCCCGCGCCGCAGTTCCTGGCGCTCTCCAACGCCCTCGCCCGTTACGAGACCCAGGTGGTGGGCGCCTTCACCTCCTATACGGCGTTCGACTACCTGCACGAGCGCACCTTCGATGCGGTGGTGCTGTGGGCCGGCGAGAACCCGCAGGAGGCGCTCTCGATCATCGCCGGCATGCGCCGCAACACCCGGCTCTACCACATCCCCGCCCTGCTCTATCAGCGCGGCTCGCCCGACATCGCCGCCGTCGACGCGTTCCACAAAGGTGTCACCGACGTCGCCTCGCCGGAGGTCTCGGAGAACGACACCGCCAAGCGGGTGCTCGAGCTCGCCCGGTCCTATCGCCGCCAGACCGCGATCCGCCGGGCGCTGGAGAAGGCCAAGAGTTCGGGCCTGATGGACGCCTCGACCGGCCTCTTCACCCGCGATCTGTTCGCCGCCCATCTGATGCGCCTGGCCGCCGCCGCGCGGGTGCGCAACCGGCCGCTGGCGGTCTGCGTGCTGAAGGTCGCCGAGCGGCCGGAAGTGACGGTGGCCAGGGCCGGCGGCTGGCTCGACCGCGCCATCCCGCAGATCGGAACCATGATCGGCCGCCTCGTGCGCGCCGAGGACACCGCCGCGCGACTCGGCCCGGAGGTGTTCGCCCTCGCCCTGCCCGCCACGCACCTCGCCGCCGCCCGCCTCACCGCCGAGCGGATCGCCGCGGTGATCGGCTGCACCGCCTTCGAGGCCGGCCCGGAGCGGCAACCCTTCGTCGCCGAGTTCGACCTCGGCGTCGCCGAAGTCGTGGCCGGCGAGAGCGCCGCCAAGGCGCTGGAGCAGGCGGCCGCGCAGGCGAGCCAACGACAGGCCAGCTGATGTTCGGCGTTTCGGGCGGCTCGTTCACGCAATACCTGCTGCCGATCGGCATCGCCCTGGTGGTGATCGTCGCCCGCAACAGCCGCCCCCGGCGGCTACGCATCGAGATGTTGTGGCTGCTGCCGGCGATCTACCTGGTGATGCTGGTGGCCGCGCTGGTCGCCGCGCCGCCGCCGGTGACGCTGGTCAGCATCGGCCTGCTGGTGCTGGGCTTCCTGATCGGAGCCGGGCTGGGTTGGCAGCGCGCGCGGTTCATGGAGATCCACATCCATCCGGAGACCCACGACCTGACCTCGCGCGCCTCGCCGATCGGTATCCTCTTCATCTTCGCCATCCTGCTGCTGCGCTTTGGCGCGCGCGATTTCCTGCTGGCCCACCCGAACGTGCTCGACGTGCCGGTGATCGCCATCGGCGAATCGCTGCTGGTGCTTGCGGTGGCCATGCTGGCCGTGCAGCGCCTGGAAGTCTGGCGCCGCGCCTCGCAGATGCTGGCCGAGGCCCGGTCCGCCATCGGCCCACCGCCGCCGTCCAGCCTGGTCAGCTGACCGCGATGCACGATCCCGTTTGACCGTCTCACGGTAAGCCCGCCTCTAGCGGCGGCCAGTTGACGCGCATCAAAGACATCGGCGTCGGCATGCCCTAGCCCGAAGGCTGGGGCCGCAGTCGGTCCGAGCCTGCCACGGATTGCCCGCCGCGATGACCCTCGTCGAAATCGACACCAGCTCGCCCTCGGCCTCGAACGAGTTGTCGGCGCTGATCGCCAAATACGACGGTAGGGCGCCGCGCTATACGAGCTATCCAACCGCGGTCCAGTTCACCCCCGAGGTGACGTCGCAGACTTACGGCGCCTGGCTGCGGGACTTGCCGACGGACCGCCCGGTTTCGCTCTATCTGCACATCCCGTTTTGCGCTCGGCTGTGCTGGTATTGCGGCTGCAATACGCGCGCGGTGAACCGCCACGCACCGATCGGCGACTATGTGCAGCTGCTGATCCGGGAAATCGCCCTGCTTCAGGAAGCCTTGCCCGCGACCCTGGCCGCCAGCGCCATCCACCTCGGCGGCGGAACGCCGAACATGCTGTCCCTTCCAGAGTTGGATGTGATCTTCGACCGGCTGGGCGAGGTGTTCCGGCTGACGCCGGACCTCGAGGTGGCGGCGGAGTTGGACCCGGCAGTGCTCACCCGCGAGTGGGTCATGGCCGCGAGCGCGCGCGGCCTGAGCCGCGCCAGCCTGGGCGTCCAGAACCTTTCGCCCCAGGTGCAGCGGGCGGTGAACCGGCTGGAGAGTTTCGAGGACATCGCCCGGTGCGTCGGCTGGTTGCGCGAGGCC
The DNA here is from genome assembly GCA_035604515.1 of Caulobacteraceae bacterium. GTDB lineage: Bacteria > Pseudomonadota > Alphaproteobacteria > Caulobacterales > Caulobacteraceae > Acaudatibacter. The sequence goes on along the minus strand of DATNIH010000296.1, from coordinate 31,199 downwards.
GGGGTGGCGTCGATCAATCTGGACTTGATGTACGGCCTGCCGCACCAGACCACCCAGAACACGCTCTCCACCCTCGATCTCGTCCTCGGCCTGCGCCCGGAGCGGCTGGCGCTGTTCGGCTATGCCCATGTTCCCTGGATGAAGACCCACCAGCGCCTCATCGACGAGGCGGCGCTGCCGGGCGCCCAGGAACGCCTGGACCAGAGCGAGAGCGCGGCGGCCCGCCTGGCGGCCGAGGGCTATGTGCGGATCGGCCTGGACCACTTCGCGCTGGCCGACGACCCCCTGTCACTGGCGCAATCGACGGGCCGCCTGCGTCGGAACTTTCAGGGATACACGACCGATGCGGCGACCAGCCTGATCGGCTTCGGCGCCTCGGCGATCGGGCGCCTGCCGCAAGGCTATGTGCAGAACCACGCGCGGGAGCTGGACTGGCGCATAGCCGTCAGCGGCGGGCGACTGCCGGTGGCGCGGGGCGTGGCGGTCACCGGGGAGGACGCCTTGCGCGCCGAGATCATCGAGCGGCTGATGTGCGATTTTGCGGTCGATGTGGCGGCGGTGAGCCAGCGACATGGGCATTGCGAATCGAAGTTCGTGGCTGAACTGGCAAGGCTGCAGAGGTTTGTCGATGATGGGCTGGTCCAGCGCGCTGGGCCAAAGATCGAGGTAACGCCCCGAGGGCGCCTGCTCGTAAGATCGATCGCGGCGGTGTTCGACCAGTATTTCCAGGCCGAAGCCGTGCGCCACTCCAGGGCCATCTGAGGGTCGGCGAGAGCGAAAACGGGCGGCGCGTTCGTCCCCAGCGGCCGCCGAAGTCACTCGAGCCAATCGTCGAGCGTTCCGGCCGGGCCCTTCCCGCTACCGCGCGACGGTGCGCAGGTGACTGGGGTCTTCGAGCCAGGCGTCTTCGCGGCGCCAGGTATGGATCTCGCCGCAGCGGTCGCAGCGGAAGCTGTATTGGCCGTTCAGGGCCTCAAAGGCCGAGGCGCGCAGGCGGTAGACCGTGTGCACGTTGGCGCCCATCTTCGGGCACTTGATCAGCACGCGGCTGATGACGTCACTCATCGGCGCGGCCGATAAGGCGCGCGGCGGCCGGGCGCGCCAGTCGTCGCCGAGGCGTCGCGGTGGCGGAAGATCAGCCGGCCACGGGTGAGGTCGTAGGGGGTCATCTCGACCGTGACGCGGTCGCCGACCATGCTGCGGATGCGGTGCTTGCGCATCTTGCCCGCTGTGTAGACCAGGACCATGTGCTCGCTGTCGAGCTTCACGCGGAACTGCCCGCCGGGGAGGATCTCATCGATCACGCCTTCGAGTTCGAGCGGTTCTTCCTTGGCCATGCGGCTCCTTGGGGTGTTCGCAAAACGCAAACGGGGATCGACGCGGTTAGGCGCCGATCCCCGTCCAGATAGTCTTAGAGGGCCTGGAGTTGGCCCGCGGACATCTTGCCGCTGCGCTTGTCGCGCTCGAGCTCGTAGCTCAGCTTTTGGCCTTCATGCAGCGAGCCCAGACCCGCGCGTTCAACCGCGGAGATGTGCACGAAAACGTCGTTGCCGCCGTTCTCGGGTTGGATGAAGCCAAAGCCCTTTTGGCCGTTGAACCACTTGACAGTACCGGATTCCATAGATCGTCCCTTTCCGGACAATAGTTCTTGCGCCGAACCTCGGCTACAAGGTCAAATTTTCGGAGAGGGTCGTTAGATCTTTCCGCTTCTGAACGTGGTTCAGGTCGAAAGGGTAGGCGAGCCAAAACGATATTTGATTTGCCTATAATGGCGTATTATCGGGCAATCCGCAAGCCATAAGTCCAAAAAAGACTTCGACGAGCCGGCCAAGCTATTGAATTGCTTAAGACCACTGATCGGCCCTCGCGGCCGTTCGTCCCCCGCCGCTTGAGCGCCTGACGCAGCCGCCACGAATGGGCGCGGAGTCGGCCAGACTGTTCGCTCGAATGGAGACGGCGCATGGCTGACAACATCTGGCGCGACGACTGGACGTCGCTCGGCGAACAGCCCTGGCAGGCCGGGACCCGCACCAGTCGGGTCGGGCGCGGGGAGATCCTGGCCGCGACGCTGCACGAGCTGCCGCCGCGCGGCCGCGGCGGTCCGCTGCATTTCCACCACGGCAACGAGGAGATGCTGGTGGTCCTGCGCGGCCGTCCGACGCTTCGCACGCCGCAGGGCGAACGAACGCTGGAGGAAGGCGAGGTCGTGGTTTTCCGCCGCGGCCCGGACGATGCGCACAAGTGCAGCAACGAAACCGACGAGCCGGTCCGCTACCTGATGATCAGCAACAACGCCTCGCCCGATGCGGTGGAATACCCCGAGGAAGGCCTGCTTTCGGTGATGGCCTACACGTCCGACCAGTTCGGCAAGCCGCTGTGGGACATGCGCAGCGTCAAGCCGCCGGTGAGGGATCCCGACGCGTAGTCAGGCTGCCTCTTACCAGCAGACACGATGACGATGATGATGACCGCGCCACTCACAGTGGCGGTCATGGTCGCGATCCCGATCGCGATCCCCGTGCACGCCAAGACCGAGGTGCACCGGTCCGACGTGGGCGCCGAGGATGTCGGCGGTTGCGGCGGTTGCGCCGAACAGACTCATGGCGAAGATCGCTGTGATCAGCAGTTTCATGATGGGCTCCCGGCTAAGCTCGTAGCTTATCTGCGAGCCGAACAGGGCACTCCAACGGACGGCAGCGCTTTGTGTTCCATTCGCCAGGCAGCAATGCCCGGCCAAGGGGGACGGGATCAGGCCGCCTTCGCCAGCCGCGCCAGTTCCTTCAACACCCGCTCCGCCGCGCCGAGACGCTGCGCCGGGGTCTCCCACTCGCCCTTCACCACCACCTTCTGGTCTGGCCGCAGCCGCCAGAGGTTGGCGTTCTTCTGGATGAAGGCGACGAGGCCGGCGGGGTTAGCGAAATGGTCGCCGCGGAAACTGGCGACCGCGCCCTTGGGGCCGACATCGATCTTCGAGACATTGGCTTCGCGGCAGAGGCCCTTGATGGCGACAACTTTCAGCAGGCCGTCGGCCTCCGGCGGCAGCGGGCCGAAACGGTCGATCAGCTCCGCCGCCAGCGCCTCGCGGTCCTCGGCCTGTTCGGCGTCGGAAAGGCGGCGGTATAGCGACAGGCGCACGTTGAGGTCGCGCACATAGTCTTCCGGGATCAGCACCGCCGCGCCGGTGTTGATCTGGGGCGACCAGCCGCGGTCGAGGTTCACCGGCTCAGCCCCACCCTTGGCGCGCAGCTCGGCGACCGCGTCCTCCAGCATCTGCTGGTAAAGCTCGACCCCCACCTCGCGGATGTGGCCGGACTGCTCGTCGCCCAGGAGGTTGCCGCCGCCGCGGATGTCGAGGTCGTGGCTGGCCAGCTGGAAGCCGGCGCCCAGGCTGTCGAGCGACTGCAGCACCTCCAGCCGCCGCTCGGCCGAGGCGGTGATCGGCCGCTCGAACGGGGTGGTGAGGTAGGCGTAGGCGCGGGACTTGGCGCGCCCCACCCTGCCCCGCAGCTGGTAGAGCTGGGCCAGGCCGAACATGTCGGCGCGGTGTACGATCAGGGTGTTGGCGGTCGGGATGTCGAGCCCGCTCTCGACGATGCTGGTGGAGAGCAGCACGTCGTAACGGCCCTCGTAGAACGCGGCCATCACGTCCTCGAGCTGGGTCGGCGCCAGCTGGCCGTGGCCGGTGACAAACTTCACCTCCGGCGCCTCTTCGCGCAGGAACTTGGCCAGGTCGTTCAGGTCGGCGATGCGCGGGGTGACGAAGTAGGACTGGCCGCCGCGATACTTCTCGCGCAGCAGCGCTTCGCGGACGCCCACCGGGTCGAACGGCGTGATGTAGGTGCGCACCGCCAGGCGGTCGACCGGCGGGGTGGCGATGATCGACATCTCGCGGATGCCTGAGAGCGCCATCTGCAGCGTGCGTGGGATCGGCGTCGCGGTCAGGGTCAGCACGTGCACGTCGGCGCGCAGCGCCTTCAGCGCCTCCTTGTGCTTGACCCCGAAGTGCTGCTCCTCGTCGACGATCACCATGCCCAGGTCCTTGAACGCGACCTGCTTGGAGAGCACCGCGTGGGTGCCGATGACGATCTCGATCTCGCCCTTCTTCAGCCCCTCGCGGGTGGCGTTGGCCTCGGCGATCGGCACCAGCCGCGACAGCCGCCCGATCCGCACCGGCCAGCCCTGGAAGCGGGCGGCGAAGGTGGCGTAGTGCTGGCGCGCCAGCAGCGTGGTCGGGCAGATGATCGCCACCTGGCGCCCGCTCATGGCCATGACGAAGGCCGCGCGCAGGGCGACCTCGGTCTTGCCGAAGCCGACGTCGCCGCAGATCAGCCGGTCCATCGGCCGGCCGGCTTCCATATCGGAGAGCACGTCGGTGATGGCGTTCATCTGGTCGTCGGTCTCTTCGTAGGGGAAGCGGGCGCAGAACTCGTCGAACACGCCGTGCGGCGGATGGGCTTCCTCGACGTGCTTGAGCGCGCGGGCGGCGGCGATGGCGATCAGGCCCTCGGCCATCTCGCGCAGACGCTCCTTGGCCCTGGCTTTGCGCGCCTGCCAGGCCGCCCCGCCAAGCTTGTCGAGCTGCACGTCCTCGCTGTCGGCGCCGTAGCGGGTCAAGAGGTCGATGTTCTCGACCGGCAGGTAGAGCTTGGAGGCGGCCGCGTAGTGGATCTCCAGGCAGTCGTGCGGCGCCTCCTGCACCTCCAGCGTCTTCAGCCCGACATAGCGGCCAATGCCGTGGTCGATGTGGACCACCAGATCGCCCGGCGTCAGCGCGGTGGCCTCGGCCAGGAAGTTGGCGGCGCGGCGGCGCCGGCGCGGACGGGCGAGGCGATCGCCGAGGATGTCGGTCTCGGAGATCACCGCGAGCGTGTCGGTCTCGAAGCCGTTATCGAGCGGCAGCACCACGCGCTGCAGCCTCTTCGGGTCCGCCGCCTTGGCCGCCTGCCAGTAGGGCGAGAACAGCACGTCCTTCAGCCCGTGGTCGGCCAGCATGCCGTTCAGTCGCTCTGACGCGCCGTCGGACCACGAGGCGAACAGTACGCGCTTGCCGGCGGCCATCAGCCGCCGGGCGTGATCGGCGGCCGCCTCGAACAGATTGACGCTGTCCTGCGCCCGCTCGGCGGCGAAGTTGCGCCCGAGCTTGGCCCCGAGATCGACCACGCCAGGCCCCGGATCCTGCCGGAACGGCTCGAACCGGCGCAGCGGATGGGCGGCCAGGTGCTGGTCCCACTCGGTGTTGGACAGATAAAGCGCCGAGGGCGGCAGCGGCCGGTAGTGCGCCTTGCGCTCGGCGCTGGCGCGCGCTTCGTAGGCGTCGGCGATCATCGCCAGGCGATCGTCGCGCGCGGCGGCGGCGAGGTGGTCGAGCCCGATCAGGGCGTCGTCCGGCAGGTAGTCGAACAGGCTCTCCATCTGCGGATAGAGCAGCGGCAACCAATGCTCGAGGCCTGCCCGGCGCGAACCCTCGCTGACGGCGGCGTAGAGCGGATCGTCGCCCGCCGCGCCAAACGCCGCCACATAACCCCTGCGGAAGCGGGCGACGGCGTCGGCGTCCAGCAGCGCCTCGCTGACCGGCAGCAGGTCGACGCTCTTCAGCTGCTTGGTCGAGCGCTGGGTCTCGCGGTCGAACGCGCGGATGGCGTCCAGCGTGTCACCGAACAGGTCGAGCCGCACCGGCTCCTCGGCGCCCGGCGGAAACACGTCGATCACCCCGCCGCGCACGGCGAACTCGCCGCGCTCCGAGACGGTGGAGGCGCGGTGGTAGCCGTTGATGGCGAAATACCGCTCCAGCTGGGCCATTTCGACGGTGGCGCCGACCGAGGCGGAATAGCCGGCCGCCAGCACCAGCGCCTTCGGCGGCAGGCGCTGGATCAGCGCCGGCGCATGGGTCAGCAGCAGCGCCGGCTGCTTGCCCCAGCCGCCGCGCGCCAGCCGCGTCAGCGTGGCCATCCGCTCGGCCGAGACGCTGGCGGAGGGGCCGACGCGGTCGTAGGGCAGACAGTCCCACGCCGGGAGGCGCAGGATCTCCATCTCCGGCGCGAAGAAGCCCATCGCCGCCTCGAACGCGGTCGCCCGCGAGCCGTCGCGGGCGACGAACACGTTGAGCCCGCCGCGGGCGCGGGCCAGGTCGGCCATCACCAGGGCGTCGAACCCCTCGGGAACCCCGGTCAGCTCCAGGGCGTCGCGCGTCTGGGCGACGCGCTTGATGTCTTCAGCGAGGGACAAGCGAAGGTCTCAACGGATCAGGTGTGCGGTCCGCGCGGCTGCGAGCCGGCGGCATGGAACGCGCGGATGAGACCGATGACGTCAGTGGCGAACGGCGGCGGCGCGGCCTCGCTGACGATCCAGCCGTAGACGTCGTGATCGGGCAGATCGAGCAGCTGCTCGAACACCAGGGTCTGGTCGTCGGTCAGCGATTGGGCGCGGTTGTCCGCGAACGGCCCCAAAATCAGGTCCGCTTCCCTAAACCCACGCCGCCAGGCGCGGAACCGCAGCCGCTTCAACCTCGTCTCATCCATGCGGAAGCGCCGGATATAGGCGAAGTGCGCGCCCTCGGCCAGTGCGTGGCCGCATCACTCCCCGAACGTAGCGCCCGGCGTGATCGGCGCGAGACGGATCAGGCGGCTGTCTTCGACGCCGGCGGTGCGGTGCTTGACGTGCTCGCGGTACTCGGGGTCGGTGACCATGGCCAGGAAGGCGCCGGCGCTGGGGTATTCGGCGATGAAGGCCAGATCCCAGTGCTCGTCTTCTGGGCCTGTGACGACCGTTTCCGGCTTTCCGGCCCAGACCTGGCGGGCGCCGACGCGGGCGAACACCGCCGCCGAGGTGCGGCCGTAGGCGCGGTAGGCGTCCAGACCGCTCAAGCCCTTGCCGTGGTCGGGGTGGTCCGCCGGATAGTCGGCCATCGGCTTCAGCCGGATCAGGTTCAGCATGTGGATCGGCGTATCGCGCGGCAGCGCCTTGAAGGCGTCGAACTGCGAGCGGGTAGGATCGATCGAGCCGGTCATGCGAAGCTGCTCCCTCAGACGCGGCGCCGCGTCATGGCGCGTGCGCCAACAGCCCTGTAGTCTCCATCCACACTCAAGAACAACGGGCCAGGAGCACGGGCGTGGCGTCCAGCGACACAGTAAAGCTCGAGCGGCGGGGCGCGGTCGCCCTGATCACCCTGAACCGGCCGGCGGCGCGCAACGCCATCAACGTCGAGCTCTGCACCGCTTTCTGCGATGCGCTCGCCGCTGCCCAGGATGCGCGGTGCATCGTCATCACCGGCCACGATCCGGCCTTCTGCGCCGGGCTTGACCTGAAGAACCTCGGGACCGACCGGCTGGCCGATCTGCCAAGCTACGCCCGGGCGCTGGAGGGCTCGCGGGTTCCGCTGATCGCCGCCGTCAATGGCGCCGCGGTCACCGGCGGCTTCGAGATCGCGCTCGGCTGCGATTTCATCGTCGCTTCGGAGCGGGCGGTGTTCGCCGACACTCACATGCGCGTCGGGGTCTACCCCGGCCCGGTGCTGGTCGACCTGCCGCGCCGGATCGGCATGGCCTGGGCGCGGGAAATGTCGCTGAGCGGCAACTTCGTCGACGCGGCGACCGCGCTGCGGATCGGGCTCGCCAATCATGTCACGCCGCACGAAGCACTGCTCCCCTTTGCGCTCGAGCTTGCGGGCCAGATCGCCGAGGCGGATCCGGCGATGGTCAGCGCCATGCGCGCCGACTGGGATGCGAATGCGGGCGCGCCCGTGGCCGAGGCGCGCCGCATCCACGCCCAGCACGCGATCGGCGGCGGCTTCACCCACAGCCGGGGCGCCGACATCGCCGGGCGGCGCGAGGCCGTCCTGGCCCGTTCGCGCGACCAGCGCAGCGGTTAGGTCGGCTCAGCAGCCGCCAACGCGGCCTTGGTGGCGCGGGTCAGTTTCGCGCGCACGATGTCATACGCGTGGTCGATCAGCCGGCCGATCTCGACGTCGGGCAGCGCCTCGTCCTGGCGGATGGTGATCCAGTGCCGCTTGTCGGTGTGGTAGCCGGGCGTGATCGCCGCGTATTGGCCCCGGACGATCTCGCTGAGCACCGGATCGCACTTGAGGGTGATGCGCACGTCCTGGGGGTCGTCCGCGACGATCGCGAACATCTTGCCGCCGATCTTGTAGACGACGTGATCGGGCCCGAACGGCCGCGACGCGACGGCGCTGAGCTTGCCGTCGAGGTGCGCATAAAGGGCAGTAAGCTCGAGCATGTCGGCTCCCCTAGTGGCGTCGCCAGCTTGCGACAGCCGTCGACCGGCGGTGTCAGCAGCCCGACGGCTTCACGGCCGAGTCGGCCACAGTGGGATCAGCATCGGCGTTCGATCGCGGTAGTCGGCGTAGGCGGCCTCGCCGAGTTCGGCGCTGAGAAAGCGCTCTTCCAGCCGCGCCTTCATCCAGAAGCCGAACGTCATCAGAGCGGCGCCGATGAGGCTGGCGGCCGCCCCGAGCTGGACCGCCAGCGCCCAGACCGCGATGAGCATGCCGGTGTAGATCGGGTGCCTGACGAGGCGGTACGGCCCGGTCTGGATCACCACATGGCCCTCCTTACGGCTCACCTGGCTCGACCAGAGGTCGCCGAGCGTCACCCGCGCCCACCAGGTGAACGCCAGACCGGCGGCAAGGACGCCGACGTCGACCCAGTCAACACCCACCGGCAACGACCAGAGCCGCATCACACGGAAAGCATGGAAGCGGGGGCCCGCCACCACGCCGCCGCCAAGGACCAGCAGCATCCCGCCGACGCCCGTCGGGACCAGGTCCAGCAATCGCAGCAGACTTGGCGGACGCGATTGGGTGCGCCGGCTCCAGATCGCGGCGACGATCCAGGAGAGGATCCAGCCCTGCCAGAGCGCGTAACTGGCGAAGATTGGCGTCACCTGGCGCTCCGACCCGCCGACTCCGCGAGCAGCTGCGCCAGGTATTGCTTCCAGGCGACGGCGAAGGTGTGGGTGCCGTGGCCGTGGGTGTTGGGGCCGATCGGCAGCAGCACGAAGCGACCGCGCCTGATCTGCTTCACCGCCTGCTCAGCCAGGCCGAGCTCGGGCGGATTGATGAAGTCGTCGGCCGAATTGACCCACATGACGTAGGCGGTGATGTCGCCGAGCTTGGTCGATGGGTCGTAGTCGCGCGACGAGTCGGTCTGGTAGAGCGTGTCGTTGGCGTCCGCCTTCGGCAGATACGCGGCCAGGGCGCGGGCGAGGTAGGCGTCGGCCGCGTCGCGTGTCGGCAGGGCCTTCTGTATCTGCTGCGGCGCGCTGCCGGCGATGATGGTGATGTCCTCCGCCGTACGCAGGGCGCGCGTCGGTTCCGTCGTGTAGTCACCGTTCTTCCAGTCCGGATCGCTGGTGATGGCGTCGATGATCATGTCGCGAAAGAGCCGGTTGCGGCCGGCGATCTGGACCGCGTTGCAGGCCAGCGGCATCAGCGCGTCCATCATGCCCGGCCAGGTCTCACCCCACATGAAGGCGTGCATGCAACCCATTGACGTTCCCATGACAAGGCGCAGGTGATCGACATGCAGGCCCTCGGTCACCAGCCGGTGCTCGGCCTCGACCATGTCGACATAGCCGTAGTGCGGGAAGCGGGCGCGCAGGCCGTCGCTCGGCTTGGACGATTGGCCGTGGCCGATGTCGTCCGGGAAGATCAGGTAGTAGCGCGACGCGTCGAGCAACTGGCCGGGGCCAATCAGCTCGCCGGTGAACTCCGGTCGGATCAGGCTGTGACCGGTCCCGCCGGTGCCGTGCATGATCAGCACCGCGTTATCGACGTGGCCCGCCGCGTCGCGATGCGGCGTTCCGAACGTGTAGTAGTGCAGCTTCAGCGCCGGCAGGCTCTCGCCGCTGGCGAAGTGGAAGTCGCGGATCACGAAGTCGCCCTGGACGGGCTCGGGTTGGGTCGGCTGCGTCGCGGCCGGCGGCGGCTGCGAGGCTGGCTGGGCGGCCGCCGTCATCGCCAACAGCGCGAGCGCCGCGCCCGCCAGAACTCCCGCGGCCTTCATCATCATCCCACTCCAAATACCTGACGGCCCCAGCCGCCGCGCCGGACCTAAGACCCCCGCCGGCGCCTCGGCAAGCATCCGCGCTGCGGTGGCCGGCGCCAGGCCTATGGTCTAGCGTCCCGCCAATGACCGAGCCGACCGATGTGATTCAGACCCCAAGATTGACGCTCGCGCCGCCCGCGCTCGCCGACTTCGAGGATTATGCTGGATTGTGGGCAGACCTGGCGGTGGTTCGCCACATGGGCGGCGTTCCCTTTTCGCGGTCGACGGCGTGGGCCAGGTTCCAGCGCCAGGCCGGCGGCTGGGCGCTGCGCGGCTTCGGCTCGTGGGTGGTCAGGGAGCGGATTTCCGGCCGGTTCGTCGGCGAAGTCGGGTTCCAGGACTTCAAACGAGACATCACGCCGGCCCTCGGTCCCGAGCCGGAAGCCGGCTGGATGCTGGCGCCTTGGGCGCACGGCCAGGGGCTCGCCAGCGAGGCCGTGGCCGCCGCCCACGCCTGGGGCGACGCCCGTTTCGACGGGCCGCGCACGGTGTGCATGATCGACCCGAACAATGCGCCGTCGCTGCGGCTGGCGGCGAAGATGGGCTACGCCGAATATGCGCGCGCGGCCCACGGGGAGCGCTCCGTCGTGCTGCTCGAACGGCCGGCGCCGGCCCGCCAGGACCGCTAGACTAGCGCGCGATGCGGCCAGAGATTCTCTTTCCCCTGTTCGCGCCGATCACGGCGCTGAAGGGCGTCGGGCCGCGCGTTGCGCCGCTGCTGGAGAAGGTGGCCGGCCCGATCGTCCGCGACGTGCTGTTCCTCGGCCCGCAGAACCTGGTGCGGCGCCAGCTCGCGACCGCCGCCGAGGCGCGCGAAGGCGAGGAGCAGACCTTCGTGGTCCAGATCGAGGCGCATCAGCGGCCAACCAAGCCTGGCCACCCGTGGAAGGTCCGCACCTTCGACGGCACCGGCTTCATCAGTCTGGTGTTCTTCCGCGGTTATGGCCCGCGGCTGGAGCAGGCGCATCCGAAGGGCGCAAAACGGATCGTCAGCGGCCGGATCGAGCGCAACAGCTTCGATCACGAGCTGCAGATCGTCCATCCCGACTATCTGTGGGCCATCGAGCGCGCCCAGGACGTGCCCGAGATCGAGGCGGTCTATCCGGCGACCGCCGGCCTGCCGTCGCGGACTATCCGCCGCTTCGCCCTCGAGGCGCTGGAGCGCTCGCCGGCGTTGCCGGAGTGGCAAGATCCCGCCTGGCTGAAGCAACAGCGCTGGCCGGGCTGGCGCGAGGCGTTCGAGGCCATGCACAACCCCGCCAGCGAGGCAGACCTATCGCCGCAGTCACCGGCCCGCCGCCGCCTGGCGTTCGACGAACTGTTCGCCCACCAGCTGGCGCTGGCGCAGCGCAAGGCGGCGAGACGCGCTGAGCCGGCGCCGGCGATCCCCCCCAGTGCCCTGACCGACGCCGTCGAGGCCGACCTGCCGTTCAAGCTCACCGGCGCACAAATCCGCTCGCTCGCCGAGATCCGCGGCGACCTGCAGTCCGGCGAGCGGATGAGCCGGCTGGTGCAGGGCGACGTCGGCTCGGGCAAGACCGTGGTGGCCATGCTGGCGATGGCCGACGTCGCCGCCGCCGGGCTGCAGTCGGCGCTGATGGCCCCGACCGAGATCCTCGCGCGCCAGCATTACGAGACGCTGGCCGCGCCGCTGGCCAGCCACGGGATCAAGGCGGTGTTGCTCACCGGGCGTGACAAAGGCGCGGGCCGCGCCGAGAAGCTGGCGGCGCTCGCGGGCGGCTCGGCGGCGGTCGCCGTCGGCACCCATGCGCTGTTCCAGGACGACGTCGCCTTCCACGCCCTGGCGCTGACGGTGATCGACGAGCAGCACCGCTTCGGCGTCAACGAGCGCGCCCGGCTGCAGGCCAAGGGCGAGGCCGCGCATCTGATCGCCATGTCGGCGACGCCGATCCCCCGCACGCTGGAGCTGACGGTGTTCGGCGACCTCGACGTCTCGCGCATCGACCAGAAGCCGCCTGGCCGCACGCCGGTGGCGACCCGCGCTGCGCCGATGCCACGGGTCGGTGAGATCGTCGCGCGGCTACGAACCGCCATCGCCGCCGGCGCCCAGGCCTTCTGGATCTGCCCGCTGGTCTCAGAGTCAGAGAACGCCGACCTTGCGGCAGCCGAGGCGCGCGCCGCGGCGTTGCGGCAGATCTTCGGGGCGCGGGTCGGCTTGGTGCACGGCAAGCTGCCGGGCCCGGAGAAGGACCGGGTGATGGCGGAGTTCGCCGACGGCTCGCTGGCGGTGCTGGTGGCGACGACGGTGGTCGAAGTCGGCGTCGATGTGCCGGCGGCCACCATCATGGTGATCGAGCAGGCCGAGCGGTTCGGCCTGGCGCAGCTGCACCAGCTGCGCGGCCGCGTCGGGCGCGGCAAGGCGGAGAGCGCCTGCGTGCTGCTCTACGACCCGCCGCTCTCCGAGATCGCCAAGCGCCGGCTCGACATCCTGCGGCGCACCGACGACGGCTTCGCCATCGCCGAACTGGACCTGGAGCTGCGCGGCGGCGGCGATCCGCTCGGCCTCAAGCAGAGCGGCTTTCCCGCCTACCGTCTGGCCGACCCAGCGGCGCACCGCGACCTGATCGCCGCCGCGGCCGACGACGCGCGGCTGGTGCTGGGACGCGACCCCGGCCTGACCTCCGAGCGCGGCCGCGCGGTGACGCTGCTTCAATCGCTGTTCGATTGGCGCGCCGGCGCCGGGGGCGAAGCCGGGTGAGCGGCGCTCCAGGCCGCGAACCTGACCTGGGTGTCGGCCTCGATGTCGGCCCAGAACAGGTTGTAGCCGGGCTCCCTGGCTCGCTCGATCCAGTCGCCGGCGGGACGCAGCAGCGACGAGCGCGCCCGCGTCACCCGCAGCACGCCGTCCTGGCACTGGGCGCCGACCTGCCGGACCATGAAGCCCGGCCGCACACCCCACTCAAACCCGGTCGCAGCCGCCGCCCCCAGGTTGAGCCGCTCCGGCGCGTCCTCCTCACTGGTTGAGCCGAGCAGCGGGTTGACACAGACCGCCCGTCGCTGACCCAGCGGTTGCAGCTGATCCTGCGGCCCCCAGACCATCGCCCGGCTCAGCAGCCGCTGCACGCCGGTGAAGTCGCCCTGCCGCACCGCCGCCCAGGCGACCAGGCAGCCGGCCTGGGCCCGCGCCTGGCAGGCCGGCGCCGCGGCGCCCGGGGCGTACTCGTCGGCCGGCGCGACGGTGTCGATGAGGTAGGCGGCGACGAGGCGCCGGCGCAGCGCCGGGTCGGGCGCGATCACCTGGTGCAGCAGCCGCGCGCCGAGATCGCCGCCCTGCTCAACGCCCGCGAGGATGAACGGCCGGCCGCGGTTGAGGTGGGCGAGGTAGTAGTCGAACGCCGCCTTCACATCGCCGTAGGCGAACTGGCGCGCCTCGATGGCGTCATCCCACAGCGTCGAGCGGGCGTAGAGCGTCGCCTGGCGATAGCGCGGCGCATAGACGTCGCCGACCGCATCGAAGGGCGCGGCGTAGTTCGGCAGCATGACCTCGGCCAGCGCCACCATCGCCGCATGGTCGGCGATCGGCGCGTTCCAGTGCCGGCCTTGGTAGGACGTGAAGGACGCCGGATAAGAGGTTGGATGGATGAAGAAAATATCGACCGGCGCCGGCGGCGCGCCCGGCGCCGGCAGCAGCGCCCATGACCCGCGCAGCGCGTAGTTCGGCGCCGGTGGCGGGTGGTCCTTGCCGAACGGCACCTTCGGGTCGAGCAGGAACTTGATGATGTCGTCGCCCCAGACGACGGAGGCGACGACGCCCAGCGTCACCAGCACCGCGCCGACAGCCCCCAGCCAGAACCCGATGCCGCGACGTCGCTCAGCCATGGCGCAGGGTTAGCCTCAGAGATAAGGATCCGGTGTCGCCAGGAAGCGGCGCACGTAGTCCCCTACCCCATCCTCGAGGCTGGTGAACTGGCCCTCGTAGCCGGCGGCGCGCAGGCGTTCGAGCCTGGCTTCGGTGAAGTACTGGTAGCGCTCGCGCAGCGCGAGCGGCATCGGCGCGTAGTCGATCTGCGGCGGGGCGCCGGCGGCGGCGAACACCGCCTCGGCCATCTCCTTGAACGAGCGGGCGCGGCCGGCGCCGAGGTTGAAGACCCCGTTCACATCGGGCCGGCTCAGCAGCCACTCGACCACATCGGCCACGTCGCGCACATAGACGAAGTCTCGCAGCTGGCCGCCGTCGGCGACGCCGGGCCGGTAGGATTTGAACAGCTTCACCGTGCGGCCATGGGCGACGTCCGGCCAGATCTGCGCGGCCACCGACTTCATCGGGCCTTTGTGCTCTTCGTTGGGGCCGTAGACGTTGAAGAACTTCAGCCCGGCCCACTGCGGCGGCGCATAGCCACGGGCGGCCTGGCGCACGGCGAAGATGTCGAACAGCGCCTTCGACCAGCCATAGGCGTTGAGGGGCCGCAGCGCCGCCAGCTCATCCAGGCCGTTGTCGTCGTCGAACCCCAGCGAACCGTCGCCGTAGGTCGCGCCGGACGAGGCGTAGATCAGCCGCCGCTTGAAGTCTGCGCACCAGCGGAACAGGTCGCGCGACAGCACGAAGTTGGCCTGGACGATCTTGTCGGCGTCGGCCTCGGTGGTCGAGGAAATGGCGCCCATGTGGATCACCACCTCGACCGCCTGCCAGTGCTTGGAGAGCCAGTCGAACATCTGCTCCGGCGCGCAGAAATCGCCGATCGGATGTTTGGCGATATTGCGCCACTTGCCGTCGTCGACCTGGCCCAGCCAGTCGCAGACGACCACGTCGAGCGCCCAGTCCTTGGCGAGCCGGGCGACGATGTTCGACCCGATGAAGCCCGCGCCTCCGGTGACGAAGGCGATCCTGCGGGTCATGCCCGCTTGGCCAACTTGCTGATGGTGGCGGTGGTGGAATGGCCCTCGACGAAATCCGCCAGGCGCACGACGCCGCCCCAGCTTTCCACCAGATCACGGCCGACCACGCCGTCGAGGGTGTAGTCGGCGCCCTTCACCAGCACGTCGGGGCGCGCAGCCTCGATCAACTGCACCGGCGTCGCTTCGTCGAAAGGGACCACCAGGTCCACCGATCGCAAGCCTGCCAACACCAGGGCGCGGGACTCGAGGTCGTTCACCGGCCGGCCGTCGCCCTTCAGCGCGCGGACCGAACGATCGGAGTTGAGGCCGACGATCAGGCGGTCGCACCACTCCCGCGCCTGGTCGAGGTAGGTGATGTGGCCGCGGTGCAGGATGTCGAAGCAGCCGTTGGTGAATCCGACCTTCAGGCCGCGCTCGCGCCAGCCCGCGGCCTCGCGGGCCATCCGCTGCGGCGTCGCGATCTTGGCCTCGGCCGGCGCGACGCGCTCCAGCAGCTCCGCCTCGATCACCTCGTCGGGCGCCGCGGTGGCCGTGCCGGCCTTCTGCACGACGACGCCGGCCGCCAGCAGCGCGAACTCGATGGCCTCCGGCAACGGGGCCCCCGATGCGAGCGCCGCGCCGACAGCGGCCAGCACCGTGTCGCCGGCGCCTGAGGTGTCGTAGACCTCTGGCGGCGGGCGGCGGAAGTGGCGCACGGCGCCGCCGCGCTCGGCCAGCGACATGCCCTTGGCGGCCCGGGTCACCAGCACGGCGCGGCAGTCGCATAGCGTCAGCGCCCGGGCGAGCGCCGCCTCGACCTGCTCGTCGCTGTCGGTCGGCAGGTCGGTGGCGTGCGCGAGCTCGGCGGCATTCGGCTTGATCACGTCGACGCCGCCGAACCGAGCCAGGGAGCGAGCCTTCGAGTCGACGATCAGCGGCGCGCCAACGGCCCGCGCCGCGGCAAGCGCGGCCGCGGCGACGGCGTCGGTGACGACCCCCTTGCCGTAGTCCGACAGCACGATCGCGCCGGCGCCTTTGGCCGCGGCGCGCAGCTTGCGGATCACCGCCTGTTCGACGTGGGCTGCGAGCGGCCGCGCGGTCTCCTCGTCGACCCGCAGGAGCTGTTGGCCGGCCGAGACGAAGCGGGTCTTGATGGTGGTCTGGCGATCGGGGTCGGCGACCAGCGCCCCCTCGATCCCCGCTTCAGCCTCGATCAGGCCCCTCGCCTCCGCGGCGGCGCTGTCCCGGCCGACCACGCCGACCAAGGTGACCCGGGCGCCGAGCGCCGCGACGTTGCGGGCGACGTTTCCGGCCGCGCCCAGCATCACCGCCTCGCGTTGGCGGGTCATCACCGGGATCGGCGCCTCGGGCGAGATGCGGGCGACATCGCCGTAGACGAAGCGGTCCACCATCAGGTCGCCCACCGCGACGACCTTGGCCCCGGCGATGCGCTGAAGCAGCTGCTGCAGGCCGGCAAGGTCCATGGAGACTCCGGGGTGGCGTACGGGCGGATCAATCGGACCGGCGGAAGCAAAAGTCCAGCGCACAGCCATCCCGACGCGGCCGGATCGGCCCGCGATCGCCTCTCTCGACGGTCATAGCCCGGCGTAAGTCCGGGCTATGACCGTCATCGGGGGTGAGCCAGTGATTGCGGTCGACCGGCCCTAGAACGGCACATCGCTGGCGGGCGCGGTCGAGGGGAGCGTGACCGGCCCCGGCGTGATCGGGACCGGCCAGATCGGGCCGCAGATGGCCGCCGCGGCGCCGGAGCCGGGACCGATGGAGTGGTCGGCGATGATCTTGTCCCAGCCGCCCATGGTCATCAGGTTGATCAGGTGCGAGTAGCGCAAGGATTCCAGCGCCGGACTGTCCGGTACGATCTGGCCCTGCCAGTTGACGAAGCGCAGGTCTCCTACCGGGATGTAGGTCGAGACCAGGGTCGAGAGGATATCGACCAGTGCTGGAACGTTTCTGAATGCCGTGACGAAACCAAGGTCCGGCGGTAGGTGCGGAACGATGTCATCCTGGTATTCGTAGCGCGTCGAATGGTTGACCAGCTTGTCGTATCCGTCCGCGAACGCCTGGTCGCCGGCCCGCGCGCCCTCGAAGGTGCAGACGAACGGCGTCAGGCCCGCCGCCACGAACTTCACCGCCGCGATGTCGGCCAGGGCGCCGCCCTTGGAATGACCGGTGACGTAGAGCGGCTTGGTGTTGGTCGGCAGGGCCTGCACCTGCGCCAGCACCCAGCCCCACAGCTCGTTGCAATCGTGGCTGAAGCCCTGGTGCACCGAGCCTGGCACATTGGGCGCGGCGACGAGCGGTGCGTCGAGGTCGGTCAGCCAGTCCATCACCATCCGCTGGTGGTCGATGCTGTCGAACGGCTCGGTGCCGCGATAGGCGACAATGATCTCAGCCGGCGTCTCGCCGACCAGCACGGCGTTGATCTGGTCGTCGCCGGCGACCATGGCGGCCGGGGGCGTCAGCCAGCCGACCAGACTCGAGGGCGGCGGCGCGGGCTGGGCGGGGGAGTCCGGCGCCGGGCCGGCCACATTGATCTCGTAGGTCTGCTGGGACGCGCAGAGCAGCCGCGCGGTGATTGAAAGCGTCATCGCCTGTCCCCCTGGTTGCATTGGCGGTTTCGCACAGCCGTGCTTCGAAGGCGAGCCTTGGAACGAGAATCCAGGGAGTCTCAGTGCAGCGGGCGCCGCTTGGCCAGGGCGTCGAATTCGAGCAGGTCGCGCACCAGCGCCTCGAAGTCTTTCAGCGGCACCATGTTGGGCCCGTCGGACGGCGCGCGGTCCGGGTTCTCGTGGGTTTCCATGAACACGGCGGCGACCCCGACCGCGACCGCGGCCCTGGCCAGCACCGGCACGAACTGCCGCTCGCCGCCAGTGCGGTCGCCCGAGCCGCCGGGCTGCTGCACCGAGTGGGTGGCGTCGAACACGATCGGGCAGCCGATCTGCGCCATGATCGGCAGCGCGCGCATGTCGGAGATCAAGGTGTTGTAGCCGAACGAGACGCCGCGCTCGGTGGCCATGACGTTGGGATTGCCGGCCGCGAGCGCCTTGCCGATCACGTTCTTCATATCGCCGGGGGCCAGGAACTGACCCTTCTTGATGTTGACCACCCGCCCGGTCCGTGCGGCGGCGACGATCAGGTCGGTCTGGCGGCAGAGGAAAGCCGGGATCTGCAGCACGTCGATCACCTCGGCCGCCTGGGCGCACTGGTCGATCTCGTGCACGTCGGTCAGCACCGGCAGGCCGGTCACCTCGCGCACCTCGGCGAAGATCGGCAGCGCCTGGCCGAGCCCGATGCCCCGCTCCGCGTCCGCCGAGGTGCGGTTGGCCTTGTCGAACGAGGTCTTGAAGATCAGCCCGACGCCCAGCCGCGCGGCGATCTCCTTCAGCGCGTGCGCCATCTCCAGGGCATGCTGGCGGCTCTCGAGCGCGCAAGGCCCGGCGATGATCGAGAGCTTCTCGGCGTTGCCGATGCGGACCGTGGATCCGCCTGCAACCCCCACTTCGACAACCGCGTTCGGTTCTACTGACAAGGCGGGCTCGCTCCGATCCGATGGCGGCGTTGGCGCGTAGACATGGCGCGGGGCGATCGGCGACGCAAGTTTTGCGCGGCCACTCGCCTTGTCGCGTGTCAGTGTTATTCTAAGTCATAACAAAGTTATCGGAGGAGGAGACGACGTGTTCGGTGGGCCATCCGCTGTCGTCAGCCCGGACGATCCAGAACTGCGCAAGGCCCCGGCGGCCTTCCGCACGGTGCTGAAGATTTCGTCTGAAAACTGGGAGTACGGCCGACTGACCTTCGTCTTGCCGTCGGGCCGCGAAGTGCCGGTCGTGGGAGACAAGCCGGGCCCGGATGCGCGCCTGATCGTCAACGACTTCCGCTTCCTCTCCCGCGTGCTCAGCGCCGGCGACATCGGTTTTGGCGAGGGCTTCATGGCCGGCGAATGGGACACGCCCGACCTCTCGGCGCTGCTCGAGGCGTTCACCGTGAACCTCGATCGGCTGCAGACGCTGCTGGAAGGCAGTGCGGTCTTCCGGGTGGTCAACGCCATGGCCCACGCCCTGCGGCGCAACAGCCGCGCCGGCTCCAAGCGCAACATCCTGGCCCACTACGATCTCGGCAACGCGTTCTATTCGCGCTGGCTCGATCCCTCGATGACCTATTCCTCGGCCTGGTACGAGCGGCCAGGCCAGACGCTCAGCGACGCCCAACGCAATAAGTACGCCAGCCTCGCGCGCCAGATCGAGCTGGGGCCGGACAACCACGTGCTCGAGATCGGCTGCGGCTGGGGCGGGTTCGCCGAATTCGCCGCCGGCGAGATCGGCGCCAAGGTCACCGGCATCACCATCTCGCCGTCGCAGTACGAGTTCGCCCGCAAGCGGCTGTTCGAGGCGGGTTTGAGCGAGCGGGCCGAGATCCGGCTGGTCGACTATCGCGACGTGACCGGCCAGTTCGACCGCGTCGCCTCGATCGAGATGTTCGAGGCCGTTGGCGAGGAATACTGGCCGACCTATTTCGGCAAGATCCACGATGTGCTGGCGCCGGGCGGCCGCGCCGGCCTGCAGATCATCACCATCCGCGACGAGCTGTTCGCCCAGTACCGCAGGCGCGCCGACTTCATCCAGAAGTACGTGTTTCCGGGCGGCATGCTGCCCTCCGAGAGGCGGCTGAAGGAAGAGACCGCTCGGGCCGGACTGGAGTGGCGCGACATCGTCCGCTTCGGTCAGAACTACGCCGACACCCTGGCCGAATGGGCCCGCCGCTTCGAGAGCGCGTGGGATGACATCCGCGGCCTCGGCTTCGATGAGCGCTTCCGCCGGCTGTGGCGCTTCTACCTCGGCTACTGCGAAGCCGGCTTCCGCACCGAGCGCACCAATGTGGTCCAGCTCAGCCTGACGAAGAGCTGAGATCGCTCTCAACTCCCTGAAAGCCGGTCATGGCCGGGCAAAGTCCCGGCCATCCAAGCTCGCGGAATGCGCCGTGGCCGCGCCCGGCGCGGCCACTCAGCGGTTCGTGTTCCTGGATCACCGGGACTTACGCCCGGTGAGACCGAAAATTGGGGTGAGTTTGGGCCTGCCGGCGCTACAGCACGATGGGTTCAGGTTGAACCAACCTGAACCCTGAATCGTGCTCTAACACTTTGAATCTTGAGCGCGTTCGAACCGCAAAAGCGATTCCACTTTTGCTGAACGCGCTCTAGGCTAGCTCGGTCACTGGAGCCGCGCCATGCAAGCCCTGCACTTCATCTACTTCAGCGATCCGATGTGCTCCTGGTGCTACGGCTTCTCGCCGGTGGTCCGCACCCTGCGCAACCGCTACCGCGACCTGCTGCCGATCCGCCTGGTCATGGGCGGCCTCCGCCCCGGGACGACCGAACCGATGCCCGAGGCCGCGCGGCGCGGCCTGGTCGGTCACTGGAATGAGATCGGCGCGCTCACCGGCGTCAAGTTCAGCCCCGCGCTCTGCGAGCGCGACGGCTTCGTTTACGACACCGACCCGGCCGCCAGGGCCGTGGTGCTAGCCCGCCGCACCAACGACGAGGAGGCGCTGGACCTGCTCGAGCGCCTGCACATCGCCTTTTACGCCGACGGGCGCGACATCACCGACCCGTCCGAACTCGCCGCGATCGCCGCCGAGCAAGGCTTCGACCGCGACGCCTTCGAGACCGGCCTCGCCGACGAGGGCCTGAAGAGCGAGACCTGGCGCGACTACGCCATCTCCCAGCGCGCCGGGGCCACTGGCTTCCCGACCGTGGTGGTTGGCCCCAACGCCGACGGGACCTACGCCCTCGTCACCCGCGGCTACCAGGACGCCGAGACCATTGTGGCGGGAGTCGACGGCTGGCTCGCCAGCGTGCGGCCGGAAGCTGTGTGAGCCGGTAGCGGCGCTGGTCCGTCAACGCGCTTTGTTAGGCTGACCGTCGCCGACCAGGATAGCCAACGCCGCGGCGACGCGCGCGACGACCGGATCCCATGCCTGCGTCGCCTGCTGATGGAAAACGCGCGCCGTCGGATACCAGGGACTGTCCTCGCGACCGTTGAGCCAGCGCCAGTCGCCTTCGTAGCGGGAGAGAATCCACACCGGCTTGGCCAATGCGCCGGCGAGGTGGGCGACGGCGGTGTCGACGGCGATCACCAGGTCCAGGCTGCCCGTCAGCGCGGCGGTGTCGCCGAAATCTCGCAGCTCGTCGGTGAAGTCGAGCAACGCCATGCCGGGCGGCGGTTCTAGCGCCTGCGCGGCCGGCTCGCCCTTCTGCAGGCTGACGAAGGTCACGCCGGCGACGCCGGCCAGCGGCGCGAACTGGGCCAGGCGCAGGCTGCGCCGCCGGTCGACCGCGGCGCCCGCCGGGCGGTGGGCGTGGGTATCTCCGGCCCAGACCAGCCCGACCCTGAGGCCGGCGTAGCCCGCCAGGCGCGTCGCCCACTGCGCGACCTTCGCGGGATCGGCAGCGAGATAGGGCGTCGAGGCCGGTATCGTCTCCAGCGTGGTCCCGAACAGGCGCGGCAGGCACATCAGCGCGACCTGGAAGTCGAAATCGGCTTCGGATGGCGTCTCGGCGACGACCTCGAGGCCTGGCAGCGAGCCGCGGAACAGGCTCACCAGCGCCGGCTCGGTCGCCAGCGTGACCCGCGCCGCTCTCGCCGCGACCAGCGGCGCATAGCGGACGAACTGCAGTCGGTCGCCGAAGCCCTGCTCGCCGTGGATCAGGATCGATTTGCCCGCGAGATCTTCGCCCTCCCACGACGGCCAGCCGCCCGCGAGCGCCGGATGGAAGCCCCGTACCTTCGAGCGCCAGCGGTATGCCTCAAAGCCCGCCCGCAGCTCACCGAGCGAGAGCAGGGACGTGGCGCGGTTGAGGTGGGCCGCGGCGAAGTCGGGGCGCAACGCGATGGCCCGGTCATAACTGGCGATAGCCTTGTCCAGCCGACGCAGGTCGAACAGGGTGATGCCGCGGCTGTTGTGCGCCTCCGCGTAGCCGCCATCGAGCGCGATGGCGTGGTCGCTGACCGCCAGCGCCTCGTCGAGCCGGCGCAGGTCCAGCAGCGCCAGCGCCCGGTGATTGTGGGCTTCGACGAAGCCTGGCCGCAGGGCGATCGCGCGTTCGGCGCTGGCGAGCGCCTCGTCTGAACGCTTCAGCTCGTTGAGGAGCTTGGCGCGATTGCCGTGGGCCTCGGGAAGGCCTGGGCGCAGCGCGGTCGCCTGGTCGTAGTGCGACAGAGCCTGCATCGTTTCGCCGAGGCGCTCCAGCACGCCGCCGCGGTTGATCCAGGCCTCAACGAAGTCCGGTTTCAGTGCGACTGCCTCGGCGTAGTCGTCCAGCGCCTCGCCGAACCGGCCGCGATCGCGCTGGGCGTTCGCGCGGTTGTAGAAGCCCGCCGCGTAGGTAGGGTTGAGCGCGAGCGTCTGGTCAAAGCCGGCCACCGCTTCGTCGAGACGACCCGCCGCCGCCAGCGCGATGCCGAGATTGGCGTGGGCCTCCACCGATCCGGGCGCCAGCGCGATCGCCCGCCCGCAGCTGGCGATGGCTTCATCGAAGCGGCCGAGCTCGCCTAGCGCCCAGCCGAGGTTGCTGAACGCCGCCGGGACGTTCGGATTGAGCTCGACCGCGCGCTGCATGAGGGCCGCGCCGCGCTGCATATCGCCGGTCTGAGCGCAGACCAGCCCCAGAAGGTGCACGATGTCGAAGTGATCGGGCTCGGCCAAGAGCGCCTGCTCGTAGAGCGCGCTCGCCTCTCCCAGCCGACCGGCCTGATGCAGCGCAAATCCCTGCTCGAACAGCGACTGCGCCGTCGCCGCGGCCATCAAGCGTCGACGCGGGCCACCGCGCCGGCGGCCAGCACGAACTTCACCCGCTCCAGCTCGGTGACGTCTTCCAGCGGATCGCGGGCGACCGCAATGATGTCGGCCAACAGCCCGGGGGCGATCCGCCCCGCCACGTCGGAGATGTCCAGCAGCTCGGCGGCGGTGACGGTGGCGGCCTTGATCGCGTCGGCGCTGGACATGCCGGCTTCGACCATCAGCGCAAACTCGCGGGCGTTCTCGCCATGGGGGCCGACGCCCATGTCGGTGCCGAAGCTGATCTTGACCCCGGCCCGATAGGAGCGGCCGAGGGCCTCGCGGATATGCTCGCCGACCACCAACGCCTTCTCGCGCTGCGCCGGCGTCAGCACCATGCCGCCCTGCGCCATCCCCAGCACGGTCATGCCGGCGATGATGGTCGGGGTGTGGAAAGCGCCCGCCTTCAGGAACAAGTCGATCGACGTGTCGTCGAGGAAGCTGCCGTGCTCGATCGAGTCGACGCCGTTCTCCAGCGCCGCGTTGATGCCGGCGAGGCCATGGGCGTGGGCCGAGACCCGGCGCCCCAGCGTGTGCGCGGTCTCGATGATGGTGCGAAGCTCGTCGGTGGTGAACTGCTGGTCGACCCCGGCGCGGATGTTGGAGAGCACCCCGCCAGTGGCGGCGAACTTAATCGCGTCCGCCCCCTGCGCCACCTGCAACCGCACCGCGCGGCGGCAACCGTCGACGCCGTCGCAGACTCCGGCGTTCGACTGGAGGCAGGCGCAGACGTCCTGGCGATAACCGTAGGTCTGGCCGTGCCCGCCGGTCGGCGACAGGATCGCGCCCACCGCCAGGATCCGCGGCCCGGGAACCTTGCCCTCGGCCACCGCCTCGCGCAGGGCGTAGATGATCTCCGGCTTGCGCGCCCCGAGGTCGCGCACGGTGGTGAAGCCGGCCTCGAGCGTCAGCCGCGCCCGGTGCGCGCCATCGAGCCCGACTTTCGGATCGGAGTCCTCGACGAAGCGCAGACGCTGGCCAGGGCCGAGCTGGCCAGTCAGGTGCACGTGGCAGTCGATCAGGCCCGGCAGCACGAACCGGTCCTTGAGGTCGATCAGCGTCGCCCCCGGCGGCGGATCGACGAAGCCCGCCGAAATAGCGGCGATCCGGCCGTCGGCGATGCGCACGCTCTGCTGCGACTTTGGCGGCTGACCCGGTTCGGCGAGAAGACGGCCGGCGTGGATGACGATCTCGCCTGAACTCGTCGCCATTGTCCGTCCTCCGCCCGCTGGCCCACCTATATAGCCAAACGTCAAACTTGGGAGGCGATCGCATGAGCCTGACGCTGGTCAATCTGTTCACGGTGCCGCCGGGCGAGGCGGACGCCTTCGAGGCGCGCTTCAAGGCGGTGTGCGCGGCGCTGGATGGCATGCCCGGCTTCGAAGGCACGGAGCTGCACCGCAATGCCGGCGTCGGCGACCAGAGCTACGCGTTCGTCAACATCGCGAAGTGGGAAAGCGCGGAGGCCTGGCGCGAGGCGCTGCCGAAAATCATGGCGCAAGGCCAGACGTCGGGGGGCGGCCTGCTGTCCGGCGGCGTCGTGCCGAAGGCGGCGCTCTACGAATCCGTGTTCCGCCTGCCCAAGGGCCCGAACTGATCAGCGCGCCGACCGGTTCCGGCGCTTGCGTTCCGTGGCGTCGCGGATCGAGAGTGCCGGCCTAAGCCAGGAGGCGAGCCCATGTATTGCGAAGCCATCACCGAGTTCGGCAAGCCGCTGCAGCGGATCGAGCAGCCAACGCCGGCGCCGACCGGGACCGAGGTGCTGGTGCGGGTCGAGCACTGCGGCGTCTGCCACTCCGACGTCCACATCCACGAGGGCTTCATCGGCCTGGGCGGCGAGGCCAAGCTGCCGCTCGGCCTGCCTCTGCCCCACACCCTGGGCCACGAAGTCGCCGGCGAGGTGATCGCGGTCGGGCCCGACGCCGACAGCGCCCTGATCGGCCAGCATCGGGCGCTTTATTCCTGGATCGGCTGCGGCGCGTGCTCGGCTTGCCTGCGCGGCGAGGAAAACTACTGCAACGCCCCGCGCAACCTCGGCTGCTCGGCGGGCGTCGGCGGCGGCTACGCCAGCCACGTGATGATCCCGCACCCGCGCTACCTGCTCGATTACGGCAAGACCCCGCCGGCGCTGGCGGCGACCTACATGTGTTCCGGCCTTACCGCCTACGGCGCGCTGAAGAAGGTCCCGGCGCTCGGGCCAAAGGACGAGGTGGTGATCGTTGGCGCGGGCGGCCTCGGCATGATGGGCATCCAGTTCGCCAAGGAGCTGTTCGGCAAGAGCCCGCTGGTCGCCGACATCGACGAGGGCCGGCTGCAGGCGGCGATGGGCGCGGGCGCCAAGGCCGTCTACAACACGACCGACCCCGAGGCGCTGAAGAAGCTGATGGCCGACACCGAGGGCGGCGCGGTGGCGGCGATCGACTTCGTCGGCTCGGACTCGAGCTTTGGGTTCGCCAGCCAGACGGTGCGCCGGGGCGGCAAGGTAGTCGTGGTCGGGCTGTTCGGCGGCGGCATGTCGATGCCGCTGGCCATGTTCCCGATCCGCGCCTTCACCGTCGGCGGTTCCTACGTCGGCTCGCTCGCCGAGGCCGAGGCGATGATGGAGCTGGTCCGCGCCGGCAAGGTCGACCCGATCCCGGTCAAGGAAGTCCCGCTCTCGTCCGCCAACACGGTGCTCGAGGATCTCAAGGCGGGCAAGGTGATCGGGCGCGTCGTGCTCGTTCCCTGAATGCACGCTAGTGGCGCTCAGTTCTGACGGCTCGCATTTGCGAGCCGAACAGATCCACCGTGACGGCGCTGGCGGCGCCGGTCGCCGCGGTCTCGAACCGCAGATGGACGTCGACGTCCGGGCGACAGAAGCTCTGCGGCGTCTCGGGAAACACCTCCCCTTCCGGCGAGCCGGTCATCTGCGCCAGAAGGCTCGCGCCTTGGCGTCGGATGGTGACCGCCCGCCCGTCCGACAGCAGATAGACCCCGACCAGCCGGTCAAGCGCGGCGTTCGAGACCTGGATCGCGGCACACTTGACCTGGGCCGTCCCCACCGAGCGAGCGCCCGGCGGCGACGGCAGCATCCAGGCGAACGCAGCCGAGACCAGCATGGGGTAGTAGGTGACATGTCCCTCGCCCGCGAAGACCTGCTTCTGGACGATGAAGCCGGTTCCGGGTGACGCCAGAGCCGCCGCGACCTGTTCGGCGCCCGACACCATGGCCGAGCCTTCGTTGCCGCCAACTGCAACGAACACGCGCTGACCGTGCCCGCGCGCGGCGACGGCGGCGAGCCTGTCGACGACAAAAGGGTCGGCCGGCGTCGATGGACTGGCGATGATATAGCCCCCGAAGGAGTCCGGGGCCGCAGCCAGGACATTGGCCGCGAACAGCCCGCCGTAGGAGTGGCCGAACAGAATCGCGCGCGCCGGGTCGAGCGGATAGCGCGATTCAAGGAAGGGTCTGAGGTCGTCGGTGAGGAAGGCCTGAAACGCTGCGCCGCCGCCGCCGATGGTCGCCCCATTCCGGATCGTCGGCTGAAACAGAAAGTCGGTGTCGCGCGCGTTGGCGACGCCCGCCGGATAAGTGAGCGAGATGACGTAGGCGGGCCACATCGCCCAGGACCAGGCCATCTGCTGGGCGATCGGCCCGGCCACGCCATATCCGCCATCGAGCGCGTAGATGGCCGGATACTTGCCGCCCGGCGGGAGCGGTGGGCCCCCCGCCGGCGCGCTGACGATCACCTCAATGTCCCGACCGAGGCGCGCTGAGTGAACGACAATCTGCTGGACGCTCGCTGGGTGATAGGGCCCGTCGGATACGACCTTCACACCGTCAAGCGGCGCCGCCACGGCATGCGCAGCCAGCGCCAGCCAGATCAATGCGCAGATCAACCGAAGCATCTCGCGGCCCCATCCCGGCGGTGTTCCGGACGGATGAGGCCGCTGCGTCCCGCGATGGATGCATTAGCCGGCGTGAAACTTTCGTGATGGCGTCGGCGTCGCGGCCGCGTAACGGGGCCGCGACGCCGCGCGACTAGGCCGCCGAGGACACTTCCTTGCCGCGGGCGTTCAGTCGCAGACCCCCGCCGATGAGGCCGACGCCGAGCAGCACCATCGCCCACGTGGCCGGTTCAGGGATGGATTGAGCCACGACTCCAAACGCGAATACCTGCCCCGTACCCTGGGTCGACTGGAAGACATCGACGACGTTTCTGCCACTCTCGCCTGGCTGCGAGCCTATGGTGAAACCACCTTGCAGTGGCGTGGACCAGAAGGTGATGAATGGGAATATGGTCTTGTCCCAACTGCCCGTCACGTGGGTCCCGTCGACCATGTAGTAGGGGTTAGTGGTTCCTCCGCCCGCTGGCGTCGACATCTCGGGAACGCTGAACGTGGCGTTGTCCAGCCCGGTCAGCACGAACGTTGCGACGCCGCTACTGACCGTCAGGTCGAGCGTGTCCACCGCGGGCCCCAGGTTCGACTGCGCAAGGCTGTACGTTCCCGGAATAAAACTCACGACCTCGGCGGCTGCCGCCCCCGACGTTAGGCCGACACCCGAGAGGGCCAAAGTGATCGCCGCCAGTGCTGAAGTCGGTCTCATCTTCCACCTCATGGGCTGCCGCTCTGGATGCGCCCGGTGACAAGCCTGGACGCAGAGACGGTGTTGGGATTCAGCAACGTCCAAGGGATACAATCTGTAGGCGTGAATGATACACACTCACGCATCCCGACTCTTACCCAACCCAGCCGCGTACTTCAAACAAGGACTACATCGGGAGGCGAAGAAAGCCGGTTTTCGCGCATCACGGCTGCGTGTCTGCCCACCAAACCAACGCGCGGGCTGAACGTGGCGGATTCGGGGCTCGCAGTTGCCCGTTCTGGGGCGCGAGCGCCGGCGAGCCATTGCCCCATCGCCGCGCCCGCACCCACGCCGCCGGCGCAACGCCGATCTTCCCTCTTGCGCCCCGCCCCGCCGCCCGCGATTTAGCGGCCATGATTGCTGGGTCGGTGCTCGATCTCATCGGCGACACGCCGCTCATCCGCCTGAAGGCCGCCAGCGAGGCGACCGGGTGCGAAATCCTGGGCAAGGCGGAGTTCCTCAATCCCGGCCAATCGGTGAAGGATCGCGCGGCGCTGTGGATCGTCCGCGACGCCGAGAAGCGCGGCGCGCTGCGGCCGGGCGGACGGATCGTCGAGGGCACCGCCGGCAACACCGGCATCGGTCTGGCCATGGTCGCCCGCGCGCTCGGCTACCGCGCCACCATCGTCATGCCCCGCACCCAGAGCGAAGAAAAGAAGGACGCGGTCCGGCTGATGGGGGCGGAACTCGTCGAAGTGGACGCGGTCCCTTACGCCAACCCGAACAATTATATTCGCTATTCCGGACGCTTGGCGGAGGAACTTAATGCAATGGAGCCCGCCGGCGCGATCTGGGCCAACCAGTTCGACAACCTCGCTAACCGCCAGGCCCACATCGACGCGACCGGCCCCGAGATCTGGGCGCAGACGCACGGCAAGATCGACGCGTTCATCTGCGCCGTCGGGACCGGCGGCACCCTGACCGGGGTCTCGACGTTTCTGCGTGGTCAGAAGAGCGACATCGCCATCGGCCTGGCCGATCCCGGCGGGGCGTCGCTCTACGAGTATTACGCGCACGGCGAACTGAAGGCCGAGGGGACCTCGATCAGCGAAGGGATCGGCCAGGCCCGGATCACCGGCAACCTCGAAGGCCTGGTGGTCGACTACCCTTATCGGGTCACCGACGAGGAGATGATGCGGGCGATTATCGAACTTGGCGACGAGGGGCTGGTCATGGGCGGCTCGACGGGCATCAATGTCGCCGGTGCGGTGCGCATGGCGCGCGAACTTGGACCGGGGAAGACCATCGTGACGGTGCTTTGCGACTACGGCTCGCGTTACCAGAGCAAACTGTTCAACGCCGCCTTCCTGCGGGAGCGGGGCCTGCCGGTCCCGCCTTGGGTGGCGCCATGACGGGGCCCCTGGTTTCCACCGACTGGCTGTCGGAGCATCTCGGAGACGCCGGGCTCGTCGTGCTCGACGGCAGCTGGCACATGCCCGCCGATGGGCGCGACGCCAAGGCCGAGTATGCGGCAGCGCACATCCCCGGCGCGGTGTTCTTCGACATCGACGCGATCTCGGACCACGCCAGCGCCCTGCCCCACATGCTGCCGACGCCGCAGGCGTTCGCGACCGCCGTGCGGCGGCTGGGCGTCGACGTGGGCTCGGCCGTGGTGGTCTACGACGCCGTTGGCGTCTTCTCGGCGCCCCGGGTGTGGTGGAGCCTGCGGGCGATGGGGCATTCGAACGTGTTCGTGCTCGACGGCGGGCTGAAGAAGTGGGTCGCCGAGGGCCATCCGGTCGAAGCCGGTTGGCGCGAGCCGGAGCATGGCGAGTTCAAGGCCCATCCCGCGGCGGAGCTGCTCGCCGACACCGAGGCGGTCCGTTCGGCGCTGGCCAGCGGCGGCGCGCAGGTGGTGGACGCCAGGCCGGCCGTCCGCTACCGCGGCGAGACGCCGGAACCCCGTCCGGGCCTCCGCGCCGGCCACATGCCGGGCGCGCATAACGTGCCCTGGTCGCAGGTGGTGGCCGCGGACGGCACGCTCGCGGCGCCGGCGCAGCTGATGGCGGCGTTCGAGGCCGCAGGGGTCGATCCGGCCGAGGCGATCATCACCACCTGCGGCTCCGGCATCAGCGCCTCGATCCTGGCGCTGGCCCTGGCGCGGCTGGGGCGCGAGGACGTGGCGGTCTACGACGGCTCGTGGACCGAATGGGGCTCGCGCAGCGACACCCCGGTCGCGACCGGGCCGTGACCCAGGCGAGCGTCCGTGAGGTGACGATCCGGCCTGGGCGCGCGGAAGATCTCCCCGCGCTCGATGCGATCGAGCAGTCCGGCGCCGAGACCTTCACCGTGTTCGGCCAGCCGCTCGCCGACGCCTCCCCCCCCCCGCGCCGCCGGACCAGTGGTTCAGGGCGCTGGACGCCGGCCTGCTCTGGGTGGCTGACGATGCGGCGACCGGCGCGATCGGCTTCCTCGCCGGCGAGATCACCGACGACGGCCTCTACATCGAGGAAGTGGACGTGGTGATGGCGCGCCAAAAGCAGGGGCACGGGCGGCGGCTGATGCAGGCCGCGATCGACTGGGCCCGCGGGGCGCGTCTGCCGGCCGTCACGCTGACGACCTTCCGCCACATCCCCTTCAACGCGCCTTTCTACGCCTCGATGGGCTTCGTCGTGCTGGAGGCGCCGACGCCGCACCTGGCGGCGACGCTGGCCGACGAGGTGGCGCGCGGCTTCGAGGATCGCTGCGCGATGCGGCTGGCGTTATGAGCGACAAGCCCAGCGAAGCCACCCGGCTGATCCGCGCCGGCAAGGCCCGCGCCGACCTGCTGCGCACCGTCGGCCCGCCGGTGCAGAAGGGCTCGACCGTGCTCGTGGAGCGCGCCGCGGCGCTCTACGACACCAGTCGCCCCACCTACGGCCGCGCCGGCCTCGCCGCCCAGGAGACCCTGATGTCGGCGCTGTCCGAACTGGAGGGCGCGGCGACGGTCAAGCTGTTCCCCTCAGGCGTTTCGGCGCTCGCCGCGGCGATGCTGGCGGTGCTGAAGGCCGGCGACGAGGTGCTGGCCGCCGACTGCGTCTACAAGCCGACCCGCCGCTTCTGCGACCAGGTGCTTGGCCGCTTCGGCGCCCCGACGCGCTACTTCGCCGCCGACGCCTCGCCCGAGGCGGTGATGGCCATGGTGACGCCGGCGACGCGGCTGATCGTGATGGAGAGCCCGGGCTCGCTGAGCTTCGAGATGCAGGACGTCCCGGCCATCGCCCGGCTGGCCCGCGAGCGCGGCGTCCTCACGCTGCTGGACAATACCTGGGCGGCCGGGCTGCTGTTCAAGCCGCTGGCCCACGGCGTCGATCTCAGCGTGCAGTCGCTGACCAAGTACGTCGGCGGCCATTCCGACGTGTTCATGGGCTCGGTCGCGGCGGCATCGCCGGCGATGGCCCAGGCGCTGGAGCGGGCGATCGTCGACTTCGGCTGGTCGGTCGCCTCGGAGGACGCCTACCAGATGCTGCGCGGCCTGCGCACGCTGCCGACCCGGATGGCCCGTCACGGCGCCTCCAGCCTGGCGGTCGCCGCCTGGCTGGCGCAGCAGCCGCAGGTGCTCCGTGTGCTGCACCCGGCCCTGCCGGGGGCGCCGGGCCACGCGTTGTGGAGGCGCGACTTCACCGGCGCCGCCGGCGTGTTCGCGATCGTGATGCAGCCCGCCTCGAGCAAGGCGGTGGAGGCGTTCCTGGATACGCTACAGCTGTTCGGCCTCGGCTTCTCCTGGGGCGGATTCGAGAGCCTGGCGCTGAACGGCGATCCGCAGTTCGACGTGCGCCAGTTCAAGGCGGCCTACGGCGGCCCGCTGATCCGGCTCAACATCGGCCTGGAAGACCCGGACGA
>DATNIH010000295.1:0-5480 GCA_035604515.1 Caulobacteraceae bacterium | reverse complement strand
GTGAGCGGCGCCGCGGCGAGCAGGGCAAGCGCAAGAAGGGCGATGTTGGCCGGTCTGGTCATGGGGCTCTCATGGTCCGCCGAGGCGCATGGCGACGCGCGAAGACTGCGCGGCCGCGACTGAACTTGCCCCGACTGGTTTCGTCAACCGGTGTTCATCGAAGCTGGGCCGCTGCGCTGATGCGACTCTGGACCGGTTCGCGCTATCATCCAGCCCGTGCGCTTCGACGACGCCTTCCTCGATGAGCTGAAATCACGGCTTCGCCTGTCCGACGTGATCGGCAAGACCGTGAAACTGCGTCGCCAGGGGCGCGAATACGTCGGTCTCTCGCCGTTCACCAAGGAGAAGTCGCCGTCGTTTTTCGTCAATGACGACAAGGGTTTCTTCCACGACTTTTCATCTGCCAAGCACGGCGACCTGATCACCTTCCTGCAGGAGACCGAGCGGCTGTCGTTCGTCGAGGCGGTGGAGCGCCTGGCGGCGGAGGCCGGCATGGCGCTGCCGGCGCCCGATCCGCGCGCCGCCGAGACCGAGAAGAAGATCGCCGGCCTGACCGACTGGCTGGAGCTGGCCGCCGTCTGGTTCGAGGCCGAGCTGCGCCGCCCCGCCGGCCGCGAGGCGCGCGACTACCTGGTCCGCCGCGGCCTGCCCGATGACGACTGGAAGCGCTTCCGCCTCGGCTATGCGCCGGCCGGCCGCACGACGCTGAAGGACTATCTGATCGCCAAGGGCGCGCATCCGCAGGGCCTGGTCGAGGCCGGACTGCTGATCGCCCCGGAGGACGGCGGCGCGCCCTACGATCGCTTCCGCGAGCGGATCATGTTCCCGATCGCCGACCAGCGCGGGCGCATCGTCTCCTTCGGCGGCCGCGCGCTCGATCCGCAGGCCAGGGCCAAGTACCTGAACGGCCCCGAGACGGCGGTCTTCCACAAGGGCCGCATGCTCTACGGTCTGCCCGAGGCGCGCCGGCTGCTGCACGCCGGCGGCGACGAGGCGGCGCTGGTGGTGGTCGAGGGCTACATGGATGTGATCGCCTGCCAGCGCTCGGGCGTCGCGGCGGCGGCGCCGATGGGCACGGCGCTGACCGAGGACCAGATGGAGGTGCTCTGGCGGCTGCACGCGGAGCCCACGCTCTGCTTCGACGGCGACCGCGCCGGGCGGGCGGCGGCGTTCCGGGTGATCGACCGCGCGCTGCCGGTGCTGAAGGCGCCGCGCA
The DNA here is from genome assembly GCA_035604515.1 of Caulobacteraceae bacterium. Taxonomy (GTDB): domain Bacteria; phylum Pseudomonadota; class Alphaproteobacteria; order Caulobacterales; family Caulobacteraceae; genus Acaudatibacter. The sequence continues at coordinate 4,264 of DATNIH010000295.1, read as the reverse complement.
GCTTCAAGTTCGCGCTATCGCTCGGGGCCAAGGACCCGGACGAGGTGCTGCGCGAGCACGGCGCGCCGGCGCTGAAGGCGCGGCTGGCCGACACCACCGCCTTCGTCGACCTGCTGTTCGTCCGCGAGCGCGACGCCGAGGTGCTCGACACGCCGGAGCGGCGCGCGGGCCTGCGGCAGCGGCTGCGCAAAGCCGCCGCCGGGATCGGGGATCCCGATCTCGCCCAGGCCTACCGTGAGGAACTGCAGCGGCGTTTCGACGCGCTGTTCCCCGTGCAGGCGCCGCAGCGCTGGGAGGGCCGGCGCCCGTTCAAGGGTCCCGATCCGCGCCTCACCGACGCCGGCCGCGCGGCGGCCCGGCGCCTGGCGCGCGACATCGATCTGATGCCCGCCGCGTTCGTCAGCTACGCCATCGCCGACCCCGCCGTGCTCGACGCCTTCGTCGGCGACACCTACGTCGCGGGTTTCGGCGATCCGGCGCTGGCTGATTTGGTTAGCGAAATCGTCCGCCTGCGGCTGGACGCCGAGCACCTTGACAGCGAGGCCCTGCAACGCCATCTCCGCGCCAGAGGATATAGCGCGCTGCTGAGCGACATCGACCGGGCCGCCGCGAAGTCGGGCGCGCCTTTCATTCGAACAGATGTCACCCTCGCCAGCGCCCGGTCCCAGTGGTCGCACGCCTTTTCGGCGATGAACCGATTGGCGGCGTTGGAGGAAGCCATGGACCAGGCCAAAGCGGCCTTGGCCGCGGGGTCCGGCGCCGAACAGGTCATCTCCCTGAAGACGGAGCGCGATTCGCTGCGCCGGGCGCTCAAGTCTGGAACCATTTTTGAGGAAGATGGGTCGATTTGACGCCGACCCTTTCATTTTTGTTTCCGTAAACCATCTTCGGCGCCGGCCTTGCAGGGGGCCGACCGCCCGATTTCGGAGAATTAGATGAGCGAAACGACCACGACTGAAGCGCCGGAAGGCCCGCCGCCGCCCGATGGGCCGCTGCTCGACCTGACCGACGCCGGGGTCAAGAAGTTCATCAAGCAGGCCAAGGCCCGCGGCTACGTCACCATGGACGAGCTGAACAAGGTGCTGCCGAGCGAGGAAGTCACCTCCGAGTCGATCGAAGACACGCTGGCGATGCTCTCCGAGATGGGCGTCAACGTGGTCGAGGCCGAGGAAGACGCGCCCGAGCAGGAATCCACCGACGTCGCGGTCCGCGAAGAGACCGCCGTCGTCGAGACCACCAAGGAAAGCGCCTACGACCGCACCGACGACCCGGTGCGGATGTACCTGCGCGAGATGGGCTCGGTCGAACTGCTGAGCCGCGAGGGCGAGATCGCCATCGCCAAACGCATCGAGGCCGGCCGCGACACCATGATCCGCGGCCTGTGCGAAAGCGCGCTGACCTTCGAAGCCATCATGGTCTGGCGCGAGGAACTCGGCCTTGGCCGCATCCTGTTGCGCGAGGTGATCGACCTCGAGCAGACCTACGGCGGTCAGGTCGCCCAGGCGCTCAGCGACGAGGCCGTCGCCGGCGAACAGATCGAGGCCGAACCGGTCGCCCGCGACGAGGACGAAGAGGAAGGCGACAAGCCGCCGCCCGGCGTCACCGACGACGACGATTTCGACGACGGCGCCGGCCCCACCATCAGCGCGATGGAAGCCGAACTGCGCGAAGGCGTCATGGCCACCCTCGACGCCATCGCCGGCGAGTTCGAGGCGTTCCGCCGCCTGCAGGAAAAGCTGGTCGAACACCGCCTGCGCGGTGAGGACCTGACCGAGGAAGAGCGGCGCGCCTACGAGGTCGCCACCTCGACCATCGTCCAACACTTGAAGACGCTGAAGCTCAACAACAACCGCATCGAGGCCCTGGTCGACCAGCTCTATGCGATCAACCGGCGCCTGATCGGGCTGGAAGGGCGCCTGCTGCGCCTGGCCGACAGCTACGGCATCAGCCGCGCCGAGTTCCTGCGCTCCTACCTCGGCTGCGAGCTCGATCCGAACTGGTCGGAGAAGGTGGGGCCGCAAGGCATCCGCTGGACCAAGTTCGTCGAGAACGACGCCCACCAGATCGGCGAGATCCGCCAGGAGATCGGCGCGCTGGCCACCGAGTCCGGCCTGCCGATCGACGACTACCGCCGCATCGTCCAGACCGTGCAGAAGGGCGAGCGCGAGGCGCGTCAGGCCAAGAAGGAGATGGTCGAGGCCAACCTGCGCCTGGTGATCTCGATCGCCAAGAAGTACACCAACCGCGGCCTGCAATTCCTTGATCTTATTCAGGAAGGCAACATCGGCCTGATGAAGGCGGTCGACAAGTTCGAGTACCGCCGCGGCTACAAGTTCTCCACCTACGCCACCTGGTGGATCCGCCAGGCGATCACCCGCTCGATCGCCGACCAGGCGCGCACCATCCGCATCCCGGTGCACATGATCGAGACGATCAACAAGATCGTCCGCACCAGCCGCCAGATGCTGCACGAGATCGGCCGCGAGCCGACCCCGGAAGAGCTGGCCGAGAAGCTGGCCATGCCGCTGGAGAAGGTGCGCAAGGTGCTGAAGATCGCCAAGGAGCCGATCAGCCTCGAGACCCCGATCGGCGACGAGGAAGACAGCCACCTGGGCGACTTCATCGAGGACAAGAACGCGGTGCTGCCGATCGACGCGGCGATCCAGAGCAATCTTCGCGAAACAACGACGCGCGTTCTCGCGTCGTTGACCCCGCGCGAGGAAAGGGTGCTGCGCATGCGCTTCGGCATCGGCATGAACACCGACCACACCCTCGAGGAAGTCGGCCAGCAGTTCAGCGTCACCCGCGAACGCATCCGCCAGATCGAAGCCAAGGCCCTGCGCAAACTGAAGCACCCGAGCCGCAGCCGCAAACTGCGCAGCTTCCTGGATAGTTGACCGCCGCCGGCCGGCGGCGGAGACTCCAGGCATGGCGGATGGCGATTTCAAGCTCGAACTGAGCGAGGAGCTTGGCAGGCGGCTCAAGGCCGCTGCCGCTGCCGCCGGGCGATCCGTCGACGACTATGCGGCCAAGCTGATCTCCGAGGGCCTGGAGAGTAGCTGGGACGAAGATTTTGCGCGGTACGACGAATACAAGCGGACCGGCGAATACATAGATGCAGAGACCGCGATGCGGGAATTCAGGGCGGCTCTGAAGGCCCGGTTCGCCGAAAAGCGTAAGTGACCGTCCGACTATCTTTTGCTTCGAAGCGAGCGTGCTGCGGGGCGCGCGGCTGATGCGATCACTTCGGCGGTCCTTTCCCTCAGCGAATTCTCGGAGCGCGGTCGTCCCGCGAACGAGCCCGGTTGGCGTGAGTTGATCGTGCCTTTCGGCCGCGGCGCTTACGTCATCCGCTACAAGGTTGAGGGCGAGACAGTGTTCGTGACGCGGATACACCACGGCCGCGAAGACCGATGAGCGCCTACGCCCGCTGGCTGTTCGGCGTCGCCGCCGCGGCGAACCTGCTGGTCGCAGCGGCGATGTCGCTGGGCCAAGGGCTGTTCGTCTCCATCCTCGGGCTCGATCCGATCACTGGGACCAACATCGTGCTGGTCGACCTGGCCGCGGTGCTGATCGGCGCGTTCGGTTATGGCTACGGGCGGATCGCGCTCGATCCGGGGCGGTTTCGGTCGCTCATCGCCATCGGGGCCTGGGGCAAGCTGGCGGCGGTCGCCACGGTGTTGGTGGGCGCGCTGACGGTCCCCCACCTGTGGCGGCTGTTCGCCCTGGTCGGCGGCGACGTCGCCTTCGCCGTGCTGTTCCTGGACTATCTGCGCCGCACGTCGCCTGCCGGCGTTCAGTCGTAGCGGAACTGCAGCGCCGACATCAGGGTGTTGACGGCGTCGTACTTCATGCCGGTCGGCGTCGCGCCGCCGGGCGCGGCGGTCGCGCGACGGATGTCGAGCGAGAGATCCAGCACGATGTCCCAGGCGATCGGCACCTTCTGCAGCAGGCTGTCGGCCTGGTAGGCGGCTGGCAGGCCGATGGGATTAACGGCAGCGACGCCTTCGTGCTGCTGGATCGAGCGCAGGATCTCCTGGGCCATGACCGCATAACCGACGATGCTCGGATGCATGCCGTCCAGACCCATGAGCCCGCCCCGCCAGAAGCTCGGGAACAGCAGCTCGGGTCCCTCGGTCATGATGTTGGAAATGACCTTGCCGCCGACGTTCACCGTCTGGGCGTGGGGATCATGCTTGAAATCGTAGGCGGCGAAGGCCTGGTCGATCGGCACGACGTGGATGCGCGGATCGGCGGCGGCGAG
>DATNIH010000294.1:0-14974 GCA_035604515.1 Caulobacteraceae bacterium | reverse complement strand
TCATCCCCCCAACTGGCACGCCAACGCCGTTGGCAACGCCCGAGCCTGACAGCTGGCTGCTGATGATCCTTGGACTGGGCGGGGTCGGTCTGGCGCTGCGCCGGCGACGCGCCGGCGCCGATCGATCTTCGAACGGACGCGCGCCCAGACAGCTTCGAAGCTGACTGTCGGGCCAAGGGGGACTAGGGGCGGTGATGTTTTCTTGGATCTACGACTTTCCGACGTGGACGATGGTGCTGGCGTTCGGCGTCGTGGCCACGGCGCTGGGCCTCGGGGGCATGTTTCTGGTCCGGCCCTACTTCCATCGCTGGATCCATGGGCAGGACCGAACCAACGAGATGGTCTCGCTGAGCATGGCGAGCTTTTCGGTCATCTATGGAATTTTGCTGGGTCTGGTCGCCATTGGCGTCTACGCCAACTACGCGGGTATGGCCGACAACGTCACCCGCGAGGCCACGACGCTCGCCGGGCTCTACAGCGACACCAGCGGGTTCTCCGAACCGCATCGCTCGACGCTGCGCGCGGATCTGCGCGCCTACGCCAAGGAGACCATCGACCATGACTGGCCCGCCCAGGCCGGCGGTGTGGTGCCGACGGGCGGAACCGCCCGCATGATCGCCATTCAGAAGGACTTCGAAGCGATCCATCCCACGGAAAAAACCGAGGAAATCGCCTACGCCGAGGCCTTCGGCCAGTTCGAGAAGCTGGTGGAGCTCCGCAGCAATCGCCTTGCCGATATCAACCAGGGCATCCCAGCCCTGCTGTGGTGGGTGCTCTGGATCGGCGCCATCCTCAGCATTGGCCTGGTCTGGATGCTGGATATGGAAGCGCACATCCACGGCATTCTGACCGCCGTGCTGTCGATGTTCCTCGGCATCGTGATCTTCGTGATCGTCGACCTCGACAAGCCGTTCCGGGGCGACGGCATCGTCAACTCCGACTCCTACGTGCTGATCTATCGAACGCTGATGAACACCTAACAAGCCGCAGCGCGCAGCGAACCGAACTCAACCTGACTTTGAGTTGACTAGAAACGCGACGTAGACGAGCGTCGTGCTTTTCCCACACTCCGCGGCGGACTTTCGCCTGCAGCGTGTGCAAGGTTGCACCGGCGCGTCGTAAGGCTCTATTAGCCGTGTTCTCTTTGCGAATTCCCTAGGGTCACCGATGAAGTCTTTACTTTTAGCGCTTGCGGCTGCGGGTGCGATGATCGGCTCGGCCTCGATCGCGCAGGCCGCGAACCTGGTTTCCGATGGCGATTTCTCGAACCCATCCGGGGGTGGCGGCTTCGTCACCTACACTGGTGGGACCCTGATCGGCCCCTGGACGGTCACGGGCGCCAGCGTCGACTTGATCGGCGGCTATTGGCAATCACCGACGCTCGGTGGCGGCAGCGTCGACCTCGACGGGAATGCGCCTGGAGGCGTCAGCCAGGCCCTGACGTTGGGCCCGGGCGCCTATTCGCTATCGTTCTACCTGTCGGCAAACCCCGACGGCGGTCCGCCCACGAAGACGGTCGACGTGAGCGTCGGCAGCCTGCTCAACGACCCGTTCAGCTATACGATCGGTTCGAATTCCCACGGCAACATGATGTACACGCTGGAGACGGTGAACTTCACGACCAGCGGCCCGACGACGCTTCAGTTCGCCAGCGCCGACGTCGGCACGCCTTATGGGCCGACCATAGGCGGCGTGAGTGTGACAGCGATCCCCGAGCCGGCGACGTGGGCGATGATGCTGCTAGGCGTCGGCGCGATGGGCGCCGGGCTGCGCATGTCGCGCCGGACCCAACTGCGCATTGCCTAAGGGCTGATCGGACGAATTGAGCCTGCTGAGCGCCGCCGACCTGATCGTCGGCGGCGCTTTGATGTGTCGGCGCCCCCCCTCTTACCGCCCGACGAACACCGGCTCGCGTTTCTCCACGAACGCCTTGGTCGCCTCGCGGTGGTCCTGGGTCTGGCCGCAGTGGACGTGGTGGGTGGCCTCGAGATCGAGGCAGTCGTCGACGTCGCCGCCCATCGCGCGGTTGAGGTTTTCTTTCATGTAGCGGTAGGCGACTGTCGGTCCGCGGGCCAGGCGCAGCGCGATCTCGCGGGTCTTGGCGCCCAGTTCCTCGGGCTCGCACACCCAGTTGGCGAGGCCGAGGCGCAGCGCGTCGTCGGCGCTGACCCGGTCGGACAGATAGTAGAGCTCGCGCGCCTTGGCCGAGCCGATCAGCTGGGTCAGGAAATAGGTGCCGCCATAGTCGCCGGAGAAGCCGACCCGCGCGAAAGCCGTGGTGAGGATCGCGTTGCTGGCCATGATCCGCAGGTCGCACGCCAGCGCCAGCGATAGGCCCGCGCCGGCCGCAGCGCCAGGCAGCGCGGCGATGGTGGGCTTGGGCATCTTGAACAGCTTGCCGGCGGTGGCGCGCTGATTGACCCGTTGGCGGTGGATCGCGCCGTCGATGGTGTTGTCGCCGACGGTGCCGTCACCGCTCGCCGCCATGCCCTTGACGTCGCCGCCGGCGCAGAAGCCCTTGCCGGCGCCGGTGAGCACCACGCACTTCACCGCCCGGTCGAACTCCGCGGACGCCAGCTGAGCGGCCAGCGCCGCGGTCATCGCGCCCGACATGGCGTTGCGCGCCTCCGGTCGGTTCAGCGTCAGCGTGAGCACGCCCTCGTCGAGCGACGCGAGCAGGTCATTGGTGCCGGTATCGATGTCCTGGGCCGCCATGCCGGTGGTCTCCCTTAGGGCGCCAGGGGTTTGGCGCCTCCAGCAGCCTTCTTACCGCCGGCCATGGCGGCGGCGCTAGCTGGGGATGCAGTCGGCGCGCGCCGCCTCAGCCGTCCGCTGGCGGCCCTTCGTCGAGATGGTCGTAGAGGATCCGCTCGGCGTCGCCCTTTGGGTCGTCGTACTGTCCCGAGCGGAACGTCCACAGGAAACCGCAGAGGCCGACAAACGCCAGCCCGAGCGAGATTGGGATCAGGAAGATCATCGCGGTCATGCACGCCGCCGTCCCGCGCCTACGCGCAGCGCATTGAGGGTCACGATCAGGGACGAACTGGACATCGCCAGCGCGGCGATCAAGGGGGTGACCAGGCCAAGCACCGCCGCCGGCGCCGCCACCAGATTGTAGATCGCAGCCATGCCGAAGTTTTCCAGCACGCGGGCGCGGGCGGCGCGGGCGATGTCGATCGCCTCGACCACGACGCTCAGATCCTCGCCTTGGAACACCAGATCGGCCGCCGTCTGGCTGGCTTCGGCGGCGGCGCCGGGCGCCATCGAGGCGTGCGCCTTCGCCAGCGCCGCCGCGTCGTTCAGCCCATCGCCGACCATCAGCGGCCGATGGCCGGCCGCGACCAGCGCATCGATCGCCGCCGCCTTCTCCATCGGCGACATGGCGGCGCAAAAACACGCGATCCCGGCGGCCTCGCAGACCTGTCGCACCGCCGGCGCGACATCGCCCGACATCACTTCGACGGCCAGCCCGCGCGCCCGTAGCGCCCTGACGGTCGCCGCGGCGTCTACCCGCAGGTCGTCGCTGAAGCACAGCCGCCGCGGCGTCTCGCCCTCGATGGCGAACCACAGCACCGTCTCGGCATCGGCCGCGTTGTCAGCGCCGACGAAGCTGGCGCGGCCGAGCCTGGCCTCGCGGCCGTCGACCAGACCCTCCACGCCCATGCCGGCGACCTCGCGGACCTCATCGGCAACGGCGCCTGGGCCGGCCTGCGACGCCAGGGCCTTGGCCAGGGGATGGCGGGAGGCGCGCGCCAGCGGCGCGGCGCGCTGCACCAGGTCCGGATCGCCGTGCAACAACGCAGGCCGCCCGAAGGTCAGGACGCCGGTCTTGTCGAACACTACGCAGTCAACTTCGGCGAGACGCTCCAGAGCGGCGCCCGATTTCACCAGCACGCCTCGCCTGAACAGGCGGCCAGAGGCGACGATCTGCACCGCCGGCGCCGCAAGCCCAAGCGCGCAGGGGCAGGTGATGATCAGCACGGCGGCTGCGCGCATCAGGGCGTCCGGAAACGCCAGGCCCGCGATCATCCAGCCGACGAATGTCAGCGCCGCGACGCCGTGCACCGCGGGCACGTAGATCGCCGCAGCCCGGTCGGCCAGCCGCACATAGTGGGACTTGGTCTGGGCGCCCGCCTCCATAAGCCGGGCGATGGCGGCGACGGCGGAGTCTTCCGAGCGGGCGACGGCGCGCACGACCAGGCGGCCGGTCAGGTTGATCGCGCCGGCCTGGACGCTGGTCCCGGCTCCTACGCGCCAAGGCGCCGTCTCGCCGGTCAGCAGGCTGACGTCGAGCTCGGTGTCGCCCTCCTCCACCTCCGCGTCGACCGGCAGGCGGTCGCCGGGCAGGATGACCAGGCGATCGCCCACCGCCACGTCGCGCAAGGCCACCGACTCCATGGCGCCTTCCCGGGTGAGCCGGGTGGCCGTCGCCGCCTGCATCGCCAGCAGGTCGCGCGCGGCGCCGCGGGCCTTGGCGCGCAGCACGTGGTCGAGATAGCGGCCGATCAGCAGCAGGAACAGCAGCGAGACCGCCGCGTCGAAGTAGGCATGGCGGCCGTGGATCGCAGTCTCGTAAAGGCTGACGCCGATCGCCAGCAGCACGCCGATCGAGATCGGCACGTCCATGTTCGCCCGGCCCTTGCGCAGCGAGGCCCAGGCGCTCTGGAAGAACGTCGTCCCGGCGAACAGCGCGCACGGCGCGGCGATCAGGGCGGTCAGCCAGTAGAACAGGGTGCGGACGCCCTCGCCCATCTCCTGGTGCAACAGTCCGGCCCACACCGGCACGGAGAACATCATCGCGTTGGCCGCGCCGAAGCCGGCGACGCCCAACGCGATCGCCAGGCGCCGTCCTTCAGCGTCCTCGCGGCTCACCGCCTCGGCCGGGTCGAACGGGACCGCCGGGTAGCCCAGCCGCGCCAGCGTCTCGACGATGAGGGCGGGTTCGACGTCGTGATTGCGCCATGCAACCGAGAGCTTGCCGGTCGTGAGGTTCATCCGCGCCTGGCGCACCCCCGGCAATGCGCCGACGCCCTTCTCGATCTTCGCCAGGCAGCTGGCGCAGCGGGCGCCTTGGACCAGCAGCCCGAGCTGACGGTCTTCGCCCGCCTCGCGGACGAAGACGACCGGGTCCGCGGCGCCATGCGGCGGCCGGTCGAGCGTGCCGGTCAGCGCCATATCAGCCTGCGCTCGGCGGTGCGCTGGTCGCCACGACCATTGGCGGCGGTGAGGTCGAGATCCCATGCGCCGGGCGCGACGGCGGCGATGGCGCGGTACTCGCCCGGTGAGACCTCGGCGAAGCGCAGGACGACATTGTCCTGCTCGGTCGCCGGGCGGCGCAGGAGGCCGGTCACAACCAGACCAGGGAGCCGATGGCCGTCCTTGTCCGTCCAGCGCGCACTCAGCGTCTCGCCTTTGCCGCCAGCCGAGGCGGCATCCACCGACGCGAGCCAGCCCAGCTTCCGCTCGGTCGCCTCGCGAGCAAGCGTCTTGTCGTACGCAACGCCGGCCTCGTAGGGATCGTCGGCCACTTCGCCGGGAAACGTCCGCACCGCCTGCACGATGAAGCCGACGTTGATGGCGATATCGATGCCGAAGAACACCACGATGCAGGCCAGGAAGTGCCACCCGGAGAAGCGGAACGGTTTTGCCGGATTCATTGGCCCTGGTCTCCGGACAGGAAGACGGTCTTGGTCTCCACGGCGCTGGCTGCGGACGTGACTTTGAAGGACGCCGGCGCGGAGAGCGGCCGGCTGGGATCATCCGGCGCGGTCACGAACACCTGCATGGCCGCCTGGCCGTCGGGATCGACCCGCACCTGCAGGTCGCCGCCGACGTTGTCGACGCCAACACCGCGAAGGCGCGCGCCGGGCGGACCGGTGAAGCCGATGCGGTAGGTCGCCAGCGCGTCGGAGTGGTTCATGAGCTTCAGCGTGTAGCCATTGCGGATATCGCCACTCGCGAGCCGCACGAAGGTCGGGCTGCGGTCGCGGATCACGTCGAGGGCGACGCTCGACCTTGTCAGCAGACCGGCCAGCATCACCGCGCCGACGATGGCGAGCGCGGCAGCGTAGTAGATCGTCCGTGAGCGGACGGGCTTGTAGAGGGGCTTCTCGCCTCGCGTCCTGGCGGACACGGCAGCATCCGAGTCATAGGCGATCAGGCCGCGCGGCCTGCCGACCTTGTCCATCACCTCGTTGCAGGCGTCGATGCACAGCCCGCAGTTGATGCACTCGAGTTGCGCGCCATTGCGGATGTCGATGCCCATCGGGCAGACGACCACGCACTGGTCGCAGTCGATGCAATCGCCCCGCCCTTCCCAGCTGGCGCCCTTCTTGTGCGGCGCGCGCGCCTCCCCGCGGTCGGCGCGGTAAGTGACCTGGAGCGAGTGGTGGTCGATCATGGCGCCCTGGATGCGGGGCCATGGGCACATGAAGGTGCAGACCTGCTCGCGCATGCCGCCGGCGAGCGCATAGGTGGTGAAGGTGAGGATGCCGATCCACAGGTAGACGCCCCACGGCGCCTCGCCGACGAACAGCTGGCCCATCAGGGTCGGCGCGTCGTGGAAGTAGAACACCCAGGCGCCGCCGGTCAGCACCGCGATCAGCAGCCAGACCGCGTGCTTGCCGCCCTTGCGCCAGAGCTTGTTGAGCGACCATGCAGCGCCGTCCAGCCGCATGCGAGCGTTGCGGTCGCCCTCGAACAGCCGCTCCGTCAGGATGTAGAGGTCGGTCCAGACCGTTTGCGGGCAGGCGTAGCCGCACCAGAGCCGGCCAAACAGGGCCGAGACCAGGAACAGCGCCAGGGCGGCGACCACCAGCAGGCCGGTGAAGAAGTAGACTTCCTGCGGCCACAGCTCGATGAAGAAGAAGTAGAACCGGCCATGGTCGAGATCGACCAGCACCGCCTGGTTCGGCGCGCTCGGGCCACGATCCCAGCGCACCCACGGCAGCAGGTAGTAGACGGCCAGAGTGGCGACGAGCACCAGCCACTTGATGCTGCGCCAGCGCCCGTGAACCAGCTTCGGGTAGATCGGCGTGCGCTTCTTATAGAGCGGTTGCGGGCCGCTTGGCGGCGGCTCGCCTTCGGACGACCCGCGGGTCCGCCGGTCTGCATGCAGAGTGTCGATGACGGTGGCCACGACCTCGCCCTTACTGGCCGCCGCCGGACTTGACGTGGATGTAGACCGCCAGCGCCTTGATCGTGGCGTCGTCGAAGCGGTGGCCCCAGGCGGGCATGACGCCGCCATGGCCGTTCCAGATCTGGTCGTGGATCGAGGCGCGATCGCCGCCATAGAGCCAGTCCGCGTCGGTCAGGTTGGGCGCTCCGAACGCCTGGTTGCCTTTGCCGTCCGGACCGTGACAGACGCCGCAGTTGGCCTGGAAGATCGGCGCGGCTCGCGCGACCGCGGCCGCATCCGCCTTGCGATGCGACAGCGCCACGACGTACTCGGTCAGGTCGTCGATCTGCGAGGCCGGCAGCACCGCATCGCGGCCGAACGCCGGCATGATCGAATTGCGCGCGTTGGGGTCGCCGGAGCGGACGCCAAAACGGATTGTTTGGGCAATCTGCTCGAGCGATCCGCCCCAGAGCCAGACGTCGTCGCGCAGGTTGGGATAGCCCTTGCCGCCCGTGCCGCTCTGGCCATGGCAGGTGGCGCAGTTGTCGCCGAAGATCGATTGACCCTCTTCCAGCGCATAGGCCTGAAGCTTCGGGTCGGCCTCGATCTGCTCGAGCGTCGCGCTTTGCAGCTTCGCGCCGGCCGCGCCCCGTTGGGCCGCGAGCGCCTTGAGATCCTGAACCACCTGCGCCCGCGCCGAGTTGTGCAGCAGGCCGTGAGTGTAGCCGTGCAGACCGGGCCAGGCCGGCATCAGGATCCAGTAGCCGATCGCCCAAACGATGGTGGCGTAGAAGATCCACAGCCACCATCGCGGCAGCGGCGTGTCCAGTTCCTTGATGCCGTCCCACTCGTGGCCGGTGGTCTCCGTGCCGGTGTGTTCGTCCTTTTCGCGCGGCTCGCTCATGATGGATCCTCGTCGTCCTCGAGCGGCGCGCGGGCGGCCTTGTCGAACTCGGCCTTGTTGCGCGGCCAGAAGGCGTAGGCGCAGGCGATGACGAAGATACTCAGGAAGTAGATGCTGCCGCCCCGCTGGGCGAACTCGGAGATGGCGGCGTAGCTCATCGGTCGTTCTCCCCGCCCGCGTGGTAGGTCGAGAAATCGACGCTGGTCCCCAACATCTGCAGGTAGGCGATCAGGGCGTCCATCCGGGTGATCCGGTCGGGATTGCCGTCGAAATCGCGCTGATTGATCTTGGGACCATAGCGCCGCTTCAGGCCGGCGCCGTCGGCGTCGTCGCTGGCCTGGGCGGTCAGGTCGTCCGACGCGTGATCGATCATGTCCTGGGTGTAGGGCACGCCCAGCGCCCGCATGGTGCGCAGCTTGTCGGCGACGTCGTGGTAGTCGAGGTCCTGATCGGCCAGGAAGGCGTAGGGCGGCATCACCGATTCTGGCACCACCGCGCGCGGATTGATCAGGTGATCGCGCTGCCAGCCGTCGGAATACTTGCCGCCGACCCGGGCGAGGTCCGGTCCGGTGCGCTTGGAGCCCCACAGGAACGGGTGGTCGTACATGCTCTCGGCGGCCAGGCTGTAGTGGCCGTAGCGCTCGACCTCGTCGCGCAGCGGGCGGATCATCTGCGAATGGCAGCCGACGCAGCCTTCGGCGCTGTAGACGTCGCGACCCTCGAGCTCGAGCGGGGTGTAGGGGCGAACGCCCTGCACCTTCTCGATCGTGCTCTCCAGATAGAACAGCGGCACGATCTCGATGATGCCGCCGATCGAGATGGCGATAACGATTCCGATAATCAGGATCAGCGAGTTGCGCTCGAAGCGGCCGTGAAACTTCCACATGACCCCGCTCCCTATTCTGCGGCCGCGAGGACCGGCGCGGCCGGGCCTATCGGGACGGGTTTGACGGAGAGGGCGCCGGCCTCACCCTGGCGGACGTCGCCGCGGATGGTGCGCCACAGGTTGTAGGCCATGATCACCGTACCGCTGAGGTACATCAGGCCCCCCAGCGCCCGGACCACGAACTCGACGTGCTTGGCCTCGACGGTCTGCACGAACGAATAGGCCAGGAAGCCGTCGGGCGTGTAGGCGCGCCACATCAGGCCTTCCATGATCCCGGAAACCCACATCGAGGTGATGTAGAGCAGCACGCCGAGGGTCGAGATCCAGAAGTGCCACTCGACCAGCCGGTCGGAGTAGAGTCGCTCGCGCCGCCACAGCCAGGGAACCATGCAGTAGAGCGCGCCGAAGGAGATGAAGCCGACCCAGCCGAGCGAGCCGGAGTGCACGTGGCCGATGCCCCAATCGGTGTAGTGCGACAGCGCGTTGACCGTGCGCACCGACATCACCGGGCCTTCGAAGGTGGCCATGCCGTAGAACGCCAGCGCCACCACCAGCATCCGCACCACCGGGTCGGTGCGCAGCTTGTCCCAGGCGCCCGAGAGCGTCATCAGGCCGTTGATCATGCCGCCCCACGACGGCATCCACAGCATGATCGAGAAGGTCATGCCCAGCGTCTGGGTCCACTGCGGCAGCGCCGTGTAGTGCAGGTGGTGCGGACCGGCCCAGATGTAGATAAAGATCAACGCCCAGAAGTGGACGATCGACAGCCGGTAGGAATAGATCGGCCGCTCCACCCGCTTGGGGATGAAGTAGTACATGATGGCCAGGAACGGCACGGTCAGCAGGAAGCCGACCGCGTTGTGCCCGTACCACCACTCGATCAACGCATCCTGGACGCCCGAATAGGCGGAGTAGCTCTTGGTCGACAGCAGCGATACCGGCAGGGCGGCGGTGTTGACGATGTGCAGGACGGCGATCGTGACGATGAACGAGAGGTAGAACCAGTTCGCCACGTAGATGTGTGGTTCCTTGCGTTTCCAGATGACGCCCAGGAACACGAACAGGTAGACGACCCAGACAATGGTCAGCCAAATGTTGTTGTACCACTCGGGCTCGGCGTATTCCTTGGTGGTGGTGACCCCCATCAGGTAGCCGACCGCGGCCACCACGATGAACAGTTGGTAGCCCCAGAACACGAACCACGGCGCGAGCAGGCCCGGCAGCCGCGCCTTGCAGGTGCGCTGGACCACGTAGAACGAGGTGGCGATCAGCACGTTGCCGCCGAAAGCGAAGATCACCGCCGACGTGTGCAGCGGCCGGATGCGGCCGAAGTTCAGGAAGCCGAACTGCGGGAAATAGAACAGGTTCGGGAAGGCCAGCTGCAGCGCGAGCGTCAGACCGACCGTCATGCCGACGATGCCCCAGAACACCGAGGCGATGACGCCGGCCTTGATCACCCCGTCGGCGTACTTGTGGGGATCGACCTTGAGGCGTCCCTCCGTCACCAGAAAGCCGATGGCGAAGGCGGCGGCCGTGAACGCTGCGGTGAAGATCAGCGCCGTGACCTGATAGGCCGGGTCCTTGCTCAGGATCGCGGCCGAGACCGCGATCAGCGCCCCGATCGCAGCCAGAATCAGCCCCAGGACCGGACCGAGCCGTGCTTCGTCGCCATCGAAAGTCGTGGTCGTCATCAAATCCCCCGGCAAGGCGCGGAGGTTATCGGCATGGAGGGCGCGATCCGCGTTGATGCAGATCAAATGGCGAGGCGACCGGATCGGGGCTTGCGCATCGCAGCGTCACTTAGGCTCGGGTGGTGACCGTGCGCATGGAGTGGCCCGCTTGGACTTGACGTGGAGCGAAGAGGATCAGCGGTTCCAGTCCGAGGTGCGAGCCTTCCTGGCTGAGAACCTCACCGAGGACTTGCGGCGCACAGCCTCGCGCATGACCAGCGTCTACGCCGACCGCGAGACCGCCATGGCCTGGCAGGGCATCCTGCACGCGCGCGGCTGGGCGGCGCCGGCGTGGCCGGTCGAGTACGGCGGCTGCGGCTGGTCGGCGGTGCAGCGTTTCATCTTCGCCTCAGAGACCGCCGCCGCCGGCGCGCCGGGCCTGTCGCCGATGGGGATCGGCATGTGCGGGCCGGTGCTGATCGGCCACGGCACGCCCGACCAGAAGGCGTTCTTCCTGCCGCGCATGCTCAATGGCGAGCACTTCTGGTGCCAGGGCTATTCCGAGCCGGGGTCGGGCTCGGATCTCGCATCGCTGCAGATGAGCGCCCGCGAGGATGGCGATGACTTCATCTGCGACGGCCACAAGCTGTGGACCACCCACGCCAACGTGGCCAACTGGATCTTCTGCCTGGTGCGCACGGCCAAGGAGGCCATCCCGCAACGCGGCATCACCTTCCTGCTGATCGACATGGCCACACCCGGCATCGAGGTGCAGCCGATCATCTCGCTGTCGGGCGAGCACATCCAGAACCACGTCTTCTTCACCGACGTCCGGGTCTCGAAGGCCAACGCGGTCGGGCCGATTGGCGACGGCTGGACGGTCGCCAAGTATCTGATGCAGTTCGAGCGCGGCGGCGGCGTCAGCTCCCCCAGCTTGAAGACGCGGGCGGGACGCATCCGGCGCATGCTGTCGTCCGACTTCGCCGGCGCGGAGGCCGAGCGCCGCACGCTGGCGACCCAGCTCGCGGCCGCCGACATCGAGATCTCTGCCATCGAGGCGGTGGAGCTGCGGGCGATGTCGAAGCTGTCGGTGGGCGAGGCGCCCGGCGCGGAATCCTCCCTGTTGAAGACCGTCGGCACCGAACTCAGCCAACGCCTGACCGAGATCGCGATCACCGCCGCCGGCCTCTACGCGGCGCCCTATCAGCCGCACGCGACCAGTCCCGGCGGACCCTCGCCCGGGTACGTGCCGCCGAACGACGGCCAGACCGTCGGCCCGGCGTCGGCCCACACGGTCGCCGCCAAGTACCTGAACGACCGCGCCGGCTCGATCTACGCCGGGACCAACGAAATCCAACGCAACATCATCGCCAAGGCGGTGCTGGGGCTGTAGCGCGCAGCCCGTTCGAGAGGCGCCAATGGCGACGCGGCGGGCATTTTGGCGAGATCACAATGGGGCTTTGAGCAGCGTTCGCCTGTAAGGGGAAACCGCGTTGACAGTGGGGAAAGGTGGCATATTAGTCCGCTGTCCATGCATTGCAGCTTTGCAAGAGCGCATGAACGAACGGACTGGGGAGCTTCCCGTGAAGACCAAGTTTGGACTTGCATGCGCCGTCATCGCCGCTGGCCTGCTGAGCGCGGCAGGCGCCAGCGCCGCGACCACCTTCGCCGACTTCTCCCCGGCGAGCACCGCGGCGAACATCGCCCTCACCACGGGCAACCTCACGTCCAACTCGGCCGTGCTGTTTGCCTACACGCCGGCCGCGCTGCAGACCGCCAGCCCTCTGGACGCTACGCTGACGCTGAACGCGGCTCAGAGCGGCGCCGCCGTGGCATTCGGGCCGGCCGACCTTGCCCTGTTCAATGGGACGTTCGCCTTCACCTATACAGGCCCGACCCAGACCATTGACGGTCACACAGTCGACGCCGGCGATGATCTGCTCTCCGGCTCGTTCACGAATGGGCTCTTCACCGGCACCGGCAACACGGCAAGCCTGTTGGACTCGAGTTCAGTCACCTTCAATAACAACAGCCTGCTGACATTTGGCGGGGCGGATGAGTCGTTGGCCATCGGCGCGACCTCAATCGACCCTTCGGTCTCTATCAAGAACAACCTGATTGCCAACTTCACCGGCGTCGCCAGTGGCAACTTTGCATCTGGCGACTTGGTCGTTATCACCGGCGGCCCGACTCCGGAGCCGGCGACCTGGGCGATGATGTTGCTGGGCGTCTTCGGGCTCGGGACCGCGCTGCGTCTCCGCGGAAGGCTTCAACTGGCCTAGTTTGGCTTGAGCCGCCGCCAGGCGGCTCCACCATCTACAGCTCCTGAACGCTTGCAGAGCAGTCGCACCCACGGTGCGGCTGCTTCGCGGATCAACCGTGCTACAGGCGTTCATCGCCAGCGACGGACGCGGCCCTCGCAAGCTGCCGGTGCGCCCGCGCCCGCTTAGGTCAAGCCGCCGCCCCGAAGCTCAGGGCCTCGTAGCGGGCCAGATGGTGGTCGGTGCTGCCGAACTGGCCCTCGATCATGGTGGCGCGCTTGAAGTAGTGGCCGATCGCCATCTCGTCGGTCATGCCCATGCCGCCGTGCAGTTGGATGGCGTTCTGCCCGACGAAGCGGCAGGCGCGGCCGATCTGCACCTTGGCGCCCGAGACCGCCTTCGCCCGCTCCGTCGGATCGCTGTCCGACAGCCGAATGGTGGCCATGTAGGTCATCGAGATCGACTGCTCGAGCTGGATGAACATGTCGACCATACGGTGCTGCAGCACCTGGAACTGGCTGATCGGCTGACCGAACTGCTTGCGCTGCTTGGTGTACTCCACCGTGCCCTCGTGCAACCGGCGCAGCACGCCGCAGGCTTCGCCGCATAGCGCGACCGTCGCCTCGTCGACCACCGCCTCCACCAGCGGCAGGCCCGCGCCTTCAGGGCCGATCAGAGCGTCCGCCGGGATCGAGACGTTCTCGAACAAGACCTCGGAGGCGCGCGCGCCGTCCACGGTCGGATAGTCGCGGGTGGTGACGCCCGGCGAGGATTTTTCGACCAGGAACACCGAGACGCCGCCGGCTTCGCGCTGGGCGCCGCCGGTGCGGGCGGTGACGATCAGGTGGCTGGCCCACGGCGCGCCGGTCACGACGGCCTTGTGGCCGTTCAGTAGATAGCCGCCGCCGTCCTTGCGCGCGGTGGTCTTCAGGTCAGCCCAGTTGTAGCGGCTCTGCGGCTCGGCCGCGGCGAAGGCGAGGATCGCCTCGCCGGCGATAGTGCGGGCGATCAGGTCCTTGGCGGCCGGCTGGGCGGACCGGGTCAGGAAGCCGCCGCCGATCACCACCGAGCCCAGGAACGGCTCGACCACCAGCGCTTTGCCGAGCTCCTCCATGATCACCATGGTCTCGGTGGCGCCGCCGCCGAGGCCGCCCAGGTCCTCCGGCAAGGCCGCGCCCAGAATGCCGAGGTCTTCGGCGAAGGCCTTCCAGACCTCCGGCCGCCAGCCCGCATCCGACTTCAGCGCCGCGCGGCGCTGTTCGAAGGTGTAGTGGTCCGCGAGGTAGGCGGCGAGGCTGTCGCGTAACAGCGACTGTTCTTCGGTGAAGCTGAGGTTCATCGGAGCGCGCTTTCGAGTCCCGGCAATGAGCGTGGTGCTGTCTGTTAGAGCGCCCGAGGGCGGATCGGCTAGAGGCCCAGCACCATCTTGGCGATGATGTTGCGCTGGATCTCGTTGGAACCGCCGTAGATCGAGGTCTTGCGGCCGTTGAAATAGGGGCCGGCGACGCCCTGGATATGGTTGGGGCCGATCGGTCCGAGGTTGTGTGGCGCATCGCGCAGATAGGGCGCGCCGTAATAGCCGGCCGCCTCGAGCGCCAGTTCGCTGAGCCGTTGCTGGATCTCGGTGCCTTTGATCTTGAGGATCGACGACTCCGGTCCGGGACCGCGGCCTGACGTCTCGCCGGCCAGGGTCCGCAGCTCGGTGAACTCGAGCGCCGTGAGATCGATCTCCAACTCGGCGAGCTTGCGCTTGAAGAACGCATCTTCGATCAGCCGGCCGCCGGCGTCGCTAGGTTCGGTGGCGGCGATGCCGCGGAGCCTCTCCAGCCCGCGCTTGGAACGGGCAATCCCGGCGATGCCGGTACGCTCGTGTTGCAGCAGCGCCTTCGCGCAGGTCCAGCCTTTGTTCTCCTCGTAGATCCGGTTCTCGACCGGGACCTTCACGTTGTCGAGGAAGACGTCGTTGACCTCGTGGCCGCCTTCCAGGGTGATGATCGGCCGCACGGTGACGCCGGGGCTCTTCATGTCGATCAGCAGGAAGCTGATGCCGGACTGGGGCTTGGCGGCGGGATCGGTGCGGACCAGGAAGAAGCCCCAGTCGGCGAACTGGGCCATGGTGGTCCAGGTCTTCTGGCC
>DATNIH010000293.1:0-8390 GCA_035604515.1 Caulobacteraceae bacterium | reverse complement strand
GCACCTGGCGAAGCTGCGCGCGGACGGACTTGTGGCGACCCGACGGGAGGCGCAGACGATCTACTATCGCCTCGATGACGAGGCCGCCTCGCGCGTGATCGATCTGCTGTGCGACATTTACGGTGCCAGGCCCCTCCCTGCTTCCAAGAACGCCACTTAGGCAACGCGGCAAACCTCCACGAAGCGGACGCTCCGACCGGCGGAGATGGGTCGCGACCTGCCGCTAGCGCATCGCACGGAATGCATTCGTGGCGCGGGGGTGCGATCCCACGCCCTGTTTAGACCGGTCCTAGGCGCCCGGCGGTGAATCTTTATTCACTGGTCCTTCCAGTGCGGGCCGCTAGCGTCGCCAGCATCGCTCAACGTTCGAGATCGTCCATGACCGTCCGCCTGGCGCATTCGCGTCACATCGGCCCATGGCTTCGGGCCTGGCTCATCGGAACCGCGCTCGTGGTCGGCGCAGCGGTGGCGCCGGGCGGCGCTAACGCTGGGTCGTATGCCGACGACGGCAAGGTGGGCGTGGTATGCGCCAGCATCGTCGGTGTTCAGCCCGGCGAAAAGCATTACGCGGCCTGCGTCGAGAGCCTGTCGCGTTCGCTGGACGGCCTGCGCGCCGGCGAGGGGATGGAGCTGGCGCGGCAGGGGTGCCTCGCGCACGGCTACCAGCCCAACACCTCAGGCCTCGCCGAGTGCGAGCTGGCCGCGGCGGCGCCCGCCCCGACGGCGAGCGGCCCGGACTATCCTGCCGCCAATCCCGGCGGTTCGCGCTCCTACTTCCTGGTCTCGCGCGAGACCGCGTTCCGGCGCGACCAGCTGGCGTGCGCGCGGCTCGGGTTCGATCCGACCCAGGCGCCGTTCGGCGACTGCGCCGCCGATCTCCGCGCCGCCTTGGCCCGCGCCAGCGAGCCTGCGATGTAGGGCGCTACAGAAGCGCCGAGAATCCAAGCTTTGGCGAAGGTCCTCGTCATCGAAGACGACGCCGAGACGGCCGCGGAGATCGCGGCCTGCCTTACCATGGGCGGATTCGAGGCCGAGCAATGCTTTGACGGCGCCGAGGGCCTGAAGGCAGCGCTGGCCGAGCCGTACGACGCCATCACCCTCGACCGCATGCTGCCGGGCGCCGATGGCCTGGAGGTAGTGAAGGCGTTACGCGAGGCCGGCTGCGACGTGCCGGTGCTTATGGTCAGCGCGCTCAACGAGGTCGACGACCGCGTGACCGGTCTACGGGCCGGCGGGGACGACTATCTGGTCAAACCGTTCGCACCGACCGAGCTGATCGCGCGCCTGGAGGTGATCCTGCGGCGCAGCCGGCGGCCGAACAGCGCGGAACTGGTGATCCGGGTGGGAAATCTCAGCCTCGACCTAGTCACCCGGGAGGCGCGGCGGGGCGGGCGGCGCATCGAGCTGCTGCCGATGGAGTTCAAGCTACTGGAGTTCATGATGCGCAACGCCGGCCAGATCCTGAGCCGGCGGCTGATCTTCGAAGCGGTGTGGGAATACTATTTCGACCCCGGCACCAACCTGATCGACGTGCACGTGGGCCGGCTGAGGCGCAAGATCGATGTGGCCGGAGCGGCGCCGCTGTTCCGGACCGAACGCGGCGTGGGGTACCTGTTGAATGCAGATTAGGGCGCTGCTGCGGACCACCACGTTCCGGCTCTCGGCGCTCTACGGCCTGATCTTCGCCCTTGGCCTCGTCGCCCTGCTCGGACTGGTCTACCTGCGTTCGGCCGTCTATCTGACCCGCCGCGTCGACGGCATCCTGGCAACCGAAGCGGCGGCGCTAGTGCGCTCTCCGCCGTCCGAGGTGGAGCAGCGGATCGACGAAGCCTTGGCCCTCGATGGCCAGAAGAACAACGTTTTCGCCCTTTTCACCCCCGTTGGCGCGCCGCTTACCGGCAACCTTGAAGCGCTGCCACCGACGTTGAAACCGGATGGGGCCCCGGTCGAGATCGGGCCGACCCCGTCGTTCCCAGCGCCGGCAAGACTGGTCGCCCGGCGGCTGTCGTCAGGCGAAGTGCTGGTGGTCGGGCGCGACGTGAACCAGTTGCAGGAGATGCGCGGCATCATCGCTTCGGCGCTGCTCTGGAGCGGCAGCGCGGTGATCCTGGTCGGGCTCGCCTGCGGCGTTGCGTTCAGCATCACGCCGCTGCGGCGGCTGCAGACGCTGCAGGAGGCCTGCGGCGAGATCGCCGATGGCGACCTCACGCGCCGCCTGCCGACCAGCGAGCATCACGACGAGCTCGACATGTTCGCGGCCACCGTCAACTACACAATGGGCGAGGTCGAACGCCTGATGGGCGAGGTGCAGGGGGCGACCGAGACCATCGCCCACGACCTGCGCACCCCGTTGACGCGCGCTCGCGCTCAGCTACACCGGCTGCAACAGGCGCCGTCGGTAAGCCCAGCTGAAATCGCGCGAGTCACTGCCGAGCTGGATACGGTGCTGGAGCGGTTCCGCGCCCTCATGCGGCTCAGCGAACTGGAGGTGCGCGAGCGCCACGCCGGTTTTGCGCCGACCGACCTGACGCGGCTTCTGGCCGATGTCGCCGACCTCTACCAGCCGCTGGCCGAGGCCAACGGCGTTAACTTCCAGGTCGAAGGCGCCGCGCCAGCGATCGTCGAAGCGGACGCGAAGTTGCTGTTCGAGGCGGTGAGCAACTTGGTCGACAACGCGATCAAGTTCGCCGGCGAAAACGGCCGCGTTGCGCTACGGCTGGGGCGAGAGCGCCCGCAGATCATCGTCGAGGACGATGGTCCCGGCATCCCGGAGGCGGAGAAGACCGCGGTGCTGCAACGCTTCTATCGTTCGCGGCGCGACCGAATGGTCCCAGGCTCGGGCCTCGGTCTCAGCATCGCCGCGGCGATCGTGCGGCTGCATCGATTCGAACTGGTGCTGAGCGACGCGCAGCCAGGGCTGCGGGCGGTGATCGACTGTCGGCCCGCCTCGGTAAGATATTGAAATCACGGGAACCCCGGAAAGGTCACCGGTGAATCTTTATTCACTGGCCTGCCCGGTCGCCGTCGCTAGCTTCCGGGTGGTCGGGCGCGGCCGCTCCTCCCCAGTTGGCCGCGCGCCGGCGCTTTTCGTTACCTGCGGAGCCCTCTCATGCTGGCGCTCGTGCGGCTGGCGCTTCGGCGGCCGTACACACCGTTCGTCTTGGCGATCCTGATCCTGATCTTCGGCCCGCTGGCGGCGCTGAAGACCCCGACGGACATCTTCCCGGACATCCGCATCCCGGTGATCGCGGTGGTGTGGACCTACCGCGGCCTGCCGCCGGACGACATGTCGGGCCGGGTGGTCTACTACTACGAGCGCCAGCTCTCCTCGAGCGTCAACGACATCGAGCACATCGAGAGCCAGTCGCTGCCCGGCCTCGGCATCGTGAAAATCTTCTTCCAGCCGGGCGTCGACGTCCGCACCGCGACCGCGCAGGTGACGTCCTTATCTCAGACGGTGCTGAAGCGCCTGCCGCCGGGCATCACTCCGCCGCTGATCCTCAACTACAACGCCTCGACCGTACCGATTCTGCAGATGGCGCTCTCGAGTCCACAATTGAGCGAGCAGAAGCTTCGCGACCTCGGCCAGAACTTCATCCGGCCCGCCCTGGCGTCCGTGCCGGGCACGGCGATTCCGTCGCCGTACGGGGGGTTGGAGCGCCAGATCCAGATCGACCTCGACCCTGCCGAGCTTCAGTCGAAGGGCCTGTCGGCCGAAGACGTGGCGAATGCGCTTTCGGCCCAGAACCAGATCATCCCCGCCGGCACCGCGAAGATTGGGCAGTTCGAGTATGACGTAAAGCTCAACAACAGCCCCGCCGCTGCCGACGCGCTCAACAGCCTGCCCATCAAGACGGTAAACGGCGCGACCATTTACATGCGAGATGTGGCGCACGTACGCGACGGGGCGCCGCCGCAGACCAACGAGGTGCGGGTAGACGGGCGACGCGCCGTTCTGATGAACGTGCTCAAGAACGGAGCGGCGTCCACGCTGGCGATCATCGATGGCGTGAGGCAGACCCTGCCCCGAATCGAGGCGGCGTTGCCCCCGTCGCTGAAGGTCTCGGTGCTCAACGACCAGTCGGTGTTTGTCAGGGCCGCGATCTCGGGCGTGGTCAAGGAGGGGATTGTCGCGGCGGCGCTTACTTGCCTGATGATCCTGCTCTTCCTCGGAAGCTGGCGCTCTACGCTGATCATTGGCGCCTCGATTCCTTTGGCCGTGCTCTCAGCCATCGCCCTGCTTTCCGCGTTTGGCCAGACGCTCAACATCATGACTCTGGGCGGCTTGGCGCTGGCGGTCGGCATCCTGGTCGACGACGCCACGGTCACGATCGAGAACATCAACTGGCATCTGGAGCAGGGCAAGGATGTCCGCAGCGCCATACTCGACGGCGCTGCGCAGATCGTGACGCCGGCATTCGTTTCGCTCTGCTGCATCTGCGTCGTGTTCGTGCCGATGTTCTCGCTGCCCGGAGTCTCGGGCTTCCTGTTCGTGCCAATGGCCGAGGCGGTGATCTTCGCCATGGTCTCTTCGTTCCTGTTGTCGCGCACGCTGGTTCCGGTCTTGGCGCTGAACCTGTTGAAGCCGCACCAATCGGGCCATGCCCAGTTCGCGCTGGAGCGGCACGGAGAGAGGGGCGGAGCCGGGCGTCCGCGACGGAACGCACTCGCACGTTTCCAGCACCGGTTTGAGCAGCGCTTCGCCCAGGTGCGCAACGGCTACCGCAGCGTGCTGGCGCTGACGCTGCAGCATCGAGGACGGTTCGTTGCCGGCTTCCTGGCTTTCGTCATGGCCTCGTTCCTGTTGCTGCCGTTCCTGGGCGCCGACTTCTTTCCCACCGTCGACGCCGGCGAGATGACGCTTCACGTCCGAGCGCCGGTGGGAACTCGGATTGAGGACACGGCCGCGCTTTTCGATCACGTCGAGCAGGCGATCCGCCAGACTGTTCCGCCAGCCGAGCTGACCGGCATCGTCGACAACATCGGCCTGCCGCTCAGCGGCATCAACCGCGCATACCTCAACACCGGCGGCATCGGACCGATGGACGGCGATATCTACGTCACTCTGGCCGAGAAGCATCACCCGACCGCGATGTACATGAAGGAACTGCGCGCGCGGCTGCCGCGCGAATTTCCGGGATCGATCTTCTCCTTCCTGCCCGCCGACATGGTCAGTCAGATCCTCAACTTCGGGGCGCCTGCGCCAATCGACGTGCAGGTGGCCGGACCCAGCACGCATGACGACGAGACCTACGCCGAGGCGCTCGAGCGGAGGCTGTCATTGATCCCCGGGCTGGCGGACGTGAGGTTGGAGCAATCGACCCGCTACCCCGAACTGAACGTGGCGCTCGATCGAACCCAGGCGGATCAGCTCGGCATCACCGAGGACGACGCCACCAAGGCGCTGGTCACGACGCTCGCGGGCAGCTTCCAGACCGCGCCCGCCCAATGGCTCGATGTGCGCCAGGGCAACTCCTATCCGATCGTCATGCAAAGCCCGCAGCAAGACGTCGACTCGCTTTCTAAGCTCGAGAACATCCCGCTCACCTCGAGCAAGACAGGCGCTATGCACATTCTTGGGGGGCTGGCCGCCATCAGCCGTGACAGCGCCGACGCCGTCGTCACCCACTACAACATCCAGCCATCGTTCGACATCTACGCCGCCCCTCAGGACCGTGACCTCGGCAGCCTTTCGCAGGCCGTGGATCGGGTGCTCCAGGCGACGCGCAAGGACACGCCCAGGGGCGCCACGGTGACGGTGCGCGGCCAGGTGACGACCATGAACAGCGCCTTCGCCGGCCTCGGCTTCGGTATCGTTGGCGCGATCGTGCTGATCTACCTGCTGATCGTGGTGAACTTCCAATCCTGGATCGACCCGTTCGTCATCATCACCGCCCTGCCGGCCGCGCTCGCCGGCATCGTCTGGATGCTGTTCGCCACTGGCACGACGCTCTCGGTGCCCGCCCTGACCGGGGCAATCATGTGCATGGGTGTCGCCACGGCCAACTCGATCCTGGTGGTGTCGTTCGCGCGCGAGCGGCTCGAAGCGACCGGCGATGCCGTGGTGGCGGCGCTCGAAGCCGGCTTCGCCCGGCTCCGCCCTGTGCTGATGACGGCGCTGGCCATGATCATCGGCATGGCGCCGATGGCGCTCGGTCTCGGCGAAGGTGGCGAGCAGAACGCGCCGCTCGGCCGGGCCGTGATCGGCGGGCTGGTGTTCGCCACCGTCGCCACCCTGCTCTTCGTCCCCGTCGTTTTCTCCATTGCTCACGCCAAACGAGCCCATGAACCAACTCTCGAATCCGACCCCGGCTTCAGCGCCGCACATGCCTAGCGAGGCCACGCCCGGCCGCGAGGTGCTGAATCACCGCCCGATGCCGTGGCTGAGGCCGGCCAGCTTTGCCGCCGCCGGCATTGCCGTCGTCGTGGTCGTGGTCGGGCTGGTGGGCCGCGGCGTGGCCAGCCAGAACCTGAAGAGCTGGACCGACGCCCAGGCCATCCCGACGGTCAGCGTGATCCGGCCCGACGCAGCGGGCGGCGACCAGACCCTGGTGCTGCCTGGGCAGGTGCAGGCCTTCAACGACGCGCCGATCCACGCGCGAGTGCCGGGCTACTTGAAGGCCTGGTTTCACGACATCGGCGACAAGGTGCGGGCCGGCGAATTGCTTGCCGTCATCGACACCCCCGATCTCGACCAGCAGCTGGGCCAGGCCAACGCGGACCTGGCGACGGCCGTCGCCAACTTCAGACTGGCGCAGACGACCGCGTCGCGCTGGAACAGCCTGCTGGCCCAGGACGCCGTCTCGCGACAGGAGGCTGAGGAAAAGAACGGCGATCTCGAAGCCAAGACCGCGCTGGTGAACGCGGCCAAGGCCAATCTCGGCCGGCTCGCGGCGCTCGAATCGTTCAAGCGGATCATCGCCCCGTTCGACGGCGTGGTCACCGCGCGCACCACCGACATCGGCGACCTGATCGCCGTGGGCAGTCCCAACGACCCCGGCCTGTTCACCGTGGCCGACGTGCATCGGCTGCGCATCTACGTCAGCGTGCCCCAGGCCTACGCGGCCCAGATCCACCCAGGCCAGATTGTCAGCCTGCAGGCGCCAGAATACCCGAACCGCACTTTCCAGGCGACGCTGGTCAGCACCTCCGGGGCGATCGGCGTCCAGTCCGGCGCGCTGCTGGCCGAGGCGCAGATCGACAATCCCGACGGCGCCCTGAAACCCGGCGACTATGTCCAGGCGACCTTCGCATTGCCGGCCGTCAGCGGGATGCTGCGCCTCCCGGCCAACGCGCTGATGTTCCGTCAGAGCGGCCTGGCCGCCGCCGTGGTCGGACCTGGCGGCCGGGTGAGACTGAAGCCGGTCACGGTCGCGCGCGACCTTGGAACCAGCGTCGAGATCGCCGCTGGCGTCTCGCCCGGCGATGTCGTGATCACCAATCCGCCAGACTCCCTGGCCGACGGGGAGACGGTGCGGGTGGTGCGGGCAGCGAGCTGATGGCGTTTTCACGCAAACTGGCCCCCGTCGGCGCCGCGGTCCTGCTCGCCGGTTGCAACCTGGCCCCGGCCTATCAGCCCCCGACGACGCCGACGCCGTCCGCGTTCAAGGAGCCCGGACCCTGGCAGGAAGCCGCGCCGGCGGACGCGCTGCAGCGCGGGCATTGGTGGGTCCTGTTTGGCGATCCGACTCTGAGCGGTCTCGAGGACCGCATCGAGGGTGCCAACCCGACCCTGCGCGAGGCGGTAGCGCGCTACGACCAGGCCCAGGCCTTCGCCGCCGAGGCGGAAGCCGGCCTCTACCCGACCATCGGGACTGGCGCGCAGATCACCACCAACCGCCAATCGGCCAACCGGCCGCTCCGCAGCGCCAGCCAGCCGACCTACTACGGCGGCGACATCGCCGGCGGCGCGATCGCGTACGACCTCGATCTCTGGGGTAAGCTGCGCAACGAGGCTGCGGCCGGCAAGGCCGAGGCGCTGGCGTCGGCCGGCGACCTGGAGTCGATCCGGCTCAGCCTCGAAGCGCAGCTCGCCGACGACTATGTGCGCCTTCGCGGCCTCGACACCGAGGCGGCGCTGCTGACCGATACAGTGGCGGCCTACCAGAAGGCGCTGGCCATGACCGTCGCGCGCCATGACGGGGGCCTTGCCACCGGCCTCGACGTCGGCCGCGCCCAGACTCAGCTCGAGACAGCCAAGGCTCAAGCCGCCGATGTCGAGGGCCAGCGCGCGCTGTTAGAGCACGCGATCGCCAGCCTGGTCGGCGTGCCTGCCTCCAGCTTCGATCTCGCGCCCGCTGCGCCTGCCTTGAGCTTGCCGGAAATCCCGGTCGGACTGCCCTCGACCCTGCTGCAGCGCCGGCCGGACGTGGCGGCGGGCGAGCGGCGGG
>DATNIH010000292.1:0-4922 GCA_035604515.1 Caulobacteraceae bacterium | reverse complement strand
GGCGGCGATGGCGTCGTCAGCCCGCCCCCGCCCCCACCGCCGCCGCAGGCGCTGAGCAGGAGCGGCGCAGTCACCACCCAACTGACGGTGAAGCACAGCGCCGCTTTGCGACCGATGTTCATGCGATGCGCAGCGGCTGGGGACGCCGCCCCCCTTGGCCTAATACGCCCGGGAGGCTAGCCTCGGCCCCTTACCGAGTCATCCATCCCTCCCAAACCCGTGATTGCACCCGCGTCGATTACGCGGGCCTGTTCTACTCGGGCCACAGCTCCTGCACGTCGCCCTTGCGGTTCAGCATGCGCACCGCGCGGTCGACCACCGCCATCAGCTGTTTGACCCGCAGATCGCGATCATAGGCGAGGTTGCCGCGCGCCAACCCCTCGAGCAGGAACCGGGCAAGATCGCGGCTGGCCTGGAAGCGCGGTCCCTGGCCGGCCTGGGCCAGCGCCGAGAACGTCGCCACCTGCGCCTGGTCGAACGCCGCCTGCGCCGGCGCCAGCCGCTGGCGCACCATGGCGTCGGTTCGAGCCACGGCTTCGAGTTCGCCGAAGGCCACGAACGGGAGCGCGGCGAGCAGCTCCCAGTAGGCGGCGATGGCGTGGGCGGTGGCGTCGACGCCGGGCGGGGGGTTGGCGGCGGCCGCGTCGAACAGAGTGAGCCGCTCGGCGTGGATGTGCTCGATCGCGGCCGCGACCAGCTCCTCGCGGCTCGGGAAGTGGTAGAGCATCGCGCCCCGCGTCAGTCCCGCGGCGTCGGCGATCATCGCGTTGGTCGCCGCGTGGTAGCCCACCTCCGCGAAGAGCCGCATCGCCGCTTCGAGTATGCGGACGCGGGTGCGGCGTGACTTGGGGGTGTCCTTACTCAAGTACTGGACCGATCGCGCGAGAGGACGGCGGGGAGGCCGTTTACGGCGTGGCTCATAGAGCGCGAATCGCCGCAGCGCCAAGCGGAAGCCGCCGCCATGACGACGGAGTCACAAAACCTACAAGCAATCAGCCTATCGCGCGGTCATCTGATCGCTGTGGCGTTGCGGCCCAGGACACGCGCAATGGACGAGGACGAGCCTCAGTTCCGCTACCGCAGCGTTTTCATCTCCGACGTCCACCTGGGCACGCGCGGCTGCCAGGCCGAGCTGCTGCTCGACTTCATCCGCCACTTCTCCTGCGACAGGCTCTACCTGGTCGGCGATATCCTGGACGGCTGGAAGCTGAAAGGCGGCTGGTGGTGGCCGCAGGCGCACAACGACGTGGTGCAGAAGATCCTGCGCCTGGCGCGCAAGGGCGTCGCCGTCACCTACATCCCCGGCAACCACGACGAGGTGGTGCGCGGCTTCTTCGGGGTCCACTTCGGCGGCGTGGTCGTCGCCAGGGACGCGATTCACACGACCGCCGACGGGCGCCGCTTCCTGGTCACGCACGGCGACGAGTTCGACGGCGTGGTGCAATACGCCCGCTGGCTGGCGATCCTCGGCGACTGGGCCTATCGCACCGTGCTGATGCTCAACACCTTGCTCAATGGCGTGCGCCGGCGTCTCGGCTTCGGCTACTGGAGCTTCTCGGCCTATCTGAAGGTGAAGGTGAAGAACGCGCTGCAGTTCATCGAGAACTACGAGCTGGCGGTCGCCGACGAGGCGCGCCGGCGGGGCGTCGATGGGGTGATCTGCGGCCACATCCATAAGGCCGAGATGCGCCAGATCGGCGGCATCACCTACATCAACGACGGCGACTGGGTGGAGAGCTGCACCGCCTTGGTCGAGCACTTCGACGGTCGCCTGGAGATTCTGGAGTGGGCGAAGCTGCGTTCGTGGTCCATGATCGAACGCGCCCGCGACGTCGCTGAAGACGTTTCCGGGGGCGAAGTGACGGAGCCCCAACCCGCGTGATGCGGACCGCCGACTGATGCGCATCCTCCTGGCTACCGACGCCTGGGAGCCCCAAGTGAACGGCGTCGTGCGCACCTTGACCCGCATCGTCGCCGAACTGCGGGACATGGGCGACGAGGTGGAGGTGATCAGCCCCGACCAGTTCCCGAGCTTCCCGCTGCCGACCTACCCCGAGATCAAACTCGCGGTCGGCGCCTATGAGAAGGTGCAGGACAAGTTCAAGTCGTTCGAGCCGGAGGCGATCCACATCGCCACCGAGGGGCCGATCGGCCTGGCCGCGCGACGCATCTGCATCGAGTGGAAGCTGCCCTTCACCACCAGCTACCACACCCGCTTCCCCGAGTACGTCTCCGCGCGGCTGCCGGTGCCTCTGGCGGCCGGCTATGCCTACATGAAGTGGTTCCACAAGCCGTCGGGCCGGCTGATGGTGGCGACGCCCACGTTGCGCGACGAGCTGGCGCGGCACGGCTTTCGCAACCTCTCGCAGTGGTCGCGCGGGGTCGACACCGAGGTGTTCCATCCGCGGCGGCCTGACGATCCTGATCCTTACGAGGGTCTGAAGCGCCCGATCTTCCTCAATGTCGGCCGCGTCGCGGTGGAGAAGAACATTGAGGCCTTCGTCAGCCTGGATCTGCCGGGCACCCGGGTGGTGGTCGGCGATGGCCCGCAGCGCGAGGAGCTTTCCGCCCGCTACCCGGACGTGGTCTTCGCCGGCGCCAAGTTCGGGGCGGAGTTGTCGGCCTATTTCGCCGGCGCGGACGTGTTCGTGTTCCCCTCGCTTACCGACACCTTCGGGCTGGTGCTGTTGGAGGCGATGGCGTCGGGCACGCCGGTGGCGGCGTTCTCCGCGCCAGGCCCGATCGATCTGATCCCCGGCTCGGGCGCCGGCGTCGTGGCGGCTGGTCAGAGCGAGGGCCTGCGCGAAGCCTGCCTGGACTGCCTGAAGCTCGACCGCGAGGCCGTGCGCGCCTTCGCCGAGCAGTTTTCCTGGCCTGCCTGCGCCGAGGAGTTCCGCCGCAACCTGCAGCCCTACCCCGAGCCGGAAAAGAGCCGCTTCTGGCGCCGCCTGCGCCGCCTGGCCCGACTGCGTCGGGGTCCGCGCCGCACCGACGCCCAACCACCGGCGGCGCCGGCGGCCTAGCCGCCGACAACGGGCGGCGAAGAGCGTGTGCTCGGAGCCCTGGCCGTTTGCGGCCTAAGAGCCTCGGTTAGCGTCCGGTACTGCGCCGATGACCGCTTTCTACCCTATAGCTGAAGTTCGGAACGTCTGGCTTTTGGAACCGAG
Source organism: Caulobacteraceae bacterium (assembly GCA_035604515.1). Taxonomy (GTDB): domain Bacteria; phylum Pseudomonadota; class Alphaproteobacteria; order Caulobacterales; family Caulobacteraceae; genus Acaudatibacter. Next base: position 1,755 of record DATNIH010000292.1, on the reverse strand, counting down.
ACGAGTGCCGACTCACGGCCGTCGCTGGGCGGTTCAGCCGGTCGGCCCATGACCTCCGACGCTTGCCGTCTGGGGCTGAAACAAGCGACTGTCGCTAAGGCCAATCCTGGGGCGCGCACAATGGTTGAGTGTGAGGGACGACGCCGCTTCCTTCGGGTGGAGCTCTCTCTCGTCCTTGTGCTGGCGGGATTTCTCACTCTTGCGATGGTCTGCACCGGGCCCGCCGTTCGCGCGGAGCCCGGCATTTGGGGGCCCTCGGCAGGACAGATGCAGGTTCCGATCTGGCCGGGCGTGCCACCCGACCAGCCATCCGTGCCGGGCCCGGAGACCGTAAAGCAAGGGGGCGTGACCAACGTCACCCGGCCGACGATGACGGTCTACGGCCCAAGCGGGGAGAACACAGGCGTATCGGTCGTCGTGATCCCAGGCGGCGGCTTCCAGGGCCTGGCGATGGACCTCGAAGGCACGGAGATTTGCGATTGGCTGACGTCAAGGGGCGTCACGTGCGTGCTGCTCAAGTATCGCGTCCCGAGCATCCCATATGTCTGGCAGTGCGATTGCCGCCCTCACCCCTACGCGCTTTCGACGCCGTCGTTGGAGGACGTCCAGCGAACGTTGAGGCTGGTGCGCGCGCACGCCGCCCAATGGCGCATCGACCCTCACAAGGTCGGCGTGATCGGGTTTTCGGCCGGCGGCTTTCTGGTGGCGGAGTCGAGCACCTATTTCAACACGAGCATTTACGCGCCGGTGGACGCGGCGGACCAGCTTAGCAGCCGCCCCGATTTCGCCATCGCCGTCTATCCCGGACACCTGTCCCTGGCCAAAGACAGCACAGCGCTCAATCCTGTCATCGAAAGCCACATCACGCCGCAGACTCCTCCGACGTTCCTCCTGCAGAACGAGGACGATCATGTGGACCAGATCGAGGATGCGCTGAGCTACTACATGGGCCTGAAAAAAGCCGGCGTTCCGGTAGAGCTGCACGCCTACGCGCAAGGCGGTCATGCGTTCGGGTTGCGGGCAACGAACCTTCCCGTCTCTGGGTGGCCCCAACTGGTCGAGACGTGGCTGCACACGATCGGCGTGCTCGACCCTGAGGTTCCTAGGCCGGTTCGGAGCGCTGGGGGTGCAAGAGCCAGCTCCGTTCCCATCCCTGGCTTGGATGGGACATGGGAGGGCCGGGTCCAAGACCTGAGCGGTGAGCGGCGGCTCGTCCTTCACATCAGCACCGACACGACGGGGACATCGGCCTCGCTGGACTCGCCCGGCCGGGGCGCTTTCGGGCTGCCAATCGAGGGTCTTCGCCGCGACGGGCAAGACGTCGAGTTCACGCTTCCGGCGGTGGGGACGAGGTACTCCGGACGCTTGAGCGCAGACGGGTTGACCATCAAAGGCGTTTGGGTCGGCGAAGGAGTTCAACCGACGCCATTCACCTTCGCGCAGACATCACCCGCGCGACCCGACTCTTGACGAAGAGGCCAACGTACGGGCGTGACGTTGACGGCCGCTTATCACCCCTTCTTTGCCGTTTGGAGCGTCCGCTTCTGGGCCCTTCAACACCCGTCCGCTTGGGCGGCGGCCTCCGGCGTTGCTCGTGCCCGCGCCGCAGATCACCGCTTGTTGGTGAAGGCGGCGATGCGCTCTTCCATGTCCGGTCCGCGGCCCTCGCCGTTGTAGATTTCGTGGGCCAGGCCGGCGGCGAGGGGCAGGCCGTCGGTATGGGCGAGCAGCCGCTTGTTGGCGCGGTGGCTGTAC
>DATNIH010000291.1:0-4877 GCA_035604515.1 Caulobacteraceae bacterium | reverse complement strand
GACGGCCTACGACGCCCAAGACGTTGTCTCGATGGAGTGTGGAAGCCCCTCAACGGCTGGCGTCGATGCCGACCGCGACGGCTTCAAGCAAGGCTTCGCCCACGATCCCGATTGGAAAGTCCACCTCATCAGCGAGACGGTGGATGTCTCGAGCAGCGGAGACCTGGCGGTCTACCGTGGCGTCTACAACGAGGACAACGGTGACGCAGGCGTACTGACGACCCACAAGACGAACTTCATCGCCGAGTTCCGGCGTGAGGGGCGTGGGCCGTGGAGGATCGTCTGGTACAGCGTCTCCAATATGGAACGATCGCATCCAAAGTAGCTGCCCTGGTGGGCAAGCAAGGCCGTCCGGATGTCCGCTAAGCGCCAAGAGCGTCAGCCGCTCGACGCCCGCTTAGGGTCGAAAGCGGTCATCGGCGCCATGCCGAAGAGCGGACCTCCGTTATGACCGCTTTGAGTCGAGGCTGTGTAAAAACGCGAAGCAGTTCAGGCTCCGGACATTGCGGTGTGCGGAGGCTGGTGAATGACCCGCTACGTGGAGGGCGAGGATCGGAGCCAGCGGACGCTGCTTCCGAGTTGCCTTGAGGAATATGTGGGCGATGGCAACCCGGTGCGGGTGGTCGACGCCTTCGTCGATGGGCTCGATCTGGACGCGCTGGGGTTCGAGATGATCCCGGCGGACGTGGGTCGACCCGCGTATCATCCGGCCACCCTGCTGAAGCTCTACATCTACGGCTACCTGAACCGGGTGCAGTCCACCCGCCGGCTAGAGCGGGAGGCTTTGCGCAACGTCGAAGTGATGTGGCTGACCGGCAAGCTCGCGCCCGATCACAAGACGATCGCCAACTTCCGGAAGGACAATGGGCCGGCGATCCAGGCGGCCTGCGCCCACTTCGTGGTGCTCTGCCGGCAGATCGGGCTCTTCACCCGGGCGGTGGCGGCGGTGGATGGCAGCAAGTTCAAGGCGGTGAACACGCGCGACAAGAACTTCACCCCAGCCAAGCTGCAGAAGCGGATGCAGCGGGCCGCTGAGCATATCGCCCGCTACCTCGAGGAGCTGGACACGGCCGACCGTCTGGAGGGCGACGCTGTCGAGGCGCGAGTGGAGACGCTGAAGGACAAGATCGCGATGTTGCGGGACCATATGCAGGCGCTGAGGGCGATGCAGGCCCAGGTGGCGGCATCGCCCGACGGCCAGGTCTCCCTGACCGATCCGGATGCCCGCGCCATGGCGACCAGCGGCCGGGGCAGCGGGGTCGTCGGCTACAATGTCCAGTCCGCCGTCGAGGCCGAGCACCACCTCATCGTGGCCCACGACGTGATCACGACAGGCTCCGACCGCCAACAGCTCGTCGCCATGAGCGAGAGGGCCAAGCAGGCCATGGGCGTGGAGCGCCTCGAGGTGCTGGCCGACCGCGGCTACTTCTCAGGTGAGGAGATCGTGGGCTGCGAGGCGATCGGCGTCACGCCTTACGTGCCCAAACCGCTCACCTCCGGCGCCAAGGCCAGCGGGCGCTTCGGCAAGCAGGACTTCGTCTACATCCAAGGCGAGAACGCCTACCTGTGCCCGGCAGGCAATCTGCTCCGCCACCACATGACGACGGTCGAGAACGGCCAGAGGCTGCACAGCTACTGGGACCAGGCGAGCTGCCGCACATGCGCCCTGAGGCCCAAGTGCACGACGGGCAAGGAGCGGCGCATCAAGCGCTGGGAACACGAGGCGTCGATCGAGGCCATGCAGCGGCGGCTCGACCTCGCGCCCGACGCCATGCGCGCCCGGCGACGGACTGTCGAACATCCCTTCGGGACGCTAAAAGCGTGGATGGGCTCGACCCACTTCCTGACCAAGCGGCTCAAGAACGTGAAGACGGAGATCAGCCTCCACGTCCTGGCCTACAATCTGAAGCGGGCGATGCGGATCCTCGGGACGCGGTCGCTGGTCGCGGCGATCCGAGCCTGAAGGAGGTAGCGCGTCTCGCTGCCTGCTCGACACGCACGCCTTCGCCCAGACCGAGTTCTTACACAGCCTCGACTCATAGCGGTCATAACGAACGGCCGCTTTCCGGCGGGGTACCGATGACCGCTTTCGACCCAAAGCGGACGTCGCCGCGTCCGACCGGCAGTCGCCCCAAGCTCACCTTGACCTGCGTTCGAGCACGAGGCGGCCGGAAGACGCAAGCGCCGCCGTACCAAATTTTTACCTCATTTCGAGTACCGTGCGGAGCTTGCAATCTTGAGGTGTCGCCATGCCGGCGGAAACCGATCATGTGATGGCCCCGCGTGGCGCGGTCGCCGCGATGGCGTGGTTCTTCCAAAACAGCCTGGACATCTTCCTTGGCGTTCAGGGCGACCTGCAGACCAAGACCAACGGCGCCTGGAAGACGCTGACCGGCTGGGAGGCGCCCGAGGTTCTCGGGCGGTCGTTCTGGGACTTCGTCCACCCCGACGACCTGGACCGCACGCGGGCGGCGATCGACAAGCTGCCGCTGGGCGAGCGCTGCGTCGTAGAGCACCGTCTGTCGACCGCCTCGGGTGGCTGGCTGTGGGCGCGCAGCCATGCGGTCGGCGGCGAAAGTGACTGGGTGCTGATCATCCTGCGCGACATCACGGCCGAGCGGCTCCGCGAGGAAGAGAGCAAAAAGGCCAGGCGCACCGCCGGCCTTCTGCGAAATTCGGCGGGCGTGACCATCTGGCGCTACGATCCGGATCGCGACCACTATGATTGGAATCCCGACGTCAGCCGCCCGGCCGGCGAGGAAGACGATGACTGGGAGGCGGGGGGCGAGAGCGTACGCGCCACCATCCACCGCCATGACGCCGGCCGCCTCGACGAGGCCTGGCGGGACACGCTGGCGACCGGCCGCATCCACATCCAGCAGTACCGCGAACGCACGCCCGAGGGGGCCTGGCGGCATGTCAGGACGGCGTTCCAGGGCGGCCGGCTGCTCCCGTCCGGCCGGTGGCAGGTGATCGGGCTGACCCAGGACGTCACCGACCTAGTCAAGGCCCGCGATACGGCGATCCAGGGCGAAGAGGTCGCGCTGGCCGCCGCGGCGGCGAAGAGCCAGTTCCTCACCAACATAAGCCACGAACTGCGCACGCCGATGAACGGCGTTCTGGGAATCCTGCACCTCTTGAAGGGCGAGCCGTTGCCGAGCGAGCGGCTGTGGCTGATCGACACGGCGCTCGCGTCCGGCGTCAGGCTTTCCGACCTCTTGAACGACATCATCGACTATTCCGATGCGGAGGCCGGCCGGGTGGAGCTCGCCCGCGAACCGCTGGATCCAGCGGCCGAGCTCGAGAGCGTGATGGCGCTGCTACGGCCGCGGGCGGAGGCGAAGGGCCTCAACGTCAACGTCGCAGCTGCGGAGGATCTCGGCTGGGTGAGCGGTGACGCGGCCCGCTTGCGAAAGATCTTCTTCCACCTGATCAGCAACGCGGTGAAGTTCACGCCCGAGGGCCAAATCGACGTGACGTTGAAGGCGGACGGCGCGGGCGACGCACGGCGGCTCAAGCTTGCCGTCGCCGACACGGGCATCGGCATCTCGCCCGAGAGCCAAGCGGGTCTGTTCAAGCAGTTCAGCCAGCTCGACCCGTCATCGACGCGCCGGTTCGGCGGGCCGGGGCTAGGCCTGGCCATCACCCGCAAGCTCGCCAAGATGATGGGCGGCGACGTGCACTTCATCAGCGCCAATGGCCAGGGCTCGACCTTCTGGGCGGAGGTCAGCACTCCCGCCTGCGCCGCGCCGGCGCTGAGCGAGACCGAAGGGGGCTGGCTCGCCGGGCTTCGCGTCCTGGTCGTCGAGGACAATGCGACCAACCGACTGGTGGCGACCGGCATGCTGAGCCAGCTCGGCGCCGACGTGGAGACCGCCGAGGACGGAGCTCAAGGCGTGGCTGCGGTCGAGCGCACCGACTTCGACCTGATCTTCATGGACATCCAGATGCCGGTGATGGACGGCGTCGAGGCGACCCGGCGGATCCGGGCCATGCCCGCGCCCAAGTGTCAGATCCCGATCGTGGCGACCACCGCCAATGTGATGCCCGAACAGGTCGCGGCCTACCGCCAATCCGGCATCAACGGCGTTGTGGCCAAGCCGATCTCGCCCACCACCCTGCTCGCCGAGGTGGCGAGGATCGCGAACGACGATGGCGGCGAGGCGGACAGCGCAGCTTAAGGTCGTTACGCCGCGGCTTGGGCGCCCATGCTGAGGCTGGCGTGCGATGCGCCGAGCAGCGCCGCCATGCCAGCCTGCCGCGTCGAGCCCAAGCGGTAGATGATCACCGACTTGGCGACCCGCTTGGCGGCGTGCACCGCGGCCTTTGTCCAGCCCATGAATTCGGCGTCGCCCACGATCTGCGGCGCGTCGAACGAGACTCCGGACAGGCCGGCGTTCTGCAGATTGCCGAGCGCGTTGTACGGCGCATCGTTCAACCGGCCGATGAGAAATATACAGTAGGGCCTGATCAGCGACGTGGCCTCGAGCAGCGCCGCCTGGGGCACGCCTTCGATGTCGCACACCTCGACGATCACGCCGGCCTGGACCAGTGCCTTCGCCTCGCGCAGCAGGTCGGCTAGCGCGGCCCGGCCGGCCCGGTGCGACAGGCTGATGTAGGACACCGGGATGATCAGGCTGAGCTGGCGCTCGCCGTTCGCCTCCGCCCGCAGGCGGTCGAGACCGCGGGCGATCGTCGCCAGGTCGATCCGCTGAATGTCCGCGCGAGAGAGGTTCTGCAACTCCGCCGGCGTCAGCACTTCCTCCTCGCCCATGCGGATGACGCTGCGGGCGATGCGGTTGCCGATGCGGCCGTAGGTCCGAAGCTCGAAGATCGGCTCCAAAACGCAGGACACCCGAACCCGGCACCCGTTCGAG
>DATNIH010000290.1:0-24005 GCA_035604515.1 Caulobacteraceae bacterium | reverse complement strand
CGAGACGGGCCGCGCGTTTTGCGCGGTGCGGCCGCCGGGCCACCACGCCGGAGCCGAGCGGCCGATGGGGTTTTGCCTCTACTCCAACGTCGCGGTCGGCGCGCGGGTGGCCCAGACGGCGGGACTGCGGCGCATCGCGGTGGTCGACTTCGACGTCCATCACGGCAACGGCACCCAGGAGATCTTCGAGGCGGACCCCAGCCTGTTCCTCGCCTCGGTGCATGAGGCGCCCGGCTGGCCCGGCACCGGCCATCCTTCCGAGACCGGCGTCGGCAATATCGCCAACGCCACCGTCCCGCCGGGCGCCGCCCGCGAGTCATGGCGGCGGGCGTTCGAGGGGCTGCTGGCGCGGGTGGACGCGTTCGAGCCCAACCTGATCCTGGTCTCCGCCGGGTTCGACGCCCATGCCCGCGACCCCCTCGCCGACCAGCAGCTGGAGGCCGAGGACTACGCCTGGGCCACCCGGGCGATCGTTTCCGTGGCGAATAGGCGCGCCGGCGGCCGGGTTGTGTCGTCGCTCGAGGGCGGTTACGACCTGGAGGCCCTGGGCCAGTCGGCCCTGGCGCATGTGCGGGCCTTACAGGGGGCTTAAGGGACAGATGCCGCATCGGGACAGGGCGACGCCAGTCCATGGCTGACGGCGCCGTGGGCGATCTTGCGGATGCTGTCGAGAAGCCCGGCGCCGTGATCCTCGCCAGGCACGGCCAGCCGGCGCTGTCGCGGCGGTGCATGCTGTCGGCGGACCAGTACCGCGAGTGGTGGGCCGACTACGAAATCGGCGGTCTCGCCGAGGGCCAGTCGCCGCCGCAGCCGCTGAGAGACGCCGCCGAGCGGGCCGGCTTCATCATCGCCTCGACCCGGCTGCGGTCGGTGGAGACCGCGACCGCGCTTTCCAGTGGCCGCGCGTTCGCCGAGGACCCGCTGTTCGTCGAAGCGCCGCTGCCGCCGCCGCACTGGCCGCGGTGGCTGAAGCTCAGCCCGAGGGTCTGGGGCGTGGTCTCCCGGTTCTGGTGGTGGGTGTTCAACCAGCACGACCAGCAGGAGAGCCGCCTGGAAGCCGAGGCCCGCGCCGACGAGGCCGCCCGGCAACTGATCGCCCTCGCCGCCGGCGGACAGGACGTGCTGGTGGTGGCGCACGGCTTCTTCAACACCATGGTCGGCCTCGCGCTGCGGCGCCGCGGCTGGCGGTGCGTCGAGGACGGCGGCTTTCGGTACTGGTCCGCCAGGCGGTTCGAATTGTCACAACCCTGAAAACTTCGACTCCGCAATAGGCGTCGCGGTTGCCGTCGCGGGGGGGCGTCACTAGTTTGCCCCGGTTCACGGAGCAAGGTGGGTTCAGGTCGCGGATCTGAACTTCGAATCGGGCTCCCAGGCTTGGGGTGGAGTGCGTTCGACCCGCGGAAGTCGTCCCCACTTTCGCTGAACGCGCTTCTGGAGGCGGAATGACGGGCGCGGACGAGATCGCTTCCTTGAGCTTCGAACAGGCCCTGGCCGAGCTCGAGCGGATCGTGGCCGAACTCGAATCTGGCAAGACCGACCTTGAACAGTCGATCGACGCCTATGAACGCGGGTCTCATCTGAAGGCCCATTGCGAAGCCAAACTGAAGGAGGCCCAGCTTCGTGTCGAAAGGATCGTCATCGGACCTTCCGGAGCCCCGGGCGTCGAGCCCGCAGAGTTCTGACGTGTCCGCGAACCTGGCCCAACGCGTCTCGGAGATCGCCGACACCGTCACCGTCGCGCTGGACGAGCTGCTGCCGCGCGCCGATGGGCCCGAGAGCCGTCTGACCGAGGCGATGCGCTATGCGGCGCTGGGGCCCGGCAAGCGGCTGCGGCCGTTCTTCGTGATCGAGACCGGCCGGATGTTCGATCTCAAGGAGCAGGGGCTGCTGCGGGCGGCCTGCGCGCTGGAGTGCATCCACGCCTACAGCCTGGTCCACGACGACCTGCCCTGCATGGACGACGACGACTTGCGCCGCGGCCGTCCGACCACGCACCGCGCCTACGACGAGGCGACGGCGGTGCTGGCGGGCGATGCGCTGCAGACGGTCGCCTTCGAGATCATGGCCCACCCGGACACCCACCCCGACGGCGCGGTGCGGGCCGAACTGGTGCGCCGCCTGGCGGTCGCGTCGGGCGCCCGGGGCATGGCCGGCGGCCAGATGATCGATCTTTTGGGCGTGCGTGGCGATTTGGGCACAGTGGCCCGGATGCAACGCATGAAGACCGGCGCGCTGATCGCCTGCGCGTTCGAGCTGCCGGTGGTGATGGCCCACGCCGCCGAGGCGGAGCGACATGCGCTCACCGCCTTCGCCCAGGATCTCGGTCTTGCCTACCAGATCGTCGACGATCTGCTCGATGTGGAGGGCGATCCGACCCTGCTCGGCAAGGCCGCCGGGGGCAAGGATGCCGCCAAGGGCAAGGCGAACTATGTCACGCTGCTCGGCGTTGATCAGGCGCGCGAGCGTCTTCGCCTGTTGATAGAGCAGACAAAATCCCACCTCGACCCCTTCGGTCCGCGCGCCCAACATTTGCGGGCCGGGGTCGATTTCGTGCTAGACCGGCAGAGCTAGCGAGTCCTCAACCCTGCAGTGGTTCAAGCCGCCGCGGGACCCATAAGAGCTAGGTTCCCCTGATGCCTCATCCGACGCCCCTGCTGGACACGGTCGCAACCCCGGCGGACACGCGGGCCTTTTCCCTTCCCGAGCTGCGCCAGCTGGCGGACGAGCTCAGAGCCGAGACCGTCGATGCGGTTTCGGTCACCGGCGGCCACTTGGGCGCCGGCCTTGGCGTCGTCGAGCTGACCGTCGCCCTGCACCACGTGTTCGAGACGCCCAGAGACGTCGTCATCTGGGACGTCGGCCACCAGGCCTATCCGCACAAGATCCTGACCGGGCGGCGCGACCGCATCCGCACCCTGCGCCAGGGCAACGGTCTCTCCGGTTTCACCAAGCGCGCCGAAAGCCAGTACGACCCGTTCGGCGCCGCCCACGCCGCCACCTCCATCTCGGCGGCGCTCGGCTTCGCCGTCGCCCGCGACCGACGCGGCGACGACAACTCGGTCATCGCGGTGATCGGCGACGGCTCGATGAGCGCCGGCATGGCCTATGAGGCGATGAACAACGCGGTCGACACCACCGGCCAGCTGATCGTCATCCTCAACGACAACGACATGTCGATCGCCCCGCCGGTCGGCGGCATGAGCGCCTATCTCGCCGGCCTGGTCAGCGGCGGCGCCTACCAGCGCGTCCGCCGGCTCGGCAAGGATATCGCCGAACACCTGCCGCGGCCGCTGAAGGTGATGGCCAAGCGGGCCGAGGAATACGCCCGCGGCATGGCCACCGGCGGCACCCTGTTCGAGGAGCTGGGCTTCTACTACGTCGGCCCGATCGACGGCCATAACCTCGACCACCTGGTCCCGGTGCTGAAGAACGTGAAGGGCATCAAGGACCGGCCCGTGCTGGTCCACGTCGTCACCCAGAAAGGCCACGGCTACAAGCCGGCCGAGACCGCGCCGGACAAGTACCACGGCGTGCAGAAGTTCGACGTCATCACCGGCGTGCAGGTGAAGAGTCAGTCCAACGCGCCGAAGTATCAGGCGGTGTTCGCCAACGAGCTGATCAAGCACGCCGAGAAGGACGACAAGATCGTCGCCATCACCGCGGCGATGCCGTCCGGCACCAGCCTCGATGTGTTCGCCAAGCGCTTCCCGGCGCGCACCTTCGACGTCGGCATCGCCGAGCAGCATGCGGTGACCTTCGCCGCCGGCCTCGCCGCCGACGGGATGAAGCCGTTCGCGGCGATCTATTCCACCTTCCTGCAGCGCGGCTACGACCAGGTGGTTCACGACGTGGCGATCCAGCGCCTGCCGGTGCGCTTCGCCATCGACCGCGCGGGCCTGGTCGGCGACGACGGCCCGACCCACGCCGGCAGCTTCGACATCGGCTACCTCGGCCAGCTGCCCGGCTTCATCGTCATGGCCGCGGCCGACGAGGCCGAACTGGCGCACATGGTCTCCACCGCCGTCGCCATCGACGACCGGCCGAGCGCGTTCCGCTACCCGCGCGGCGACGGCGTCGGCGTCACCATCCCCGAGTTCGCCGAGCCGCTGGAAATCGGCAAGGGCCGCATCGTCCGCGAGGGCAACTCGGTCGCCATCCTTTCGTTCGGCACCCGCCTCGGCGAGAGCCTGAAGGCCGCCGACCTCCTGGCCGCGCGCGGCTATTCCACCACCGTCGCCGATGCGCGCTTCGCCAAGCCGCTCGACATGGACCTGATCTTGCGCCTGGCCCGTGAGCATGAGGTGCTGATCACGGTCGAGGAAGGCGCGATGGGCGGCTTCGGCGCCTTCGTGCTGCAGGGCCTGGCCGGGCGCGGCGCGCTGGACCGCGGCCTGAAGATCCGCACCCTGGTGTTGCCCGACATCTTCCAGGACCACGACAAGCCCGACTTGATGTACGCCGCCGCCGGCCTCGACGCCGACGGCATCGTCCGCAGCGCCCTGTCCGCGCTGGGCGCCGATCGGGCGGTGAAGGGGATCAGGGCCTAGCCGCGGAGGGTGACCCGCCGACAGACGCCGGGAGTCCCAGCCGTGCGCTAGCGTGCGACCAGCTGCACCTTGCCGATGCGGGCTCGCACCCCCGGCGCCGGCTTGGCGCCTTCGGTTGTCCGCAGCACCAGGGTGAGCACCAGCGCCTGTGGGTTGAAGCCGTTCGCCTGGCGCAACTGCTCGAGCTTGCGGGTGATGTCGAACACCCGCCGCGGCGGCGGCATCCGCATGTCGCCGTGTTTGACGGCCAGCTCCCGCTCCGTGAGCCCAAAGAGCACGAGGTTGCCGGCGTAGTTCGGGCCTTCGGGATCGGGCGGCCGGCCCTCGGGCAGGTCGAAGTAGAGCTCGTAGTAGCCTTCGGGATTGTCGACGGTGATCTCATCGAAGACGAGATAGAGCGCCTGCGCCGCGGCGGCGGTTTGCGCCGGAAGCGGCAGCTTCAGCTGCGCGGGCGCGTCGCCCAGCTCGGCTCTCGCGGCGGGCGCGTCGGCAGCGGCGCGGATCTCCGCGGCGCGCAGCTCGCCCAGGAGGTTGATCAGCGGCCAGGGGAACGGCTTGAGGATGAAACGCGAGGTGTAGCTGTAGCCCAGCGATGCGCAGGGATCGACGGCGCGGCTCATCGGGTCGGTGTGCTCGGTCCCGTTCTCATCGTAGTAGCTAAAGGTTTGGCCCAGCCATGCGGCGGTCGTGGGGTCGGCGCGGCCGCCGCCAGAGCGCAGCCAGACGTCCCACAGCCGGTCGATGTTGCAGTGGTGCAGCCAGAAGATCGGGTCCTGCGCGGCTTGCGGGATCTGGCTCATCCAGCCACCGAGCGCCACGTGGACGGCCCCGTGGGGCGTGCCCTCCAGGTCGCTGCTGAAGGCGCCGTACGGGAGGTCACCGATCGCGGCGCTGTAGTTGACGGCGCTCGTTGGGAGCAGCGAACCGGTGTTGATCCCCGCGCCCCGATGGGTGGTGTAGAGCGGGTTGCCCGGCGTGGAATTGGTGAACGGCGCCGGCATCGCGCGGTTCACGGTCCAGTCCCAGTAGGGCAGCATCAAGCCGGGCGAGCCGCTCGCCTTCCTCAGGATCCGCTCGAAATAGTAGATGAACAGCCGGTGCCAGCTGAGGAAGTGGATCGTGCCGTGTTGGCAGCCGTTCCACAGCGGCTGCACCGGCGTTGCGTAGGTGGCGTGCATCGCCGCCTGGTAGGTCCAGCTAGTCGGATCGCTGGCGGAGCGCCCCATCATCACCTGGACGCCGGTCTTGAGCGCCGAGAGCTGGGCGGCGCTGAGGCTGTTGATGTTGGGCCGAACGGCGCAGGCCGGCGGATAGATCGGCCGGTTCACCGGCGCAATCGCCTGCACGGCGCTGTTGGGGCGCAGCGGCTGGTCCGCCCGTGCGGTTGTGGCGACGGTGAGGGCGGCGGCGCCCTGCGTCAGAAGGGTTCTGCGGTCCATGACGAAGGTTCCTCGCGTCAGCGCAGCGAGATCACTTTCGGCGCAGCCTGGCGAAAGCCGCTCGCGACCAGTGAAGCATGATCCTTTTCCGGTCGCCCGCCAATAGTCGAGCTGGCGCGCCGCGAGACACGCCCCCTCACCGAGAGGGCGAGATGGCGTCGGCGCTCAGCGCCCGGGCGCCTCGTGCAGCGTCTTGGTCCAGCCGCCTGGCGCGGGTCGGGGCCTGATATGTCGGCGGGCACGATGGCAACGACCGCGTTCGACCCTTTGCGGGCGTTGTCGGCAGACGGGTTTTTGGCGCAACATCGGCCTGACTAAATGATGAGTCTTGGCCGCCGCCAGAACGGCCAGGGAGGACCCTACATGAACAGGCATCTTGGCTTGGCCGCCGCGGGCCTCATGACCGCCCTGATCGCGGGCGCCGTCATGGCCGGCCCACCCGGCTCCCTCAACGGCCCGCGCGATCGAGGTGGCGGCGCCGTCAGTCTCGCCGATTTCCGCCAATTGCAGGCGGAGGTCCAGGGCCTCAAGCAGCAGGTGGCGCGCCTCGAACAGCGGCTTGACGCCCTCGGCGGCCGAAAGGGCGGCGCCCCCGGCGGCAACGTGGGCGGCATACCTCGCGGCGCACCCGGGAACATGCCCGGTTGTCCGGAGTGTCCCTGACCGCACCTGGGCACGGGAGTGCTTGCTCGCGGATGAGCGTCGACGCCGAGTCGGGGAGCCCATGCGGGTCCCCAATCTCCAAGAACCCCGTGAAGACCGGCGACGCCACCGGCGGGAAGGCGAAGATCGCCATCAGCCAAAGCTGAGCCCCGCGGGGGCGTCTGCTTTCCGGTCGAAGGCCGGCTACTCGGTTCCTGCCGGACCGCCGCTAGTGCTGGGCGGTTGAGGAGCGCTAGCAGGCGGCGCCTTGGGTTTCGGGGCCTTGTAGCGTTCGGCAAGGCATCGTTGGGTGTCCGCCGGATCGGGCAGGCTGCCGCCCCTAAAGCCGCACGGCGGGGCCGAGCTGCCCGCGTGATGATCATCGGCGAACGCCAGATACGGCGTGGCGCACAAAATCGCGGTGAGAATTGTCGCCTTAACGATGGACATAGTGGTTCCGTCAGCTGCGCCCCCAGTTGATCTGATCCGAGTTTAGAAATCCTTGGTGAGCCCGAAGAAGAACCCGCGCCGCGGGCCGAATTGGGGCGCGAAGACGCCGACGCCCGAGCCGTTGCGGATCTGATAGATGGTATCGCCGACGTTGATGACGTCGAACCTAGCTTCGAGCGGCGCGCCCCAGACGTTATCCCACTTGTGGCTCACCGAGAGGTTGACCTGGGTGTAGCCGGGCAACTCCGCGCCGTTCGGGATGTCGGTCAGCGGTCCGTCGGGCGTCGGGATCGGGGTCGTCAGCGGCAGGCTGGCGCGAAGCCCGCTGCCGTAGATCAGGTCGGCGCCGAACCGGGTACCCATCCACAGATAGGAGCCACCCGCCGAGACCGCGACGCGCTCGTCGTGGTCGAGATAGATGTAGTGGTTGGTCACATAGTCGATCTCGGTCTGCGGGAAGTTGAACTGGCTGGAGATCCAATCGCGGCCCTGCGCCACCGAATAGGCGAAGTTGGCGTAGGCGCTGAACGGGCCCTTGGCATAGGAACCGGTCAGCTCGACGCCGTACTGGCGGCCGTCCTGATAGTTGAACGGGGTCAGGATGATCGGCGCGCCGAACTGGCCCTCGTCGATCAGGTGCTTGGAGATCTTGTAGTAGCCGTCGATGGTCGCGGTGAAGTGACCGCCGATCTTCTGCGAGGCGCCGACATCGAAGTAGTTGGCGCGCTCGGCGAACGGGGTGGTGTCGGTGGTCACCGCCGGCGCCGCGGTCGAGGTGACGGCCGGGTTGCCGGGGATGGGCTCGACGAACTTCTGGATCGAGGTGTTGGCGATCAGCTCGAACGGCGGTGGCGTGAAATAGCGCGCGTAGCCGGCGTGGAGGGTGGTCGACGATGTCGGTTGCCACACCAGGTTAACGCGCGGGCTGACCTGATTTTCGTCGCGGAACCCGTCGAACTGGTCGAAGCGAAGGCCGTAGTTGAGCGTTAGCGCCTCGGCGAGCTTCCATTCGTCCTGCAGATAGACGCTGTAGGTCTCGGCCGTCTTTGACCCGTTGTCGACGATGGTGAATGGCTGGTCGCTGATCTGCGCGCCAGTGGCCGCGTCGAGCAGCAGCACCTGCGATGTGGTGTCGCTCTTCGAGCGGTCGATCTCGACGACCACGCCGCCGCGCAGGGTGTGGGCGTCGTCCAGCGTATAGACGCCCTCAGCCTGCACGCCGCCGCTCACGTCGGTCTTGGCGGCGAATTGCGAGATGCCGTTGTAGATGATGTCGCCGTCGTAGGGGTCAGGCCTGAACGTCAGGGTCGAATAGCGCGCGAACACCGAGACCTGGCTGGTGAACCGGCTCGACGTGTGCAGGTAGCTGACGACGCCGTACTGCGTGGTCTCCGACTGGTTCTCGTTCAGCTTCTCGCTCGGAAACGTGGTCTGGCCGTTCACGCTGAGGGGCAGGGTGGCGCCGGGGTTGGCGGGATCGGCGGCGACGAGGCCGCCGTTGACGCCGCCCGAGACGTCCGGGATTTGGAAATACTGCTCCGACGTGCCGAAAATCGCGGAGATCCGGCTGTTGGGATCGAGGATGTCCTCCAGATAGGCGAAGCCGTTGTACTGGTCGGTGTGGTCGTGCAGCGGGTTGGAGCGGCCGTCGGGCGACTCGATGCCCAGGTCGTTGTGCAGGTAGCTGCCGGAGACGAAGTAGCTGAGATTGCCCGACGCGCCGCCGTACTCGACGCTGGGCTCTACATCGTCGTGACTGCCGCCGTAGATGGTCGCCGAGCCGCCGTTGTCGAACTCGCCGCTCTTGGTGGTGATGTCGATGATGCCGGCGGTGCGCAGACCGTATTCCGCGGGCAACGCGCCGGTGATCAGCTCGACGTTGCCCGCCAGCCGCGGGTTCAGCGCTTGGCTGAACACGGACAGACCTTCCGGCAGGATCACGCCGTTGAGCCGGAACTGCAGGCCGTTGTGCTCGCCGCGAATGTGCAACTGGCCGAACGAATCCTGCGCCACGCCCGGCGCCTGCAGGATGACCTGGTTGAGCGGCGTGTTTTCGCCGGCCGGAAGCGTCTCGATAGTCTGCGAACTGAGCGAATAGGTCGAAGCGCCCACCTGCGGCTGGATGGTGTCGCGCGCCGCATCGAGTCGCTGTGCGGTGACGACAACCTCAGACACTGACGACGGGGCGGGCGTGCTGGTGTCGGCGAGCGCAAGCGCCGGCGCACAGATCGCGATCGTCGAAGCGGCGAGCAGCAGCGATGGTCTCAACGCAGGTCTCCCTCAAGCTCGGGAGGGTCCTAGCCGCCACATGGCCGCGATCCCACGGAGCCAATCCCGCCATTTCGGGAAAAAGTTCCCGGTCCGGTTTTCCGTCTTGGCAGCGTGGCGGCGGCGGTACACCACGCGCCGCGCCAAGCAGCGCAACACTCTGGGATCGGAGGGACGGCGCGGGAGGCCGCATGCGGATTCTCATCGTCGATGACCACGCGGTGGTCAGGCACGGCCTACGCCGGCTGCTTTCGCCGGCGGATGAGCACGTCTTCGCCGAAGCCGAGGAGGGACGCCAGGCGCTCGCGCTTGCTGGCGAGTTTCGCCCCCACGTTATCATCCTCGATCTCAATCTGCCGGGGCTCGGCGGCTTTGAGCTGCTGCGCCAGCTGGTGGAGGCTCGCTGTGGCCGCGTACTCGTGCTTAGCATGCACGCCGCGCCCCGCTTCGCCCGTCGCGCGATGGCCGCCGGCGCCTACGGTTACGTCAGCAAGAACGCGCCACCTGAGGAACTCGTCACCGCCGTTCAACGGGTCAACCAGGGAGCGCGCTACGTTGACCGCGAGATCGCCCAGGCGCTTGCCCTGGACCCCGACGATGATCCGCAAAACGTCGACTCACTGAGCATTCGTGAGATGGAGATCCTGAGGCTCCTGGCGATTGGGTCGAGCCTGGAGCAGATCGCGGTCGAACTTGACGTCTCCTACAAGACCATCGCGAACAACTGCGCCCAGATGAAATCGAAGCTCGGCGTATCCCGGACCGTCGATCTTCTGCGCCTGGCGATCGACATCCATGCCGGCGCCAGCGCAATGCCGTCGGAGCGCTAGGCGATGGCGGATCGACTGGGTCACGATCACGTCTTCCTCGGCGCCGCCCATGAACGCAACGAACGCCGCGCCTGGGCGGTGATCGTGCTCTGCGGGGCGATGATGCTGCTGGAGATCGCCGGCGGCGTCAAACTGAGTCAGCGCCGATCGCGCTGCAGGCTTGACGAGGAATCACCGGCGTGAAGTGCTGGCGTCGCTGCGCTCGCGCGGCCGGGTCTTTGACATCGTGAGGTTGCTAGAAAATCTGGGCCAGCGCGCCGGTCCGAACAGGCGCGCGGCCGGGCAGGGGACCGATATCATCGGTGAATAGCGGTTTCACGTGAAACATTGGGGTGTGAGGAAAACTCCACGCGAGCTCGCCCTGACACGCGCCGCCGTCAAACATCGACACTCGACCGCCGAGGTTCGGCAGGCTGATGAAACCCCCCAGCGCCCTGATGGACCCGGCGCTGATGCAGCGCGTGATGGCGATCATCGCCCAACGGCAGGCGGCCGCGACAGCCTAGTGTGCTGGATTTGAAGTTCGCCCTCTCTTGGGGTCGGCCGCCGAGCGAACTTCAAATCCGAAAAAGCACACTAGAAACGCTACCTTGCTAGTGTCCTGATCGAATCCGAAGCTCGTCGGAGCCCGCCACGATGCGCTTGCGAACTTCGGATTCGGGACACTAGTTCCTCCTCTGCTAGGCTCGCCGTCAACGACAAGAGACGGCGAGGGGCGGACGCGATGAAACTCTGTTTCCTGGGGACGGGCGCCTATACCGGCAAGGTGGCGCAGCGCGGTTGGCCGGTCCCGCCGGAACTCTGCGACCGCGAGGAAGCGGCCAGGAGCATGGAGACGGCGGTCCGCCACTATCAGTGGGCGGAGGAAGCCGGGTTCGACTGGGTCTCGATCTCGGAGCACCACTACTCGCCGGGGCTGATGACGCCGAACCCCGCCATTCTCGGCGCCGCGGTCAGCCAGAAGACCAGCCGTGTGAAGATCGCCCTGCTGGGTCCGCTGGTGCCGCTGATCAATCCGGTGCGCGCGGCCGAGGAGATCGCCATGCTGGATGCGCTGAGCGGCGGGCGCGTGGTGGTGCTGTTCCTGCGCGGCACGCCCAACGAGCATGCCACCTACGGCGCCGATCCGGCCCAGACCCGGGAGATGACCCAGGAGGGCGTACAGCTGATCCGCAAGGCCTGGACCGAGCCGCAGCCGTTCTCGTGGGAGGGCAAGTTCTTCAACTTCCAGACCGTTTCGGTGTGGCCGCGCACGCTGCAGGACCCACACCCGCCGATCTTCTTCTCCGGCAACAGCGACGAGTCGGCCGAGTTCGCCGGCCGCAACCGGCTCTCGGTGGCGATCGGCTTCGCGCCGCCGGCCAAGGTCAAGCAGCAGGTCGACCTCTACAAGGCGGCCGCCCGCGCGGCCGGCTGGGAGCCGACGGCAGACAATGTGCTGTACCGCGGCCGCATGATCGTCGGCGAAAACGACGCCGCCGCGCAGGAGATCGCCGAGCGAATCGGCATTCGCGGCGCGGCCGCAGGCATCGGCTCGGGCGCGCCGGCCGGCGCGGGCGGCGGCGATCCGACAGCCGGCGTTGCCGGGGTGCAGTTCATGGGCGGGGTCGACACCATCCTGGCCAAGGCCAATGCGCTCGCCCAGGCCGGCGTCGGCATCATCGACGTCGCCTTCGCCGGCGGTGGCATGCGCCGTTCGATGGACCTGTTCGCCCGCAGCTTCGCCGAGCCGCTGCGGGCCGTCGCCTGACCGGCGCTTGCGCTACGTCTGCGGCTTCTTGGTCGGGTCGGCGACGTTGAACACCCGCTGCATCAGTCCCTCCAGCGCCTGGAATACGCCGTCGACGCCGAAGCCGGCGAGGAAGCACAGCGCGGACGCCGATAGCGGCACCGAGCCCAGCAGTCCGGGCGCGGCCGAGCTTGGCGCGCCGGAGGGGGTGACGAAGAGACCGATGCAGCCGCCGATCAGCGCGCCCAAGGTCAGCTGGACGAAGGTGAGCTGCAGGTGGCGCGGCGAGAGCAGGCTCTCGCGGATCCTGGCCGACATGGTGCGGACCACCGCGGCGCCGGCGCCGAGCAGGCCATAGAGCGTCGGCAGCACTGCGCCGCCGAGCACGTTGAGGATCTCGCCGGCCCACTTCTCGTTGACGTCGGCCGCCAGCTCGGACGAGCACGGACCGCCGCAGTCGACGTGGCTGGGTCCGCCGATCAGGAACTGCCAGAACTCCAGCCAGTGCCTGAGGTTGGCGTCGGCGAAGGCGATGTCGCGCTCGCCCTGCTGCCGCTGCGGCGTCAACTGGCCCGGCTTCGCGAGCGGGGTGGGCGGGGGCGCGCTTTGGGTCGAGTCGGCGGCCTGCTGGGTGACGCTGGCCTTGACCTTGGTCCACTCGGCCAGCGCCGAGTTGCCGACGGCGATGTCCCACGACAGCCATGAGGTCATCAGGAACATCGCGAACAGGGCGCAGACGATGATCGGGATCGCCGTCTGGAAGCGCCGCGCCTCGCGCAGCAGATTGGGGAACGCCATGATCGCCAGCGAGACGCGCGACGGCGCATCGCCGTCACCCCAGCCGACGCCCGGCGCCCAGGCGGTTGAGGGGGTGGGTTCGCGGCGTTTTGAGCCGGCGTTGAGGCCGCCGCCTTCGCCGGCGACCAGCAGAGTGAAGGCGATGGTGGCGCCGGTGGCCGGCGCGGCGGCGCTGTTCAGGGTGTCCCTGGCGCGCAGCAGCACGGCGGCCTGATGCGCGCGATCGGCGGTCGAGCCGGTCGGCGGCCAGCCGATCCGGCAGATCTGCTCGATCAGGTCCGACGCGTCGTCCTCCCCGCTCTTCGGCGCGGCGGGCAGGCTCTTGCCGGAGCTCATCGAGACGTTGTCGAGCAGGAGGTAAACCTCCGACAGCTCGCGGGCGAAGATGAAGTCCTGGATCTGGCCGGAGGCGGCGGCTTCGGGCGCCGCCTGGGGCTGCGCCGCGATGGTCGCCGGTTTGGCGTCGTCAGGCATCTGAAGCTTCCCCGCTCGCCCGAAGGAGGGCGAAGCTAGGCGCCTTCGCGTCTAAATCGCAATGGGAATCAACGAAGATTTGTAATTCATTGCGCTTTGGAAATGCGGCTGACGCATCTCCAAGGCGGCGATGAGGCCCAGGTCAGAACGGCCAGAAGCGTTGCAGCAGGGCGGTGCCGGCGGGGGTCTTCTGCACCGAGGCGATGTCGCCGCGGCCGCCGTAGTTGATCCGCGCCTCGGCGATCTGGCTGGAGAAGATGGTGTTGGACGAGGAGATGTCCTCCGGCCGCACCACCCCGGCCACCGTCAGCTGGCGGATGTCGTCGTTGGTTTTGATCTCCTGGCTGCCCTGGATCACCATGTTGCCGTTGGGCAGCACCTGGGTGACCACCGCGGCGATGGTCAGGTTGATCTGCTCGGCCCGGTTCACGCCGCCAGTGCCCGCCGACGTGTCGGCGGAGTTGGTGGTGAGTAGTTTCGTGGCGTCGGCGCCCGGCAGCACCTTGCCGATGCTCGATTCCAGGCCGAGGAAGTTCGGCACGCCAAGCGCGTTGCTGGTGGTGCGGCTGGCGTTGGTGGTGTTCTGGGTCTTGGCGGAGTCGTTGACGGTGATCAGCACGGTCAGGATGTCGCCGACGCGTCCGGCGCGCTGGTCGTTGAAGAACGTCCGCGCGCCGGTGCGCCACAGCGAGTTCGGCGTCACCGGCGCGGGCAGCGGCAGGCGGGCGGACTCGAACTCCGGCTGGGTCTGGCCGACCAGCGCCGTCGGATAGGCCATCGGGCCCATCTTGGGGCCGTCGATGGCCTCGTGCACAGAGCTGCAGGCGGCGAGGGACGGGATGAGGAGGGTGGCGGCGAGAACGGCGGCGCGGCGCATGGAAGGCTTCGGGCTCCTAGCGAAGGGCGATTTGGGCAGGGTCGCGTTCGGCCTTCAGCCGGAGGGCTTCGGGTCCGACCACAGCCTGGTCCGGGCCCGTCGCCACCACCTCGATCAGTTTCTTCGAGGCTGTGTTCAAAACGTTGAGGGTCTCGCCGACCGCTGCGTTGGCGACCGCCTTGGCCTCCAGCGTCAGGGTCATGCCGTCGGCGGCGTAGGTGACCTCGACCGTGTCGCCCGACTTGATGACCAGGGGGGCGGTGATGTCGCGGACCAGCACCGGATCGCCTTCGCGCAGCGGCCGGCGCGCGGCCATGCCGATCACGCCGTCGACGCCGGGCGCGGCGTCCGCCGGCGCGGCCGCGGCCTTGGCCCAGATCAGGTCCGAGCCCTCGACGATCTGCCCGGCGGTCAGGCTGTGGGCGTAGGTGAGGATCTCGCGGTTCTGGCCGGCGGCCTCACCGCGGACGATGATGCGCGAGATGCCGGTGGGGTTGTCCCAGTCGAGGCCATAGCGGCGGGCGAAGCTCTGTACGGCGGCGGCGTCCAGCACCACGCTTTGCCCGCTGCGCTCGGCCACCACCACGTCGCGCGCCGGCCCGGCGTCGTCGAACAACTCGCCGAGGGTCACATGGCCGGTGGCGTCGACAAGGTGCGCGTTCAAGGTCACCGGCGTTCCGGCGAACGCCGGCGCGGCCAACGCCAGGCAGGTGGCGAGGATGGCAAGGTGGCGGATCATGCTCAGGTCTTGGTCTGGGTCGCGGTGGAGAGCATCTGATCGGCGGTGGTGACGACCTTGGAGTTCATCTCATAGGCGCGCTGGGCGACGATCAGGTTGGTGATCTCGCTGACCGGGTCGACGTTGGAGGCCTCGGTGTAGCCTTGCATCACCATCCCGTAGCCGGGGGCGCCGGGATTGCCGGCGGTGGCGGGGCCGGAGGCGGCGCTTTCATCGAACAGATTGTTGCCGATGGCGTCGAGCCCAGCGTCGTTCAGGAACGTCGCCAGCTGAATCTGACCGACAACGGTCGGCGCGTTGGCCCCACCGATGGTCGCCTGCACCTGGCCGGTCTGCGAGATGGTGATGTTGGTGGTGTTGGCCGGCAGCGAGATGGTCGGCTGCACCAGATAACCGTCCGCGGTGACGATCTGACCCTGGTTGTTGGCGGAGAGGTTGCCGGCGCGGGTGTAAGCCGTCGTCCCGTCAGGCATCAGCACCTGGAAATAGCCCTGGCCGTTGATGGCCAGGTCGAGGGCGTTGCCGGTGTTGGTTAGGGCGCCCTGGCCGGTGATGCGGTAGACCGAGCCGGCCTTGACGCCGGCGCCGATCTGCACCCCGGTCGGCACCACGTTGCCGGAGTCGGACGACTGCGCGCCCGGCTGCTCGTAGGTCTGGTACAGCAGGTCTTCGAACACCGCGCTTTGGCGCTTGAAGCCGACGGTGTTCATGTTGGCGATGTTGTTGGAGATGACCTCGACGTTGAGCTGCTGGGCGGCCATGCCGGTCGCGGCGGTTCTGAGGGCTTGCATCTAGACGGTCCTTAACTCGGGTTGACCGCGCCCAAGCGCTGGATCGAAGCGTTGGACAGGTCTGCGGTGGTGCTCATCATGCTGGCGATCGCGTCGTAGGCCCGGTTGATCTCGATCAGCCGGGTGATCTGCCGGATGGGCTCGACATTGGATTGCTCGAGGAAGCCCTGGCGCACCTGGGCGTTGGGCGCGGCGGTCGGCGTCAGGTTGGAGTCGTTGCGGTACTGGTTGTTGCCATCCTTCGACAGCGCCGCGAGGCTGTCGAAGTTGTAGACGGCGATCTTGCCGGTGTTCTGGCCGGACTGGCTCACCACGCCGTTGGGCGAGATGGTCACCGGGCCCTTCTTCGGATCGACCACGCCGGCGCCGTCGACCGGATCGCCGTCCTGGTCGACGATCTGGCCGCTGGCGTCCATGCGGAAGCGGCCGTCGCGGGTGTAGCGCGGCCCGTTGGCGGTGTTGATCTGGAAGAAGCCGCGCCCGTCGATCGCGACGTCGAACGCCGCGCCGGTCTGGGTCAGCGAGCCTTGGGTGAAGTCGCGGGCGACGCCCACCCCGGCGACGAAGTTCACCGCCGTCGGCGGCTGGCCCAGCGTCGGCATCGTCACCGGGTCGTCGTTCGAGATCATCGACTCGAACTTGAAGCCGACGGTGTCGACGTTGGAGAGGTTGTTGGCGGTGATGTCGAGCTCGCGCTCGAGGATCATCTGCCGCGACAGCCCGACGTAGATCGCGTTGTCCATGACGTTAAGAAACCAGCCCTACCTGCGGCCAAATGGTCCAGCGCTTGGCTGCAAGCTTCGGGCCAGCGAAAAAAGCCAGTAATTTCAGTGGACAAAAAGGTTAACGGGCGCCGCCCGGTCGAGAGTCCCCGGCAAGGTTTGCCGCCGTTAAGGGGTGTTAACAACTGATCCTTAACCAACGCCGCGCGATTGATCGGAACCTACACTCCAAGGAATCGCGCGCGTGGCGAAGGACAAGTCCAAGGGCAAGAAGGAGGCCGAGGAGGCCGAAGCCCCGGACGAAGACAAGGTCGAGGGCGAAGAAGGCGCTGAAGGCGAAGAGGGCGGCAAGAAGAAGCTGCCGCTCAAGATGCTGATCATCGCCGGCGCCGCCGCGTTCGTCGTGCTTGGCGGCGGGGGCGGGGCTGCTTTCTTTTTCCTGGCCCCCAAGAGCCCGCCGGCCAAGGAAGCCCACAAGCTGCCGCCCAAGGCCAAGGGCGACAAGAAGGACGGCAAGGCCGACCCCAACGCGCCGCAGGTGCAGGACGGACCGGACGGCGTGGTGTTCTACACCCCGCCCGACATCGTCGTGAACATGCAGACCCCCGACGGCAAGCCGACCTTCCTGAAGCTGAAACTGACGTTCGAGCTTCCCGACCACAACACCGCCGACACGCTCGACGCCGAGATGCCGCGGCTGCAGGACGTGTTCCAGACCTTCCTGCGCGAGCTGCGGCCGGAAGACCTGTCGGGCAGCGAGGGGACCTTGCGGCTGCGCACCGAACTGCAGCGCCGCGTCGACCTCGTCATCGCCCCATCCAAGGTGAGCGGCGTTCTGATCGAGGAGATGTTGATCAACTAGCGCAAGCTCGCTGATCGCCAAGTCCCATGGCCGCAGACACCGAAGACAACATCACCGAGCTCGACGCCGACCCGCAGGTCGCCGCTGGCGAGGAACCCGCCGTCGAAGACGCGGGGGACGGCGGCTGGGAGATGGCCGAGGGCGACGGCCACGTCGGCGGGGCCGAGCGCATCCTAAATCAGGACGAGATCGACAGCCTGCTGGGCTTCGACCTGTCCGACGACGACGCCGCCGAACGCACCGGCATCCGCGCGATCATCAATTCGGCGCTGGTCTCCTACGAGCGCCTGCCGATGCTCGAGATCGTCTTCGACCGCCTGGTGCGGCTGATGACGACATCGCTGCGCAACTTCACCTCCGACAACGTCGAGGTCAGCCTCGACAACATCTCGTCGATCCGCTTCGGTGACTACCTCAACTCGATCCCGCTACCGGCGATCCTTTCGGTGTTTCGCGCCGAGGAGCTCGACAACCTCGGCCTGCTGACCGTCGACTCCAACCTGATCTACTCGATCGTCGACGTGCTGCTGGGCGGGCGCCGCGGCACCGCGGCGATGCGTATCGAGGGCCGGCCCTACACCACCATCGAGCGGGTGCTGGTCGAGCGCATGGTCGAGGTGGTGCTGCACGACTGCCACGTCGCGTTCGAGCCGTTGACCCCGGTCACCTTCACCCTCGATCGACTGGAGACCAACCCGCGCTTCGCCGCCATCGCCCGGCCGGCCAACGCCGCCATCCTGGTCAAGTTGCGGATCGACATGGAAGACCGCGGCGGACGGATCGAGCTGCTGCTGCCCTACGCGACGCTCGAGCCGATCCGCAAAATGCTGCTGCAGCAGTTCATGGGCGAGAAGTTCGGGCGCGACAACATCTGGGAAGGCCACCTGGCCACCGAGCTTTGGACCACCCAGCTCGACGTCCGCGCGGTGCTCGACGAGCAGCAGGTCGCGCTGTCGCGGGTGCTGGACCTGAAGATCGGCGACACCTTGATGCTCAACGCCACGCCCGACACCATGGTGCAGCTGCGGGCCGGGACGATCCCGCTGACCGTGGGCCGCATGGGCCGCCGCAACCACCACATCGCCATCCGGGTCGAAGCGCCGCTGCCGCCCGCCGCCAAGCAAGCCGTTCAGAGGATCCCATGAGCGACATTGGACTGATCATGAACGCCCTGCTGGGCGTGCTCCTCGTCGGCGCGCTGTTCCTCGGCTGGCGGCTTGAAGGCCGCTTGAAGGCGCTGCGCGCGTCGCACCAGAGCTTCTCGCAGGCGGTGGGCGATCTCGATCGTGCGGCGGCCCGCGCCGAGCAGGGCCTCGCCGACCTGCGCGCCGCCACCGACGAAGCGGCCGACACGCTCGCCGCCCGCATCGACCGCGCCGGTCACCTGGCCGGTCGGCTGGAGAAGCTGACCGCCGAGGCCGAGGGCGTGCACACCCGCCTGGTCACCGCGCCGCGCCTGGAAGCGCCGCGTGCAGCGCCCCGCCCCGAAGCGTCTCGCCCTGAAGCGCTTCGCCCCGAGGCGGCTCGCTCGCCCGCCGCTCGTCCGGCCGAGAGCCGCGAGAGCGCCTTCGCCCGCTTCGCAGAGCGTTATGGCTCGGCCAAGGCCGGCCCCTCGCCCTCCGCGCTGGCCGACGCCGCGGCGCGCAACGACCTGATCCTGGAAGACGATGAGGCCCCGGCGCCCCGCGCGACGTCGCCCGCGCTCGCCCGGCTCTCGCCCGAGGCGGCCGCCCGGATGGAGCGGCTGCAGGCGCTGGCCCGGCCGAAGGCCGCGCCCGCCAGGCCGAATAGCCGCGCGGACGAAGACCTGTTCGAAGCGCCGCCGCGCCGCGTCGCAGGAGGCTTGCGCTGATGAAGATGCCCCGCCTCATGCCGCTGGTGGCGATCGCCGCCGGCGGCGTCCTCGCCATCAACGCGGTGGAAAACGGTCCCGGCATCTTCGGGGCCGCGCGCAGTTTCGCCGAGGGCGTTTCCGGCAAGCACGCGACCGCCGCGAGCGCCGTCGCCTCAGACGCCAGCGTCACCGCCCCCGCCGACGCCGCGCAGGTGGTCGCCGCCAAGCCGGCGCCGATCTGCGCCGAGAGCCCAACCCAGCTGGCCAAGGACGCCGGCCTCTCGCCCGCCGAGCTGCAGGTGATCCAGAGCCTCGGCGCGCGCCGCGGCGAGCTCGACCAACGCGAACAGGGCCTCGACACCCAGCTGGCCCTGATCCAGGCGGCCGAGGCCAAGGTCGACGCCCGCATCGCCACTATGAACGCGCTCAAGGCCGACATGCAGGGCCTGGTCGGCCAGCTCGACGACAAGCAGCAGGCCGAGGTCGACCGGCTGGTGAAGGTCTACGAGGCGATGAAGCCGCAGGATTCCGCTGACCGCTTCGTCCTGCTCACCGACCAGGTGCGCCTGCCGATCGCGGCCAAGATGAAGGAGCGCGTGCTCTCGGCGATGATCGCCAAGATGCCGCCGCCGGAAGCCAAGCGCCTTACCGAGTCGCTGGCCGCGCGTTACGTCGCCCAGGCCAACGCCGCCCGCGCCGCGATCAGCCCGCCCGCGCCGCAGGCTGCGGCGACGCCGCCGGCCGCCCCGACCGCCGCGGCGCCGCCGCAGCTCGCCCAGGCGACCGCGGCGCCCAATCCGACCAACGCGCCGGTCGCGACGACGCCGGCCAAGCCGAAGGCGGCCGCCGTCCATCGCAAGCCGAAGAAGCCGGTCGCAGCCGCGCTCGCCGCCAACAAGCCGGTGACGCCGACACCGACCGCTCCAGTGAAGTCCGCGACGACCCCGCCGGCGCCAAAGCCGCAGGCGGCCGCCGCACCGACGCTGCCGAAGACCGCCGCTCAGGTCGCGCCGCCGTTGACGCCGAAGCCGGCTGTCGCCGCCTCTACGCCCTCGCCGGCGCCAGCCGCCACCCCGCCGGCCAAATCCGGCTAGAGGCTTGAGGCGTCTCCCGCCATTCAGACCTTCGCGGGCCCCTTCGCTTCTCTGGGCGAGGGCGTTCAAGGCTGCGCTGCGCGCCGCCGTCGCCGCGATCGCCATGGCCGCCCTCGTCGCCGCTCCGGTCGTGGCCGAGACGCCGATCACGGTGCAGCCAGGGCTGACCGTCCGTGTTGGTCAGGCCGATCAGTTCTCGCGCATCGAGTTCCGCTGGAGCGCGGGCGATGGGGCGATGGGCGTCCAGCGCAACGGCCAGGTGCTGCGGGTCAGCTTCAGCCGCGACGCCCATCCGGACCTGGCGACGTTGAAATCCGTGCCGCTGAAGTGGGTGAAGTCGGTCGACGTCCAGCACCAGAAAGGCGGGCTGATCTTCGTCATCACCCTGACCGATGACGGCGATGCGCTGACCGGCCAGGCCGACGGCGCCGACTTCGTCAATGTGTTCGCCAAGCAGGTCGCGCAGGCGGCGATGCCGGCCCAGACGCCGGCGCCGGACCGGCCCGATCCGGTCCCGTTCGGCGGCGTGGTGGCGATGCGCCCGGCGCTGGCCGGCTCGCAGCTGCGGATGGACTTCGTCTGGCGCAATCCCTGCGGGGCGGCCGTCTTTCGGCGCGGCGATGCGATCTGGATCGTGTTCGACGCCGTGGCCAAGCTCGACCTCAGCCAGGCGCCCAAGAACGCGGTGCAGTTCGCCTCGATGCAGAGCTTCAACGGACCGGGCTATTCGGCGGTGCGCATCGCCACCCGCACGCCAGTGGCGTTCTCGGCCACGGCCGAGGGGTCGGACTGGGCGATCACGCTCGAGCCGTTCAGCAACCCGCCGTTCACGCCGGTGAAGCTCAGTCGCGACGACTCCGCCGGCCCCGCCACCCTCACCACAGCCATGGCCGGCGCCACCGGGGTGTTCTGGGTCGACGACCCGGCCGTGGGCGACAAGGTGGCCGTGGTGACGGCGCTGGCCCCGGCCAAGGGGCTGCCGACGCAACGCGACTTCGTCCAGTTCACCTTTCTGCAGTCGGCGCAGGGCCTGGCGGTCGAGCCGAAGATCGACGACCTCTCGGTCGCCTTCAACGGCGATATCGTCACCCTGAGCCGGCCGAAAGGCCTGACGCTCTCGTCCGGCTCGGCCCAGCTCGATGCGGCGCAGGCGCTGGACGCGCCGAAGGCGACCGTGCTGGCCGGGCTGATCGGCGATGACTGGGCCAAGACCGCCGAAGGCGGCTTCATCCCCCGCTACCAGGCCCTGATCGGCCCGGTCGCCGACGAGGAGGGCAAGGGGCTTGAGGGCGCCACCACCGGCCACATGGCGCTCGCCCGCTTCCTGATCGGCGAGCAGCTGTCGTTCGAAGCCATCGGTGTGCTCGACGATGCGTTCCGCACCCACCCGGCGCTCGGCGGGGAGGCGGAGTTCCGCGCCCTGCGCGGCATGTCCCGCGCCATGGCCGGCCGCTACAAGGAGGCCCAGAGCGACCTCGGCGCCCCCGTGCTGGACGACAACCCGGCCGCCAGCCTCTGGCGCGGCTATGTGCTGGCCAAGACCAGCCAGTGGCCCGACGCCAAGAAGGCGTTCACCGCCGGCTCGTCGGCGCTGCAACAGTTCCCGCCGCTCTGGAAGCAGCGGTTCGCCCGCGCCGCGGCCGAGACCGCGCTGGCGCTGGGCGACGTCGGCGGCGCGCGCAGCTGGATCAACTTCGCGCTGGAGAACCAGGTCGGCCCGGACGAGGACGCGCAGACCCGTCTGGTCGACGCACGGGTGGCGCAGCAGGCCGGCGACCCCGGCGCGCTGGCCAAGTTCCAGGCGCTGACCAGCTCGCCGCTGGACGACGTCGCCGGCCCCGCACTGCTGCACGCCACCCAGATCCAACTGGCGCAGGGCTCGGCGAGTCCCGCGCAGGCGATCGATGTGTTCGACTCGCTGCGCTACCGCTGGCGCGGCGGCGCGTTCGAGCTGGAGACGATCCAAGCGCTGGGTCAGCTCTACCTCAGCCAGGGACGTTATCGCGAGGCGCTGGAGGCGTTCCGCTCCGCTGGCAAGGACCTGCCGGACCTGCCGGAGGCGACCCAGCTCCAGGCCGACCTCACCGCCGCGTTCAAGAGCCTGTTCCTCGACGGCCAGGCCGATGGCCTGCAGCCGATCCAGGCGCTGGCCCTGTTCTACGACTTCAAGGAGTTGACCCCGGTCGGCGCGGACGGCGACGCCATGGTGCGACGCCTGACCCGCCGGCTGGTCGACGTCGACCTGCTGCCCCAGGCCGAGCAGCTGCTGCAGTACCAGGTCGACAAGCGCCTCGATGGCGTCTCGAAGGCGCAGGTCGCCACCGACCTGGCGGTGATCTACCTGATGGACCGCAAGCCCGAGGACGCGCTGACGGTCATCAACGCCTCCCGCACCACCGTGTTGCCCAACGCGCTGAACCTGCAGCGGCGCATCGTCGCCGCCCGGGCGCTGACCGGCGTCGGCCAGTACGACACGGCGCTGGAGATGCTGGGCGCCGACAACTCGCCCGACGCCGCCGACGCGCGGGCCGAGATCGACTGGCGCTCGAAGGCCTGGCCGGCCGCCGGCGCCATCTTCGAGCGCATGCTCGGCGATCGTTATAAGCAGCCTGGCCCGCTAGCCTCGGAGCAGGAAGGCCAGCTGCTGCGCGCCGCCGTCGCCTATTCGCTCGCCGCCGATGACGCCTCGCTGGGGCGGCTCAGGGCTCGCTGGAGTCCGTTCGTCGCCACCGCCCGCAACCCGGACGCCCTTCGTGTCGCCCTCTCCGGGCTCAACAACGGCGAGGTCTCCCCCGCCGACTTCAGCCGCATGGCCGCCGACAACCAGGTGTTCACCGGCTGGGTGGCGAAGATGAAGGACCGCTTCCGGACGGCGCCATTGCCAGCGCCCCGCCCGGCCATCGCGACCCGACAGGCCGCCGCGGACGTCGACGGACCGGCGCCAGCGGCGAAACCGAAGGCGGGCGCGGCCAAACCTGCCTCGGCCTAGCGCACCGATCGGCGCGGCAGCGCCGATCGCGGGCGTTGTCGTCAATCCCTCACACCTCGGCGCCAAAGCTAGTCCTTAACGGCTGACGGGTAGGGTTAAGCTGCTGCACGCATCGGGGGACGGCCTTGTCGAACACTCATTCCGCCTTTGACCTGATCGTCATCGGCTCGGGACCGGCCGGACGGCGGGCGGGGATCCAGGCGGCCAAGCTCGGCAAACGGGTGCTGGTGGTGGAGCAGGGCCGCCGCGTCGGCGGGGTCTCGGTGCACACCGGCACCATCCCGTCCAAGACCCTGCGCGAGACGGTGCTCAACCTGTCCGGCTGGCGCGAGCGCGGCTTCTACGGCGCGGCGTACCGAGTCAAGCAGGACATCAGCGCCGGGGACCTGCTCAAGCGCCTGCACATGACGCTGAACCACGAAGTCGAGATCCTCGAGCACCAGTTCGCCCGCAACGGCGTCGACACCGTCTGCGGATCGGCGCGCTTCGTCGACGCGAACCGCGTCGAGATCACTTGCGACGACGGCGACCTGCGGGTGTGCGCGGCCGACAAATTCGTCATCGCCGTCGGCACGCGACCCTACCGCCCGGCGCACATCGGCTTCGACGGCGTGCGCGTGGTCGACAGCGACGAGATCCTCGATCTGGCGATGATTCCGCGCCAGCTGACCGTGATCGGCGCCAGCGTGATCGGCCTGGAGTACGCCTCGATCTTCAGCGCACTGGATATCAAAGTGACGGTGCTGGAGCCGACCGACCGTATGCTGCCGTTCGTCGATCAGGAGCTGGCGGACGAGTTCAAACACGACCTGCGCGATCGCGGCGTCGTGTTGCGCTTCGGCTGCCGGGTGAAAGGCGCCCACACCCTGCCGGGGGGCCATTGCCTCACCGAGACCGAGGACGGGCGCCAGGTGATCAGC
>DATNIH010000289.1:0-14198 GCA_035604515.1 Caulobacteraceae bacterium | reverse complement strand
CGCGCGCGCTCTCGGTCAAGCACTGCAAGCACGGCGTTCCCTGCGGCGACACCTGCATCGCCAAGGGCAAGACGTGCCACGTGACGTCGAGGGTCCAGCCCAGGGGCTACAGATAACGCCTCCGGGCGCTGGTCGGCGAGTACAAGGCGTGGGCGCTGGTCTAACCCTGGCCGACGCGGAAGCTGGAGCCCCCATCAGGTCCAAGAACAACGGGAGGTCATCGTGACCGCGCGGACAGACGACTACGATGAGATCGTTCGGGTCATGCAGCTCTACATCGACGGGTTCAATGACAACGATGTCAGCAAATTCAAGGAGGCCTTTCACGAAGACGCCTGGATTTTCTACATCGACGCTGATGGCGTTCTTCACAAGAACCCAATCTCCGAAAGCTTCGAGACTTGGGGGGCACCGCCTAGTTGGGGCATCGTTGGAGGGTTTATCTCGGTGACGCAGGTGGGAGACGCGGCGGCAGTGCAGCTCAGCTGGGATCCGGACGGCGAGTCCGACGGGTTTATCGATTTCCACAATTTGTTGAGAATCAAGGGCGGCTGGAAGATCACCAACAAGACCGCCACGCACAGCAGCAGATAGCGCAGTCCAATGTCCGCTTCGAGCTAGAGCCGACCGCCGGGGGCGGCCGCTATACGGGGGAAAGCGGACATCGGCCTTTGATCTACCAAAGCGCGCCTGAAACGCTGACGGGCGACCCAAGGCGCGGCCGAGCCGCATAACCAGCCACTAGTCAATGGCGAAAGGCTCGGCCGACCGAACGCTCGTTGCCGACGCCACCCTCGTACGCGGCGCGTCTGCTAGCGGGGGGCCTCGATCAACCTTACCTGCGCCATGGCGCTGTCGACCGCGTCGCTGACGCAGTTTTGGTTGGATGCCTGAGATATATCCCGTTCGTTTGGACTTGAATAAAATGCGTCCAGCTGCGCACAGGACTGTTTCGCCGTGTCGTTGATGCGCGTTTGAAGCGTGGCCACACCCGCCTGTGTGGTCAAGTCAAGGTCGCCATAGCCCACCTCGCGCGTGAGCGTGATGCGTTCGACCGGCAGCCCATTCGATGCCATCTGTCCAGCTTGATGTACCACAATGCGTGGCGCGATGACTTCGACCTGCTGAGCAACCGCCGGACCGCTTGAACTCAGCCATCCGCTTGCCAGCGCTGCGGCAGCCAGCGCGAAGTGTTTCGTGCGAATTGCGAAGGCTTCGCTATTCATGACAACTCTCCCTGATTTTGAGTTGCTAAAGAAGAACACTCTGGCTCGCGCCTCTTTCCGGTGTCGTTGACGCAGATCAACGCCAGGCGAAATCCTCAGCGCGACGCGGCGACGGGGGGATGGTCTGGCGGGCAGCTGACGCCGAACGGTGAATGGCCGCTTTGGGTCGTTAGCCGACATTAGGTAGTTGCCCGGAAGCGGACACTGCCGGCGCCTATGAGGGAGGCGAAGCGCCCGACGGCGGTAGCCGTTGCGCGTTCAGCCAGCGTCGATTGACACGTCACGCATCCCTTCCACAATCTAATGTCCGCTTCGGGTCGGAAGCGGACATCGGCAACCTGCTCGGAAGCGGACAGGGCGTGAGCACCGCACCCCGCCGTCGGTCACCTTTCCCTTGCCCCTGACTTCGCAGCGTAGCTAGGGTTCCGACCGCGATGGTGGGTGGGGTCGCGCGGATGTCCGACGTCTTCATCTCCTACAGCCACGAAGACCGCGCCACCGCGCGGCGGTTCGCCGCGGCGATGGAGGCTGAAGGCCTCAGCGTCTGGTGGGACGACGCCATGCGCTCGGGCGACGCGTTCGACGAGAAGATCGAGCAGGCTCTCAGGGGCGCCAAGGCCGTCGTGGTGTTGTGGTCGAAACACTCAGTCGCCTCGCGCTGGGTGCGCGCCGAGGCGGCGCAGGCGGACCGCATGCGCACGCTGGCGCCGGTGATGATCGAGGCTTGCGAGCGACCGATCATGTTTGAACTCACGCACACCCTCGACCTGTCGCATTGGACGGGCGACCCGAAAAACGAGGCGTGGCGAGACTTCCTCGGCAGAGGTGCGCGGGTTTGTGGGGCAAGCGCGCGCGCCGCTCCGAGAGGTCGCGCCCGACCCAGCGTTCGCTGCCGCGACGGCTGCGCCGCCGCGGCGAAGTGGCCGTCCAAGCGTTGCGGTGATGCCCTTCACCAACCGCTCCGGCGTTGTCGAGGACGACGTCTTCGCCGACGGCATGGTTGAGGACGTGATCGATGCGCTGTCGCTTGGCGGCGGCATGAAGGTGCTCTCCAGCAGCGCTACGCGGGGGTACCGCAAGGGCGTCGCCGACCTGGGCGCGGCGGCGCGGCAGCTCGGTGTCCGCTACATGCTGGAGGGCAACGTCCGCCGCGTGGGCGCCACGCTGCGCGTGACCTGCCAGTTAGTCGAGGGCGAGACGAGCAACGTCGTCTGGATCCAGAGATTCGACCGCCCGCTCGCCGAGCTGGCCGAGCTCCAGGAGGACCTGGTGAGCGAGGTAGCGGCCCATCTCGGTGTCCAGGTGCGGCAGCTGGAGGTGGCGCGCGCGCTGAAGAAGCCCAGCGATCTCACGGCCTGGGAAGCGCTTGTGCGCGGCTCGTCTGGAAGCCTCAGCCTGAGAAGCATCCGCACGGCGATCGAGCACGGTCGCAAGGCGCTGTCGATCGAACCCGACTACGCCGCCGCGCATGCTTCGATGGCTAGCTCGCTTGGCGCGCTCGTCTTCTGGACCGGCGGCGACATGGCAAGCGTTCCCGAGACCGAGCTACACATCGATCGGGCGCTGGCGCTCGCCCCCGACGAGCCCAATGTCCTGGCCCGCGTCGCGTGGGCGCTTTGCATGATCAACCGGGAGCAAGAGGCGCTGCCGTTGGCCGAGCGTGCCGCGGCGCTGAACCACAATCTGGCGGCGGTCCAGGGCACGCTGGGCCTAGCCTACATTCGCCTTCGCCGATGGGACGAAGGCATCGCCCACTTCGAGGCCGAGCGGCGCCTGTCTCCGGGAAGCGCCGGGTTCTTCCACTCCGTCTTCCTGCAGGCGCTTGCGCAACTCCTCGACGGTCGGCTCGAGGCGGCTGAGGCGACGCTCGACCGCTCCCTGAGCATGAATCCGAACTTCGCCGGCTCGCTGCTACTGAAGACCGTGATTTTCCAGGCCACGAACCGGGAAGAGGGGGCCAGCGACGTCATTCGGCGCATTCGGCGGACCGAGCCTGGGGCCTCTCTCGATATGCACGTCAATCGGCTCAGCGCCTACCTGTCCCACCCATTCGGTCCCAATCCCCCCTTCGACGAACGCCTCGCCGCCTTCCGAGCACTATGGGAGTCGACGCCATTGGAGAACTGGTCAGTGCAAACCGCGCCTAAAGCCGCAAGCCCATCCTAGACCATGAATCGGTGACGCCGGTGCGAGGCACGAGGCCGGAATCCGTCTAGGTCGATGGCCCGCCGGGAAATGTCAGCTTTGGGTCGTAACCGGACCTTCGTTCACCGCCTGAAAGATGGACGATCACGCTCACTTCCGAAAAAGACCATCTGTAGGCCCGCCCGGGGGCTAGCGGACCTTCGCGGGAGCAGCCGCCAGCGGGCTGCGGGCTAGTCGCCCGGCGGCGGCGGGTAGTCCTCCCGCGGCGGCGGGTAGTCGTCTCGCGGCGGGTAGTAGTCCTCCCGCGGCGGGTAGTCTTCCCGCGGCGGCCGGTAGTAGTCGTCCCGGGGCGGCGGGTAGTCCTCCCGCGGCGGCGGGTAGTCGTCCGGCCGCATCCGGTAGTAATACGGATGTTCCACCGAGACGGCGGCGCCCGCGACGGCGCCAGTGCCGCCGCCGATGGCCGCGCCGACCCCGGCGCCTGGGCCGCATACCGGAAGCGTCACGAGGCAGCCGATCAGGGCGCCAACGCCTGCGCCGATCACGCCACCCCGAAAGACGTGCACGGGTGCCGGTTCTGCATGGCCATAGACGATGACGTTGGGGTCGTCAGGATCGCGATAGTCCTGCGCGAACGCCACGCCCGTCATCAGAGCGAACGCAGCAGTTGCCGTGCATAAGCTGCGGATCATGATGGTTCTCCTTACGCTTGGCGCTGGGAGACGCCCCGCGACCCGTGGGTAACGCCTGGCCGCGCCGCTTGGGCCAACGAGGCGCCGGGCACGGCCGCTAGCAGCGCTGCGCCCGCGACCGCCAATCGAGCGTCCATAGTCTGCTCCTCCCCAGGAGCGCCCTTATGCACCTTTACGCCTCGATCCGTGCAGCCGCGTTTCAGCATCGACACGCAGCCCGCTCGCGTGGCGCGAATGTCTCGTTTGGGTCGATAGCGGACGCTGGAGTTGGCCGGAAAGCGGACGTTGGCCCAGACAGCGCGCCGCTACCTTTCGCTTGCCCCTCAGTTCACAGTCTAGCTGGCCGACTTCTCGCTCGCCCAGATCAGCACTGCGACCAGCAGGCCGACCGCCCAGGCGAAGTCGAGGTAGATGGTCACCGCTGCGCTCATAGCTTGGCCGGGATGGCTGACCTCAGCCCAATCCTCTCCGGACCGATACGTTCCCACCGATAGGCTGACAATCGCGAGGGCGACCGAACGCCTGCTGGCGATAGCCGCCAAAGGCGAGGCAACCGACGACGCGGCCATGCTGAAGGTGGCCGGGAACGCCGTCATCGCGGCGCGGCTGCCCGAGTTGAGCGGCGGCGCTGGCGTCAGCTCGGCTGATCGCGTGGGCCATGTGTGGCCGCCAGCGCCGGCTCGCCCGAGCCCCGTCCTCGGCCGTGGCCCCCTCAGGGCCTATTGACGGGCGAGCAGCAGTGCCGCCACTCGCCGGGACAAGGATCGCCGCGATGGCGCACGCTGACGCACTGGTTCCAAAGATCGGTGCATCTGCGGAGCACGAGCGGGTTGGATTTGCACGCCCCAGCCGCCGGCGGATGGTTAGGCAGCCCGCCGGCGCCGATGCCCGCGCCCGTCCGCGTCGCGGCGTCAGCGGGTCCTAAGGCCGCCAAGCAAGTCAGCACAATCGCAAAGCCTACAGGAACGCCCCTCATCGCAGCGATCTCCAGGCAGCCAAATCGAACCGCAGTATGCGCCACCGGTGTCGCCTGGCAACGCGACTCGCTATCGCCGACGCGCGTTCGCGATCCTTAGCCGCCTCGCGCCACTGCGCTTTGCGGGCCGCCTTTGAGATGGCGCCAGCCGAGGCGCGTCG
This sequence comes from Caulobacteraceae bacterium, assembly GCA_035604515.1. Classification (GTDB taxonomy): domain Bacteria; phylum Pseudomonadota; class Alphaproteobacteria; order Caulobacterales; family Caulobacteraceae; genus Acaudatibacter. Next base: position 8,998 of record DATNIH010000289.1, on the reverse strand, counting down.
ATAGGATGGCTCGCAGAGGGCATGCGAGGAGGCAGCGATGAAACTCGGGCCAGTACTGTATGCGTTCATTGCGGTGTTAGCTGCGGCAACAGTGACTGCGCCCGCCCAGGCAAGTTCCTGCCCGAAGGGTGACGTGCGGGTTCACATCTGTGAAAAATACGCCGGTCACAAGGGCGAAGCTCTCAAGATAACCGGCAAGTGCCTGAAATATGGGGGATATCAGTGCTACCCCCGCCACCAGCATATTCAGTGACTAGGGCGCTGGCCCGGGCCTGAACGACTACGCTGGCGACCTCGACCCCTGCAGCCTGGACGTTCCGCAACACGGAGCACCGCGGTTCACGAAGTGTCCTGTGTGGATGGCTCCCGGCCGAAAAGCGGACGTTCAGTTTGACAGAGCCCAAGCGTCTCAGCGGAGCGGCTTGATCAGGGCCACGCACTTCCAACCGGGTTTGCCGGTCGGAAGGCTGATCCAGCGCGGGCGGAACGGCCACTTGCAGTGGACCCAGTGCGGAGGCTTGCGCGGTTGGGCGGCGGCTGGCGCATCGGCGAGGCAGGTCAGGCTCGCAGCCAGGATCGAAGCGGCGAGTCCAGCGATACGCAGTTTCACGGCTGCTCTCGCGTATGCGCACGCTTACGCGAACGGTATTTCACGTGCCTCCCGTCCGCGAAACCGGCCTCGGCGCGGCGCATCCTTTTCAACCACGAAGGACACGAAGGGCACGAAGGGTCGGAGCTAGCCGAAGCGCGGCAGCCACAACCGCCTCTTCGTGCCCTTCGTGGTGAAATCGGGCGGCGCAGCGCCGCCGCGGTTCAGGCAGATCCCCGCTAACGCGGGGCTGCGCTATTCCCGGCCCTTGTAGTTCAGCTGGCTTTCGCTGACGCCGCCGGGGACGATCTTGACGCCCAGATAGCGCATCTCGCCGTCCTTGAAGCTGATGTCCTTCACCGGCAGGCTGCGGTCGCGCCTCAGCTGGCTCACGTCGCTCAGCGTCAGCTGCAGGGTCATGCGCCTGCGCGTGACGCCGGCGGCCTCGGCCTTCTCGATCTCGCCGCGAAACCGGTCGGCCGTGGTGGAGTAGCGGGGGTCGGGGGGCGGTCTCTTCATTTCATCGCGCGCCGTAGAAGCCATGTTCGCCGAACACTCGCACCTGACAAGCGCGGCCGCCGTCCAGCAACTGCCGCGCCTTCTTGTGCGCCGTCGCCTTGGCGACTTCCTTGTCGGCCGAATAGCCGAAGTGTTCGCCGTTGTGCTCGACAGCCCAGCCGCCGTCGTGGCGCATGACCGTCAGCACCGCTCGATCCAAATCTGCTCGCATAGGGTTTTATTAACACAATCGCGGCCGTCGCGGGGAAGTATTTTGCCGAATTCGCTTGCCCTACGCCTCCCGACCCCCCACTGTTGAGCGGTCAAATATCGCCTAGGCTCTCCTTCTGCCTTCGCCGAAATCTAAAGATTCAGGCCCGCACGAGTTCTCGACCCTCTCCGAAAATTTGAACTCACAGCCCATTTCCGGGCGTGAGAACTCTTGTTCCGGAAAGGGACAACTTATGAAAAGTGGTACAGTAAAGTGGTTCAACGCCCAGAAGGGCTTTGGCTTCATTCAACCGGATGACGGCGGCTCGGACGTGTTCGTTCACATCTCCGCCGTCGAGCGCGCGGGCCTAGGCTCGCTGCACGAGGGCCAGAAGCTCGAGTTCGAGCTCGAGCGCGACCAGCGCAGCGGCAAATCCAGCGCCGGCCAACTCAAGAGCGCCTAACACCGCAGCGGCGGCGCGGCCAACCCGCGCCGTCGCACCCTTCGGCGAAAGCCGAAATTCGACCACCAAGCACACCAAGCACACCAAGGCGTCGTGCGATCGCGAAAGCCGCGGCCACCTGCCGACTCTTGGTGTGCTTGGTGTGCTTGGTGGTGAAACCAATCGGACATCGCCGCCCCCGCGCAGGCGCGATATGGTGCCCCATGACGACGCTCTCAGAGACCGAGTTGCGCGTGCTGAGGAACCTGGCCGCCAAGCGCGCCGGCAACCTCACCCCCTTCATCAACATCGCCGACGCCCAGCGCCTGACCGAGCACGGCTTCGCCGCCCGCAGCCGCCAGGGCTGGGACATCACGCGCGAAGGCGCCGCCTACCTCGCCGAGCTCGACGCCAAGGGCCCCGGCCAACCCGACGACGACCAACCCACCCCCCTCTTCGGCCGCACCCCCCCAAAGGGCGGCTCGCCGACCTAGCGCAACCCCCTCCCATAGGGAGGGGCCGAGCGCCTGAAAGGCGCGAGGGGGGAGGGGTTACGGCGCTTCAGGCAAACCCGCCGCGCCCTAACCCCTCATCGTCCCCGCGCCATCGGCGCGGGTCCCCGCCTTCTCCCCCTGGGAGAAGTTCGAAAGGCGCCGCCGCATCCCCCTTCGCGCCCTCGGCGTCCTTCGCCGCTGGACTCGGGCCCCGCCGCTCCTCTTCCCCCAGGCGTTGTTCCCCCTGGCGCCCCGCCGCCCCCCAGGCGCACACTCCCTCAGACCACGGAGGACCACGCCCATGCCCATGGCCCATCGCCTGACGGCCGAGTTCATCGGAACCCTTTGGCTCGTGCTGGGCGGCTGCGGCGCGGCCGTGCTCGCCGCCGCCTTCCCGCACGTCGGCATCGGCCTTCTGGGCGTCGCGCTGGCCTTCGGGCTCACCGTCATGACCATGTGCTTTGCGCTCGGTCACGTCTCCGGCGGCCACTTCAACCCGGCGGTCTCCTTCGGCCTCTTCATCGGCGGCCGCTTCCCCGGCGCCGACGTCGCGCCCTACATCGTGGCGCAAGTTGTCGGCGCCATCGCCGGCGCCGGCATCCTCTTCATCATCGCCTCCGGCGCGCCCGGCTTCGACGCCCACGCCGGCTTCGCCGCCAACGGCTACGGCGACCATTCGCCCGGCCACTATTCGCTCATCGCCGGCCTCGTCACCGAGGTGGTGATGACCTTCGGCTTTGTGTTCGTGATCATGGGCGCTACCCACGCGCGCGCGCCCAAGGGCCTCGCGCCGATCGCCATCGGCCTGTGCCTGACGCTGATCCACCTGGTCTCGATCCCGGTCACCAACACCTCGGTGAACCCGGCCCGCAGCACCGGCCCGGCCCTCTTCGCCGGCGGCTGGGCGATCGGCCAGCTCTGGCTCTTCTGGCTCGCCCCCCTGGTCGGCGGCGGCCTCGCCGGCCTCACCTACCGCTGGATCGGCGGCCCCAACGAAGCCCCCTTCGAAGCCGAAACCGTCGAGTTCATCGAAGTCGAATACGAGCGCTAAAGACCCCTCCCATAGGGAGGGGCCGAGCGCCGCAAGGCGCGAGAGGGGAGGGGTTACGGCGCTTCCGGCAAGCCCCCAATCTGACCGCCAAGGACGCCAAGGACGCCAAGGACTCTCGGTCGCCAGGGCTTGCCTGAGGGGTGGCGGCATAAGGATTTGACGGCCGGCCTGGCCGGCCGTCCGCTTTGGCGCAGATCGCTGGTGGTTGGCCGCTGCACGGACGCTTTCTCGGACCCCTTGGCGTCCTTGGCGACCTTGGCGGTCCAATCGGGCGGCCGAGCCGCTGCGGCGCCGCAAGAGAGCCCCCCCTGGCCCACTCGGCGGCGGCGTGCTCCTATCGGCGCATTCGACGGATCGTCGGGGGAGGATCCTCATATGAAATCCCACATCGCCCTTTACGCCCTGCTCGCCGCCGCGGGCCTGGCCGCCTGCCAGCCGGCCGCCGCGCCGGCCAACACATCCGCCGCATCCGCCGCCGCGCCCAGCGCCGCGGCGCCGGCGTCGTCCGCCGCCGCCCAGCCCACGTCGAAAACCGGCGAGACGCCCACCGCCTTCGTCACCCGCCTGCTCGCCCCCTACCAGCTGCACGGCCAGGAGTGGGCCAGCACCGACACCGACGCCGCCGACAAGGCCCAGCAGGCGTTCCAGAAGACGTACGACGCTGAGTTCTACGACCCCGCCCTCCTCAAGCTGGTCAACGACAACGGCATGCTCGCGGCGAACAAGTCGGGCGGCGTCGACATGGATTACGACCCCTTCTGCCAATGCCAGGACACCGGGGCGACCTATTCGGTGGTTTCCGGCCACCCGGACGGGGCCCGCTACGACGTGGTGGTCAAGAGCGACGACAAGGAGCAGGGGACCTGGACCTTCGTGCTCACCGACTCCGGCGCCGGCTGGCGCGTCTACGACGTGCTCGACGCCACCGGCGACCTCCGCGTCGTGCTCGCCCAGCACAACGCCTGCCTCCGCGCCGCCAAAAACGAAACCGAAGGCGCCAAATGCGTCTCCAGCTAAGAAAACCCCTCCCAGAGGGAGGGGCCAAATTTAACCGCGGAGTGCGCAGAGAAGGCGCAGAGATCGCAGAGCCCTAGCTCCTCTGCGCGCTCCGCGCTTCCCCGCGCTCTCTGCGGTCAAAATGGCCTGTCCGTGCTCGGGTCGGCTGCGCCGTTCGATTTGACCACCAAGCACACCAAGCACACCAAGGGTTCTGGGAGCACGCCGGCGCCGTGGCCGGTCATGACCTCTTGGTGTGCTTGGTGTGCTTGGTGGTGAAAAAAGGCGGCCTCGAGACCCTCTGCGTCCTCGGCGCTTCTCTGCGTCCTCTGCGGTTAGAAAGACCCAAACACCCCCGCCAACCGCGGATGCGCCGCCACCCGCGCGCGCAGGAACGTGGCCAACCCCTCCTCGCTCTCCTGAAACTGCTCGGGGCTCAGCCCACCCCGGAACAGCTCGTACCGCAGCCAGATCCGATAGGTGTTCACCACGTCGCTCTCGCAATAGTCGGCCACCTCCTGGATGCGCCCCTCCTTGACGAGGCCCGCCACCTTGGCGCCGTCGATCCCCGCGGGCTTCCCCGCCAACCCCAGGAATCGAGCCAGCCCGTCCAGCGTCAGCCGCGATCGCGCATCGAACGACGCCAGCGCGTCGCACAGGTCCAGCGCATCGTCGCTGTACCGGTTGAAGTACGGCCGCCGGCTAAGGCCCGGCGCGGCAATGCCGTTCAGCATCGCCCGATAGCGCAGCACCGGCAGGTCGAAGCCGTGGCCGTTCCAACTGACCAGCTGCGCCCTCAGCTCGCCGATCCGCTCGACAAAGGCCTGGATGATCTCGCCCTCCGACCGCCTGCCCTCCGAAGCCTTGGCGTAGGAGGGATCGCCCACGTATGGCGCGCCCAGCTTGTCCACCGCCCAGGCGCCAGCCTCCCGCTTGGCGACCAGCGCGCCGATGCAGACGATCCTGTGCAGCGGCAGCTTGGGGAACCGCTCCCCCATCTGCTCCTCGGCCTCCGCCGCCTCGATGTCCGGCGTCCCCGCCATCCGCGCAAACGCCGCCGCGTCCGGCACGGTCTCCAAGGCCCTTAGGCCCGGACCGCCAGAGATTTTCGTCCAACCGCTTGCCGTCACGCCGGGACCAATTGGCCCGCGGCGCCGCGGCGCCACGCTGCAGAGCGTGAGGCGCGAGCCGAACGCCAGGCGGCGAAGCCGCCAGAGATCTAACCGCAGAGATCGCGGAGAAGGCTTGAGAGATCGCAGAGCTTCTGCGTCCTCCGCGCCTCCTCTGCGATCTCTGCGGTAAAATGCTGGGTCCCCGCTCGCGCGGGGTCGCGGGGTTTAGAAACCTGACGCCGGCGTCAGGCCCCTTGTCCTTTCCGCGTTGGGGCACGATCATCAAGGGCGACGCATCGACGGAAGGCATGTCCCATGAGCGACGGCGCGGTTGATCTTCAGGCCCAGGCCAAGGAAGCGCGGAAGCAGGCTTACGCGACGCCGCTCCAGGAGCTGAATCCGGCGGTGCCGGGGCTGTTCCAGGCCGATGCGCACTGGGCCTACTTCGAGCGCCTCAGGGCCGAGGATCCGGTGCACTGGACGCCGGCGGGCGATCTCGAGGCGCACTGGGGCATCACCCGCTTCAACGACATCGTGGCCATCGACACCAACCACCAGGTGTTCTCGTCCGAGGGTGGCATCACCCTGCCGCCATCGGCGGCGCGCATCGCCGCGGTCGAGGCGCAAGGGGGCGGCAACGCCATCGGCGGCATGTTCTCCGGCGCGGACCAGAGCGGCCAGCCGCGCGGGCCTTCGATGTTCATCGCCATGGACCCGCCCAAGCATGACGTCCAACGCAAGACGGTCAGCCCGGCGGTGTCGCCGTCGAACCTCGCCCATCTCGAGCCGATGATCCGCCGCGAGGCGGGGCGCATCCTGGATTCGCTGCCCATCGGCGAGCCGTTCGACTGGGTCGACCGCGTGTCGATGGAGCTGACGGCGATGACGCTCGCCACCCTCTTCGGCATCTCGCAGGAAGATCGCCGCCGCCTCACCCGCTGGAGTGACGTGGTGATGGCCCAGCCCGGCCACGGCGTCGTCGATAGCTGGGAGCAGAAGCGCGCCGAGATGACGGAGTACGGGATGTACTTCATGAAGCTTTGGAACGAGCGGGTGAACGCCCCCCCGGCCGGCGACCTCATCTCCATGCTCGCGCACGGCGAAGAGACGCGCGGGATGGACCAGTTCGAATACCTCGGGAACGTCATCCTGCTCACCATCGGCGGCAACGACACGACCCGGAACACCATCTCCGGCTCGGTCTATGCGCTGAACAAGAACCCGGACCAGTACGATCGGCTGCGCTCCAATCCGGACCTCATCCCCTCGATGGTGTCTGAGACCATCCGCTGGCAGACCCCGCTCGCCCACATGCGGCGCACGGCGAAAGAGGACTTCGAGTTCGAGGGCAAGTCGATCAAGAAGGGCGACCTCGTGGTCATGTGGTACGTCTCGGGCAACCGCGACGAGACGGTGATCGAGGGCGACCCGAACGCCTACCTGATCGATCGCGAGCGGCCGCGGCATCACGTGTCATTCGGCTTCGGCATCCACCGCTGCGTCGGCAACCGCGTCGCCGAGCTCCAGCTGCGCGTGATCTGGGAAGAGATCCTTCAGCGCTTCCCCGACATCCAGCTCCTGGAAGAGCCGAAGCGCGTCTACTCCTGCTTCGTCAAAGGCTACGAGCGGATGATGGTCCGCATCCCGAAGCGGAACTGAGCGCCGCCCCCTCGAGATCCTCCCCCGTAGGGGGAGGGGGACCATCGGTACGATGGTGGAGGGGGGCAGTCGCCGGCCGCGCCCGTTTCAGGAGTGATCTAGGTCTTGCTTGCTGGCCGGCCGCGCGGCGGCGGGCTCCCTCCACCATGCTCCGCATGGTCCCCCTCCCCCAACGGGGGAGGATCTCCGTGCGGCCGCGCGTGCGGCGCGGGGCCCTACTTCACCAGGACGGCGGTGGTCACCACCACGGCGCCGAAGGCGGCGGCCCAGCAGAGGATAGTCCACAGCAGTTGCAGGGCGCCGTTGTCGTGTTCGGCCCGTCGGGCGAAGGACGTCAGGAGCTTGGTCATAGTCCGCATCTCCGATCAGTCTGAACCGAGCCTAGCCCCACATGCTGAATCGTCTGTCTGCCCTTCGGCCGTGGGCCCCTCCCTCTCCCTATGGGAGAGGTGTGGGCGCAGCGACCCCACTCCCTTTGTGACCTTCGTGTCCTTCGTGGTCTAAATGGGCGTGGCCGCCAGTGCGGCGTGGGGAGTCAGCATTGGCGGACTGGGAGCAACAGCTGGACGAGCCGCCGGAGGTGCATGAGGTGGCGGGGCCGGCGTTCACGCCGGTCGAGGCCGGCGCCACGATCGCCATCGGCGTCATCTCGCTGGTGCTCGCCGGCGTCCAGGCGCTGTTGCTCGGCGCCATGGTCGACGAGCATCGGCTGACCGCGCCCGACATCGGGCTGTCGGCCATGCTCGAAGCGCTGAGCATGGGGGCCACGACCTTCATCGTCGGCATCGTCGTGCCGCCGAAGCGGCTGCGGCTCATCACCATCGTCGCCGCGCTGGCGCTGACGGCCTGCGACTTCGCGACCAGCCGGGCGAGCGGCACGAGCGTTCTGGCCATCCGCGCCGTCGCCGGCCTGCCCGAGGGCGTGCTCTTCTGGATCACCATCGCCATGATCGCCCGCACGCTGACGCCGGAGCGGTGGGCGGGCGTCTTCATCACCATGATCACGCTGGCGCAATTCGCCGCCTCGGCGGCGACTGGCGCCCTCATCCTGCCCCGCTATGGCGCCAGCGGCGGCTTCATCTCCATGGCCACGACCTGCCTGTTGGCAGTCCCGGTCGCGCTCTTCCTGCCGCGCGAATACGGGCCGCTGCCGGATGCCGGCGGGGTCTCCTTCCCGCTGCCGTTCCGCGGCTGGGTGTCGCTGGCGGCGATCCTGGCGCTGACCGCCGCGTGGGGCGCGGTCGGCATCTACCTCGTGCCGCTGGCGCACCAGGCCGGGCACGGCATGGGCGTCGCCTCGCTGTCGAACGCGCTGTCGCTGGCCGCCCAGGTCGCCGGCGGGGCGCTCGCCGTCGGCGTGGCCGGGCGGGTGAAGTACTTCCCGGTCCTGGTGTTCGGCGGCGTGGTCAACATCGCCGTCTTCACCGTCTACGGGTTCGCCTCGCCCGCCTTCCTGTTCGTGGCCGCCACGACCCTGCTCGGCTTCGTCGGGGTGTTCACCAACCCCTTCTTCGTGCCGATGACCATCGACGCCGACCCCAGCCGGCGAACGGCCGTGCAGAACGGGGCGGTGCAGATCCTCGGCGGGGCATTGGGTCCGCTGCTGGCCTCCCGCGTGGTCAGCGACGCCAACGCCCGCGGCTCGATCCTGCTCGGCGGCGGGCTGATCGTGGTCGGCACCGCGCTGGTGGCGTGGCTGCGCCTGACCCACAGGACCGTCGAAGCATGACCTGGTGCTACACCGACCGCTGGAGCGCCCGCCCGGGCGAGACGGTGGTGCTGCACGCGAGCTCGGCGGCCGGACCCTGCACCCTCGAGGTCGCCCGCATCGGCGCCGAGCGGCGGACGGTGCTGACCCAGACGGTGGAGGTCGGCGACCATCCGCGCCCCGACCACGCCGACCGCGATGGCTGCGGCTGGCCACCGGTGTGCGAGATCCCCGTCGG
>DATNIH010000288.1:0-21435 GCA_035604515.1 Caulobacteraceae bacterium | reverse complement strand
GCCGCGGCCCCGCACTTCAACGCCGCGGCCAGGCGCGTCTTCGGCAAGGTCGGCATCGATCTCGCCGAGAACCCTGCCGCCGGCTGCTGCGGGGCGGGGGCAGGGGGTGGGGGTGCAAGCGCCTACCTCACCGACTGATCCAAAGCCCGCGCTGCCAGTCGAGACCGAGCTGACACCCCCACCCCCGACCCCTCGCCGCAAGGGGGAGGGGAGGATGACACTGCTGCGAGGCTGCGTGCAGTCGGCCGCGGCCCCGCACTTCAACGCCGCGGCCAGGCGCGTCTTCGCCAAGATCGGCGTCGATCTCAGCGAAAACCCGGCGGCCGGCTGTTGCGGCGCCGTCAGTTTCCACCTCGGCGCGCCGCACGAGGCCATGGCCCACGCCCGGCGCAACATCGACGCCTGGCTGGCCGAAATCGATGCCGGCGCGTCGGCGGTGATCGTCACCGCCAGCGGCTGCGCGGCGTTCATCAAGGACTATCCGGACCTGCTGGCCGAAGACGCCGCCTATGCCGACAAGGCCCGCCGCATCGCCGAGCTCGTGCGCGATCCGGTGGAGGTGCTGGACGCCGCGCCGCCCGCCCCGCTGCGAGCGCCCGCCGAGCCCAGGATCGCGGTCCACGATCCCTGCACCCTGCGCCACGGGCTGAAGCTCGGCGGACGGGTCGAAGCGCTGCTGCGCCGGCTGGGCTACGACCCACAGCCGGTCCGCGACGGCCACCTCTGCTGCGGCTCGGCCGGGCCCTATTCGCTGCTGCAGCCGACGTTCGCCGGCCAGCTTCGCGACAACAAGCTCGCCGCCCTCACTGAGCACGCGCCGGACGCCATCTGCACCGCCAACATCGGCTGCTGGATGCACCTGGCGGAGACTTCGCCGACGCCGGTGCGGCATTGGATCGAGGCGGTGGACGACGTGATCTGATACCTCGAGTCCGGAAGCCGCCAGCATACCGGCGTCCGCCGTGGCACACTCCCTCATCAACCTGAGGAGATCGGCCCATGGCCTCGATTCACAAAGAGATTTCGCTTGACGCTAGCCCCGCGGCGGTCTGGGACGTGGTGCGCGACATCGGCGCCGTGCACACCCGCTTCGCCCCGGGCTTCGTGGTGAACACAGTGATGGATGGGGATGACCGCATCGTCACCTTCGCCAACGGCTTCGTCGCCCGCGAGGTGATCGTCGATCTCGGTGAAGGGCGCCGCCGGCTCGCCTACTCGGTGCGCTCGGAGCGCATCGCCCACCATAACGCCTCGTTCCAGGTGCTGGCCGAGGGCAAGGGTTCGCGACTGGTCTGGATCGCCGACGTGCTGCCCGCGGCGGCGGCGGAGACCGTTAGTGCGATGATGGAGGAAGGCATCCAGGCGGCGAAGCGGGCGCTGGACGCGCTGGTGGACGCCTAGAGCCCCAGCGCTCCCGCCACGGCCGGGTACATGATCTTGCCGGCCATCACGTTCAGCCCCTCGCCGAGGCCCGGATCGTCGGCCAGGGCGCGGTCGACGCCGCGGGAGGCCAGGGTCGAGACGTAGGGCGTCGTAGCGGCGGCCAGCGCATAGGTGGACGTCAGCGGTGCGGCGCCCGGCATGTTGGCGACGCAGTAGTGCACCACGCCGTCGACCACGAAGGTGGGGTCGGCGTGGGTGGTGGGGTGGCTGGTCTCGAAGCATCCGCCCTGGTCAATGGCGACGTCGACGAGCACCGCGCCCTCGCGCATGCGCATCACGTCGGCCTTGGTGACCAGTTTCGGCGCCGCGGCGCCAGGGATCAGCACGCAGCCGATCACCAAGTCGGCGGTCGGCAGCAGCTCGGCGACGGCGTCGTGAGTGGAGAAGGCGGTCTTCAGGCGGCCGTCGAACTGGTCGTCGAGCGCCTCGAGTCGCTGGGCGGAGATGTCGAACAGGGTGACGTCGGCGCGGTGGCCGATGGCGATCTCGGCGGCGTGCTTGCCGGCGACGCCGCCGCCCAGGATGATCACCCGCGCCGCCGGCACGCCCGGCGCGCCGCCCAACAGCACGCCGCGCCCGCCGTGCGGCTTCAGCAGGTGGTAGGCGCCGGCGTCGACCGCCATGCGGCCCGCGACCTGGCTCATCGGCGCCAGCAGCGGCAGGCGGCCCCAGCGGTCGGTGACGGTCTCATAGGCGATGGCGGTGCAGCCGGAGGCCATCAGCCCCTCGGCCTGGTCCTTGTCGGCGGCCAGGTGCAGGTAGGTGAAGAGGATGTGATGCGGCCTCAGCCGGGCGATCTCGATCGGCTGCGGTTCCTTGACCTTGACGATCATCTCGGCCGCGTCGAACACCGCATCGGCGTCGGGCAGGATCTTGGCCCCGAGGGCGGCGTAGGCGTCGTCGGCGATGCCGATGCCGGCGGCGGCGCCGCGCTCCACGAACACCTCGTGGCCCTCGTGCACCAGACGCTGCACCAAGCCCGGCGTCGCGCCGACGCGGAATTCGAGGGTCTTGATCTCTTTGGGAACGCCGATGCGCATTAGCCCTCCCTAGAGCAAGATACGTTCACGCCCAACCGGATTCGCGCCTGGAATCTGCCGGCGTCGACGGAATTGGCGTCGGTTCAAACCACTGCCCAGCGCCGACGCGCTCTAGCAGCCGCGACGCCGAGCCGATAGAGCCCTCGCACGCATCTTACCGTGTTCCTGCCGGGTTGCTCCAAGCATGATCCGCAAGCGCCGCACGCGCATCGTCGCCACGCTCGGACCGGCCAGTCGTGACCCGGCGATGGTGCTGGCGCTGGCGCATGCCGGGGTCGACGTGTTCCGCCTCAACTTCAGCCACGGGACTCACGACGACCACGCGGCGGCGCTGAAGGCCGTGCGGGCGGCGGAGGTCGAGCTAGGCCGGCCGCTGGCGGCGTTGGGCGACCTGCAGGGACCGAAGTTCCGGCTGGGGACCTTTGCCAAGGGCCGCATCGACATCGCCCCCGGCCAGGTGCTGCGGCTCGACCTCGACCCCGCGCCCGGCGATCGCCGCCGCGTCGGCATGCCCCACCCTGAGGTGCTGCGGGTGCTGCGGCCGGGCATGCTGCTGCTGGTCGACGACGGCAAGGTGCGGCTGCAGGTTCAGCGCGCCGACGCCAAGTCCGCGGATGTGGAGGTGATCGCCGGAGAGGCGCTATCCGATCACAAGGGCCTGGCCGTCCCGGGGGTCACTATCCCGGTGCCGGCGCTGACCGCGAAGGACCAGGTGGACGCCGCCTTCGCGCTGCGGATCGGCGTCGACTGGCTGGCGCTGTCGTTTGTCCAGCACGCCGGCGACATGGCCAGTCTGCGCAAGATCGTCGGGAGCCGCGCCGCGATCCTGGCCAAGATCGAAAAGCCGGCGGCGGTCAACGAACTGGAGGCGATCCTCGACGTCTGCGACGGCCTGATGGTCGCCAGAGGCGATCTCGGCGTTGAACTGGCGCCGGAAGAGGTGCCGGTGGTGCAAAAGCAGATCGTGCGCGCCGCCCGCCGTCGGGGCGTGCCGGTGATCGTCGCCACCCAGATGCTGGAATCGATGATCTCCAGCCCGGCCCCGACCCGGGCGGAGGCCTCGGATGTCGCCGGCGGGGTCTACGAGGGCGCCGACGCGCTGATGCTGTCGGCAGAGTCGGCGGCGGGCCAGTATCCACGCGAGGCGGTGGCGATGATGGACGCCATCATCCGCCGGGTGGAGGCCGATCCCTCCTGGCCCAGCCTGATGCGCGCCGAGCATGGCGAGGACGCCGACGAGGACGTCGACGCCCTGATCGCCGCGGCCAGCAAGGCGGCGGAGGCCCGGTCAACGGCTTGCATCGTCGCCTTCACCACCACCGGCGGCACCGCCAAGCGGATCGCCCGCGAGCGGCCGCTGCACCCGGTGCTGGCGCTGTGCCCGGACGAAACGGTGGCGCGGCGGCTCTGCCTGGTCTGGGGGCTTGAGCCGCGGGTGGCCGCACAGTCGGTCAGCATCGACGTGATGGTGGAGGACGCCGCGCGGCTGGCCGCCGAAAATGGCGTCGCCAGCGCCGGCGAGCGGGTGCTGATCATCGCCGGACCGCCGCTGGGATCGCCAGGCGCCGCGAACCTGCTGCGCATCGCCCATGCGCCGGTGGTGAAGGGGTAGTCGACGACGGCGCGACGCCCGCAGCGACCCGTTCCACCACCACCAATCCCGGTCTTCACCGGGCGCAAGTCCCGGTGATCCAAGCACGCGGACCTTGGGTGGCCGCGCCAGGCGCGGCCACGGCTCGGAAGGTGTGCATGGATAGCCGGGACAATGCCCGGCTATGACCGGGATAAGGGAGGAGGTTAGTGAACTCAGCCCTGGCTAAGCCCGCAGCCGCTCCGTCGCCGCCGCGCCGAAGGTCAGGCGTTCGACGAACGCCCACAGCTCCGCCACTTCCTGCGAGGCCGCGCCGCCGCCGGCGAGCTCCTCTGCCGAGCAGCCGGTCTCCAGCGCCTGCTGATAGGCGGCGCGCGAGCGCAGGATGGTCGGGGCGACCGGCAGGCGCATCAGCCGCAGCGCCTCGTGCGCCTTCTTCACCAGCGGCGGTTCGGCCCCGGCGCGCGAGACCGGCGCCTGGTTCAGCACGATCATGCCCGGCTTCTTCAGGCGGCGCATCACGTCGGCGGTGCGGATCGCGGCGGCGAAGTCGAGGAAGGTCGGGCGGATCACCAGGAGCGAGAGATCGGCGAGCACGATGGCGTGGGCCAGCTCGTCCTCTGCGCCGGCCGCGGTGTCGATCACCAGCGCGTCGAACTCGCCCCGCAAGGCGGTCATCTGCAGGCCGCAGAGCTGGACGCCGCAGGTCTCGATGAACTCCGGCCCGGCGCCGCGCCGGCCGCGCAGTACAGTGCTGGAGGAGCGCTGCGGATCGGCGTCGGCGAGCAGCGTGCGCCGGCCCCGCAGGTGCGCGGCGATGGCCATGTGCACCGCCACGGTGGTCTTCCCGGACCCCCCTTTGCGGGCGATGACCGCGATCGTCCTCATCCAGCTCTCCCGTCGCCTTGGTGGTAGACGAGGTCGAGGTGAGTCGCGACCGAGCTGCGGGCCTCCAAGGCTAAGTTTTCGGCGCCACGGGTTTGCGTCGCTGAACCCCGTTATCCTACAAGGGATTCGTCTGCTAGGGTTGCCGCGTACGGGGGAGTCGCGAAGACAGATGGCGTCGCCGGCTGACTTCAATATGAGCCAGGTCGAGGGCGGCCGCACGGCCGTTTGCACCGGCGATTGGACCGCCGTGCTGATGGGCGAGGCCAACGAGCGGCTGGAGGCGGCCGTGCGCGGCCTCTCCGGCGTCACGCTCGACCTGACCAAGATCGGCCGCTGCGACACGTCGGGCGCCTATGGCCTGCTCAAGGCCGCCAGCCTGGCGGCCGTACCTCCGAAGTTCGTCGCCAAGCCCGAGGTCACGCGCCTGTTGGAGCTGGTCGACCATGCGGTGAAGTTCGAGCCGACCCGCATCGTCCAGCGCCACTCGGTGCACCAGTTGTTCGAGCGGATCGGCCGCGGCGTGATCCACCTCGGCTACGAAGCCTTCGACACCATGGTGTTTTTCGGCCACCTGCTGGTGGCGACGGGCCATGCGATCTCGAAACCGCACAAGGTGCGTTGGGCGGCCTGCTTCTCGCTCGCCGAACGCGCCGGGCTCGACGCCATCCCGATCGTCACCTTGACCACCTTCTTCATCGGCGCGGTGGTGGGGCTGCTCGGCGCCAACATGCTCACCACCTTCGGCGCGCAAGTCTATGTGGTCGAGCTGATTGGCGTCGCGGTGCTGCGCGAGTTCAACGTGCTGATCACCGCCCTGCTGCTCGCTGGCCGCTCCGCTTCGTCGTTCGCCGCCGAGATCGGGTCGATGAAGATGAACCAGGAGATCGACGCGATGCAGGTGCTGGGCGTCGACTCCTTCGACGCCCTGGTGTTCCCCCGGTTCTTCGCGCTGTTCATCACCATTCCGGTGCTGGTGTTCGCCGCGACCATCGCCGGCCTGCTGGGCGGTCTGGTGGTGGCGTGGAGCCAGCTGGGCCTTGGGCCAACGTTCTTCGTCCAACAGCTGGTGGACAATGTCGGGCCCAAGCATTTCTGGGTCGGCATGTCCAAGGCGCCGGTCCTGGCCCTGGTCATCGCCGCCATCGGCTGCCGGCAGGGCATGGAAGTCGGCGGCGACGTGGAGAGCCTCGGCCGGCGCGTCACCTCGGCAGTGGTGCAGGCGATCTTCGCCACCATCCTCATCGACGCGATTTTCGCCGTCATCTACATGAAACTGAACATATGACCGAGCGGCGCGACGACCTGCTCGACGACAGCGCGCCGCCGATCGAAGTGCGCAACCTTCGCTCGGCCTTCGGCGACCATGTCATCCACGACGGCCTCAACCTCACGGTCCAGCGCGGGGACGTGGTGGGCGTGGTCGGCGGCTCCGGCGCCGGCAAGTCGGTGCTGCTCAACACCATCATTGGGCTGAAGCGCCCCGAGGGCGGCACCGTGCGCATCTTCGGGGCCGACATTCAGCATGCGCGGCGCCGGCAATGGACGGCGATCGAGCGCCGCTGGGGCGTGCTGTTCCAGCAGGGCGCGCTGTGGTCGAACCTGACCGTGCGCGACAACGTGGCCGCGCCCATGTTCGAGCACACCGACATGCGCTCGCCGGAAATCCACGAACTGGCCGACTTGAAGATCGCGCTGGCCGGCCTGCCAATCGGCGCCGGGGCGCTGAAGCCGTCGGAACTCTCTGGCGGGATGATCAAGCGCGCGAGCCTGGCCCGGGCGCTGGCGCTCGATCCGGAGCTGCTGTTCCTCGACGAGCCGACCGCCGGCCTCGACCCGATCAGCGCCGCGGCGTTCGATCACCTGATCCACGACCTCGCCGACAGCCTCGACCTCACCGTGTTCATGATCACCCACGACCTCGACAGCCTCTACGCCATCACCGACCAGGTGGCCGTGATCGCCGACAAGAAAGTCGTGGCCATGGCCCCGGTGCGGGACCTCGAACACTACGATCACCCCTGGATCCGCGAGTATTTCCTCGGACCTCGCGGCCGCGCCTCGGCCTCGTCACGCGAAGCGGCCGGACGGCAAGGAGCCCACTGAATGGAGCGCACCGCAAACTACGCCCTGGTGGGGCTGATCTTCACGATCCTGATGATCGCGATGTTCGTGTTCGTGTTCTGGCTGGCCAACATCGCCTTCGCCCAGAGGTACGACAACTACGACGTGGTCTTTCACGGCTCGGTCACCGGTCTGACCCGGGGCGGGGACGTCCAATTCAATGGCATCAAGGTCGGCGAGGTGTCGGACATCAAGCTCGACGCCAGCGACCCCAACATCGTCCACGCCACCGCCAAGGTGCGCTCTGACACGCCGGTGCGGGTCGACTCGCAGGCAACGCTGGAGCCGCAGGGCATCACCGGGGTCAACTACATCCAGCTCACTGCCGGCACGCCGTCGAAGCAGTTGCTGAAGGACGCGACGCCGAACGGCCAGCCGCTGGTGATCCAGGCCGCGCCCGGCGCCATCTCCTCGCTGCTGACCGGCGGCGGGACCATGATGCAAAAGGCGGTGGAGACGCTCAACCGCATCAACCAGGTGCTCTCGGATCAGAACATCCAGAAGTTCAACGGCATCATGAGCGACGTGCAGGCGGTCACCGCCGAGCTGCGCGAGCGCAAGGCGATCATCGCCGACGCCGACAAGGCGCTGCAGGACGCCGATCAGGCCGCGGTCCAGATCAAGGAACTGGCCGCATCGAGCAAGGGCCTGGTGGACAGCGACGGCAAGCGCGCGATCGTCAAGGTCGGCGACGCCGCCGCCGAGATCCAGGCGGCAGCGGCGGACGTACGCGTGATGATCAACAAGCTGCAGGGTCCGACCTCGGACTTCGCCACCAACGGCCTGCCGCAGCTGACCAGCGCCATCGCCACCCTTGAGGCCACCGCCAAGCACCTGGATCAGGTGATCGGCGAGGTCCAGCGCGACCCGCGCGCCTTCATCAACAAGCCGCAGGCCAAGCAAGTCGAGGTGAAACCATGATCAAACGTCCTGGCGCCGCCCGGCTCGCAGTCACGGGCGCCACCCTCGCCCTGGCGGTGGCCCTGGCCGGCTGCATCACGCTGTTCCCGAAGGAAAAGCCGGTCCAGCTCTACCGTTTCGACGCCGCGGTCCAGGCAGGCCAGGGGTCGGCGCGGAGCTTCAGCATCCGCAGCAGCCCGGCCGACTTCGACGCCGCCGCCGCGGGCGATCAGATCATGACCGTCGATGGCGACCAGATCGGCTATGTGGACAGCGGCCGCTGGTCCAGCCCCGCCAACCAGATGTTCGACGAGGCGGTGGCGCACGGCTTCGATGTCGCCGGCGACGGCGCCCACCTGGTGGGGCCGACCAGCAAGGCGCAGTACCGCCTCCACCTCACCGTCAGCCACTTCGAGGCCCGCTACACCTCGGGCCCGACCGCCCCGCCGACGGTCGTGGTCACCGTGCGCGCCGTGCTCGAGCACCAGTCGGACCTCACCCTGGTCGGCGCGCAATCGTTCGACGCCGAAGTACCGGCCAGCGACAACCGCGTCGGAGCGATCGTCACCGCGTACGACGCGGCGGTGACCAAGGTGGTGGGCGACATGGTGGCCTGGGTGGGTGAGAAGGGCGGCGGGTAGGGTCGACGGCCGTCAGGCGCCGGGCCAATTGGAGCCGTTTGGTGTGCGAGTCGGAACTCGCAACACTCACGCCTATGGTCAGAGAAAGCTGCACTATCCGCCTTTGGCGCCAGGGCTGCCGGAGTGATCTCGGATCAGGCCGGGGACGCACTCGTCAACGCGGCTGCTGGCTCCCAGGGGTGTCCATGACCGATCCTCAAGCCTTCATCATGACCCATAAAGGGGTCAGATGTCCGGCCGGTACGCGATCGGGTTTGAATCGGGCGCCGCCGCCGCTCCTGCCATCAGGTTATGGATGGCTGGCGCTAACGGTCGGCGCGCCAAGCTTCCGCGCGGACGCCCCGAGCGCCTTCTTTCAGACTGAATACTCGCCGTTTGTCCACAGCATCGAGTAACCGAGGGCGGTGATCAGAGGCGGGCTCAGCCACTGCCGTCCCCAACCGGCGTCATGCACTAGATAGTCGGCCCCCGAGAGATCGCGGGCGATGACCGGTGGCAGTTGGCGCGGCCAGCCAAAGGCGTCTTCGTCGGCGTACACCAGCCGTCCCGGCGACCGTCCCGCCTCGATCAGGACGGTGGGATCGTCGGGAGAGTGTACGGCGCCCGTCAAGGTCCTCACGTAGTCGATGGCTTCGAGGAGTTCCGGGGACACAATACTTAAACCCCCTCCTCGGTCGCCGCCCTATCGAGCTTGACGAGGAATCACTGGCGTGAACTGCTGGCGTCGTTGCGCACGCGCCGCCAGGTCTTTGACATCGTGAGGTTGCTAGAAAATCTGGGCCAGCGCGCCGGTCCGAACAGGCGCGCGGCCGGGGCGGAGCACCGTTATTATCGGGAAATAGCGGTTTCACGTGAAACATCGACCGCCGAGGAAAACTCAAAGCGAGATCGCCCATGACCGCAGGCCCGGCGAGGGTCGCGGTCACAGCGGTGAGGGCGGAGGGCCCCTCCACCATCCGGGCGATGCCCGGACGGTCCCCCCCTTCCCGGGGGAGGACGCCGAGCGCGTCTTCGGCGCGCCGGCTAGTCGTCGCGGTGGACGCGTTCGCGGCGCTCGTGGCGTTCCTGGGCTTCGAGGCTGAGCGTGGCGATCGGGCGAGCCTCGAGGCGGGCGAGGCCGATGGGCTCGCCCGTCTCCTCGCAGTAGCCGTAGGCGCCTTCCTCGATGCGGCGCAGCGCATCGTCGATCTTGGCGATCAGCTTGCGCTGGCGGTCGCGCGTCCGCAGTTCCAGCGCCCGATCAGTCTCGGACGACGCCCGATCGGCCAGGTCAGGGTGATTTTCCGTTTCGGCCTGAAGATGTGTGACTGTTTCGCGAGATTCTCGAAGGATATCTTCCTTCCAGTTCAGCAATTTCTGCTTGAAGTACTCGACTTGGCGTTCGTTCATGAACGGCTCATCATCCGTGGGATGGTAACCGTTCGGATTTAGCACTTGCGCAACTGACTGCATTTGACGATTCACCGCCCCGCCTAATGTCCCGCTTCGTCCCTCGGGCGCGCGCTTATAGCAAACGCTGGCTTCGCGGCAACGCGCCTCGCGTCGCAGGCGCGATTCCGTCGCAAGCGGATGCGATCACGTCGCAACCCTCGCCCCTTCGAGTTTGGCCAGCTCTACCGCGGCGCGCGTTTCAACCTGGTCGAGCAGGCCTTCGAGCTTCGGATCGTCGGTCATAGAGCGCTGTTCGCGCACCGCGCGGGTCAGGCGATCGAGCATCGCAGGACCCAGCGCGCCTTCCAGCAGCTCGATCTTCAAACCTTCGAGAGCGTCGAGGATGGTGTCGGCGCGCCGAACCGCGCGGCGCCGCCGCTCCAGCGGTCCGCCCACCTCCTGCAGCGCCATCAGTGCTTCAAGGGTGTTGACGGCGTTGACGCCGCCCGCCGCGCTCACGCCCGCCGGCGTCGAGACCGCAGGCGCGCCGATGGAGAACCCCGGCGCGGCGGTCTGGGCCGGCGCGGATCTGGCGCCGGTCGCGCCGGCCGGACCGGATGGTCCCGTGACCTTCATGCTTCGATCGCCTCCTGGACCCGAACTCTCCGCCGCCTTG
The DNA here is from genome assembly GCA_035604515.1 of Caulobacteraceae bacterium. Lineage (GTDB taxonomy): Bacteria > Pseudomonadota > Alphaproteobacteria > Caulobacterales > Caulobacteraceae > Acaudatibacter. Next base: position 10,764 of record DATNIH010000288.1, on the reverse strand, counting down.
CTTGCGGCATGGTTAATGCCGGGCAAATTCTGCCGAGGCGCGCTGCGGGTCTCATCTGCCTCCGACAATAGGCTTGTTTTGATTGAGCTTTCGTCACCATCGCGCTGGCATGCTTCTGGCGTGGGCCCCGCGCGTAGCAGAAGGCCTTTCCATGCGTGATTTCCTGCGGCTGGCGGTGCTGGCGCTAAGCTTCGCCGCCCTCATCGGCGGGTCCGCGAGCGCCGGCTCTCGGATCAAGGACATCGTCGAGTTTGAAGGCGTGCGCGAGAACATGCTGGTCGGCTACGGCCTGGTGGTGGGCCTGAACAACACCGGCGATTCCCTGCAGAACGCACCGTTCACCAAGCAGGCGATCCAGTCGATGATGGAGCGGCTTGGCGTCAACACCCATGACCCGGCCGCAACCGGCCTGATCAACACCAAGAACGTCGCGGCGGTGATGGTCACCGCCCGTCTGCCCGCCTTCGCCGCGCCCGGCTCGAACATCGACGCCACCGTCTCGGCCATGGGCGACGCCAAGAGCCTGCTGGGCGGCACCCTGCTGATGACCTCGCTGATGGGCGCGGACGGCCAGGCCTATGCGGCGGCCCAGGGCACAGTGCAGACCGGCGCCGTCTCGGCCTCCGGCGCCTCCGGCTCGTCGATCACCCGCGGTGTGCCGACCGCCGGCCGCATCGCCGCCGGGGCGATCGTCGAGAAGGAAACCGGCTTCGACCTGAGTTCGATGACCATCCTGCGCCTGACCCTGCGCAACCCCGACTTCACCACCGCGCGCCGCATCGCTCAGGCGATCAACACCGCCTTCCCGGGCACGGCGCTGGCCGAGAACCCCACCATCGTCGCGCTGAGGGCGCCGGCCGGGCGCGACATGGTCAGCTTCGTCACCGACGTCGAGGACATCGACGTCGATCCCGAGGCGCCGGCCAAGGTAGTGATCGACGAAGTCTCCGGCGTGGTGGTGATGGGCTCTGACGTGCGCATCTCGCAAGTAGCGATCGCCCAGGGCAACCTGACCATCAGCGTGCAGGAGACGCCGCAGGTCAGCCAGCCCGCGCCATTCAGCCAGGGCACGACCCAGGTCACCCCTAACTCGAAGGTCAAGGTCGACGAGGAGAAGGGCAAGCGCCTGCTCGTGGTCGGCGGCGGCGCCTCGCTGGCCAGCCTGGTTCAGGGCCTCAACGCGCTCGGCGTGACGCCGCGCGACATGATTTCCATTCTGCAGGCCATCAAGGCGTCCGGCGCCCTGCAGGCCGACATCGAGGTGATGTGATGAGCGCGATCGCTTCTCTTTCCTCAGGCTTGGCGCCGCCTTCGTTCGACGCGTCCCTGGCCACCCAGGGCCCGACGGCGACCAGCGCCGCCGAGCTCGCCCGGCGCGGCCACACCCACCAGACCGCGGTGAGCTTCGAGGCCTCGTTCCTTTCGACCGTGTTCCAGACCATGTTCCAGAGCGTAAAGACCTCGGCGCCGTTCGGCGGCGGACCCGGCGAGGACATGTGGAAATCGTTCATGGCCGAACAGATGGCCAAGCAGGTCGCCAAGCGCGGCGGCATCGGCGTCTCCAAGTCGGTCGAGCGCGAGATGCTGAAGCTGCAGGGCCTGAGTGAGACGCCGCAATGAACACCCCGAACGCTGAAGGGAACGCCGCCCTCGAGGCGATCGTCACCCTGACCGAGAAGCTGACCGGCTTGCTCGCCGACCAGGCGCGGGCCTTCGAGCAGCACCGGCCACAGGACGCCGCGCGGGCGCTCGACGAGGTCAGCCGGCTAACCAACGTCTACCGCACCGCCTCGGCGCATGTCCGCTCCCAGCCGAAGCTGGTCGAGGACGCGCCGGACGAGCTGCGCCGGCGGCTGCTGCGCGCCACCGAGGCCTTCGATGCGGTGCTGGAGCGCCAGGGACGCGCCCTGGCCGCCTCCAAGACTGTCACCGAAGGCGTGGTGAAGGCGATCGCCGAGGAGATCGCCACCAAGCGCGGCGTCGGCCAGGCCTATGGGCCGAACGCCGCTCGCCGCGTCCCGGCGACGGCCATCACCCTGAACCGGCAGGCCTAGAGCGGCTTCACCGCCTGGAAGCACCACTCGCGGTCGCCAGGCCGCAGCGGTCGACCGACCTTCCAGTCGCCGCAGACCGAGATGTCGGCAAACCCCGCCGCCTGCAGCGTCAGTTCGAACTCCTTCAGGGCCCAGCACCGCACAGCCAACACCTCAAGTTCCTGCTCGACCAGGCGCCCGCCCCGCCAGCGTTCGTAGCGGTCCTGACTGACCCGGCGCTGCGCCAGCAGGTCGAGCTCGACCACGTTCGAGGTGATCCGCAGCAGGTCACCGGTCGGCGTCGTCCAGCTGCGCACGTGATCCATCGGCGTCGCCGTCAGATAGGCGAGCCGTTGGATGTCGACGAAGAGCCGCCCGCCTGGTTTCAGGTTGTCGTGGAAGCGCCGCAACGCCGCCAGAGCCGCGTCGTAGTCGTTGACCAGGGTGAAGGATCCGACGGGGGAGACGATGGCGCCGAAGGGCTGGTCGAAGCTGAAGTCCTCGTAGGTGGTGCGCTGGACCTTGAGCGTCAGGCCCCGCTCGTCCGCCGCTTTGCGGCATTGAGCGAGCATGTGCTCGGAGTGATCGAAGCCGTGGACGTCGAAGCCGGCCTCGAGCATCGGGATCATCAGTCGCCCCGAGCCGCAGGCGGCCTCAAGGAACGGACCGTCGAGGCCGCCGAGGGCCTGGCGGTAGTAGTCGATGTCGCCGAGCGCGCCCGGCGGCTTGTCGAGGACATAGACCTCCGCGCACATCTCGCCGTAGCGGTTGAGCGGAGAAGCATTCGCCGTGATGGCGGTGGTGTTGGGCATGGTGTCTCGCATGCGAACAGGCGGCCCCGCACTGAGGCGGCAGGCGCAACCCGAATTGAATGAGCCGGCGAGGTCGCCGGACGTCGAAGGCGCGAGACGAAGACGCGAAGGCTAGGCGCGAGCCCCTGAGATCGCGAAGGTCGTCCGCTGGCGAGACATGGCTTTCATCCGTCGACCTCCATCAGGGTTGGGGCGCGCGGCGCCGGCAACCCAAGCTTGGCCCCGCCGCCCGGCCACGTCAATCTCACCCGGGAAGGAGCCCATCATGCCACGCCGAACCATCGCCCTGACCACGCTGGTGGTGCGCGACTACGACGAGGCGATCGCCTTCTATCGCGACAAGGCCGGCTTCGAGCTGATCGAGGACACGCCGCTGGGCAACGACAAGCGCTGGGTGGTGGTGGCCCAGGCGGCGGGTGAAGGCCCGGGCCTGCTGCTCGCGCAGGCCGACGGCGTGGCGCAGGCCGCCCGGATCGGCGACCAAACCGGTGGGCGGGTCAGCTTCTTCCTCCACACCGACGATTTCGAGCGCGACTACACAGCCATGATCGCCAAGGGCGTCAGGTTCATCCGCCCGCCGGTCCGCGAACCCTACGGCATCGTCGCCGTGTGGGAGGATCTCTACGGCAACCGCTGGGACCTGCTGCAGCCCGCTTGACAGCGAACCAGGCGCCTCGCATCGTCGCCAATGAGCCCCGCCCGCGATTTGCCGGCGGGGCTTTTCACAAGCAGGATCAACCTCATGGCTTCCCAAAGCGAAGGCGCGCCGCCGCGCGCCGCGATCGACGATGGTTTCTTCGCCCAGGTTCGGGGCGAGGCGCAGTGGATCACCCTGCGTGGCGCGGATCGCGGCAATCCCCCGCTGCTCATCCTCAGCGGCCCCGGCGCGGTGTTCAGTCGGATGGCGCCGTTCTTCGCCCCGTGGGAGGCGGCCTTCACCCTCGTGCAATGGGACCAGCCGGGCGGCGGCGCGACCTTCGCCAAGAATGGCGAGGCGCCGCTGTCGCTGGACCGGCTGGCGGCCGACGCCGAGGCGGTGGCCGAGATCGCGCTGGCTAGGCTGGATGCGCCAAAGCTGATCGTGCTCGGCGTCTCCGGCGGATCGATCCTGGGGCTGAAGCTGGCCAAGGCGCGGCCGGATCTGGTCGCCGCCTTCGTCGGGACCGGTCAGATCGTGCACTGGGCGCGGCAGCAGGCGCTCGGCTATCGGCTCGCATTACAGGCGGCGCGTGCTCGGGGTGGCACCGCCGCCGTCGCCACCCTGGAGCAGATCGGCCGGCCGCCGTACCCCGACATCGCCGCCGAGATGGTGTTCAGCCAACACGCCAACGGCCTGACCTCGGCCGAGCAGGCCGCCTTCGCCTCACTCGAGCCTGAGGCGGCCGCGGCGCTTGCAATCCCGCCCCCGGGCGCCTGCTGGGTCCCTCCGGATCTCGTCCTGCCGGACGGCCGAGTGCGCGGTTTGGCCGCCTATCTGGCGCTCCGCGACGAGATCGCCGCGTTCGACGCGTGGGCGCTCGGCCCCGCGTTCGAGGTCCCGATGTTGTTCCTGCAGGGTGATCTCGACCACTACACGCCGACCGCCGAGTTGGCCGCGTACGCCGCCGCGATCGACGCGCCGGCGGCGAAGGTCGTCGACGTCCCCGGCGGCGGCCACTCAGCGGTGTTCCTGCGCCAGACGTTCCTGGCGCTGCTGCAACAGCACGCCTTGCCGCTCGGCGCGCCTAAATCGTATGTTTGAAACACTTGTTTGACTCGGTCACTCTTGCTAGCCTGTTTGCGTCGCCGGGCCTTTCCGGCGGCGCGCGTTCTCAGGGCGGGGTGAAAGTCCCCACCGGCGGTGATGGCGCGGCTCGCAAGGGCCGAGCACAAGCCCGCGGGCGCCTCGGCGGCGACGCCGAGGGACAGCAGAACCGGTGTGAATCCGGGGCCGACGGTTAGAGTCCGGTTATGAGAACGGTCGTCGCGATACGGCGTGGGGAATCTGCGTCGCATCGCCGGCCAAACCCTGAGTCGTGGTTCACCCCCGATCAGGGAGCCTGCCATGACTGCCACCGATCTCGCCCCCGCCGGCGCAACTAATCCCCCGCCGGGGTTTGCCCGGCACTATCGCCAAAGCCCCGTCACCAACCCCTGGGAACCGCTCTACAGCCGCAAGGCCGCCGGGGTGGTCTCGATCGGCTTTCGCGCCGCCGAGGCCCACGCCAACGGCCGCGGCTTCGTACATGGCGGGCTGATCTCCGCGCTGGTGGACAACGCCATGGGCCTCTCATGCGGCGAGACCCTGGGCGACGTCACGGGTCTAGTGACCGTGAGCCTGGCGATCGACTTCCTCGGCTCGGCAAACCTCGGCCAATGGGTGGAGATCACGCCGAAGGTCAACCGCGCCGGCGGCCGCCTGTGCTTCGCCGAAGCGCTGGTGACGGCCGACGGCGAGCCGTGTGCGAAGGCCCACGCCACGTTCAGCGTCGGGCGGAAGTCCTAGACCTTCGCCCACGACCCAGGGCGCGGCGCGGGCAGGCTCAGCGCGCGCTGCACCCCGATCGCGGCGAGGAAGTCGCGGTCGTGGCTTATGACCAACAATGCGCCGTCGTAGGCCGATAGCGCCGCTTCGACCGCCGCGATCGAGTCGAGGTCGAGGTGGTTGGTCGGCTCGTCGAGGATGATCAGCTGCGGCGGCCTGGCGGCCATCAGAGCGCAGGCGAGCGCAGCGCGCAGGCGCTCGCCGCCGCTCAGGCTGCCGGCCGGCTTCAGCGCCGTGACATTGCGGAACACGAAGCGGGCCAGCGCCGCGTGGGCGGCATTGTCGTCGGCGGCCGGGTTGAGACGGCGGAAGTTCGCCAGCAGGGTCTCGTCGTCGCGCAGCAGCGAAGCGCGCTGATCGAGCAGCGCCGCTGGAACGCCTCGGCGCACGCGCCCGGCAGTGGGCTCGAGATCGCCGGTCGCCAGGCGGATCAGGGTGGTCTTGCCGGCGCCGTTCGGGCCCGTAACGGCGACCCGCTCGGGACCGACGAGGCGCAGCGAGACATCATTCAGCACCTGCGTCCCATCCGGCCAGACGAAGGCGACGCCCTCGAAGGCCAGCGCCAGCTTGCCGTCCGGCAGCCCCGACGGCGGCAAGTCGAACGCGAGCCGGCGAACGCGCTCGATCCGGGCCGCGGCGTCGGCGAGGTCCTGCTCGGCTTCGGCGCGCTGCCGCTCGGCGAGGCGACTAAGACGCTCACCGGTGTTCTCGGCGCGCTCGGCGCGGGCGTTGAGCATGAGCTTCGGCATGTCGTTCCTGGCGCGGGACCGGCGTCCGGCCGCGTCGGCCCTGGCCTTGCGCTCCCGGGCGAGCTGAATGCCGCGCTCGGTGCGTCCTAACGCCTGCTGGGCGTGGTCGAGGTCGCGCAGCGCCGCGGCTTCCGCCTCGGCCTTGCGCTGGGCGTAGAGGTCGTAGGCGCCGCCGTAGACCACCGCCCCAAGGCCGGTGAGCTCGACAATCCGGTCCATGCGCCGCAGCAGCGTGCGGTCGTGGCTCACCACCAGCGCGCCGCCGCGCCAGCGCTCGAGCATCGAGGCGACGGCGGCGCGGCCGTCGGCGTCTAGGTTGTTGGTCGGCTCGTCCATCAGGGTGAAGTCCGGCTCGGCGATCAGCAGCGCCGCCAGCGCCGCGCGCGTCGCCTGCCCGCCGCTCAGCGTCTCGGCTGGGCGATCCAGCGCGACACCGGCCAGGTCCATCTCGGCGAGCGCCTCGTCGATGCGCTGCGGCAGGCCCCAGTCCGCCGCCTCGAGATCGTGGTCGCTCCCCTCCCCGGCTTCGATCCGCGCCAGGCGCGCCAGCGAGGATGCGACGCCGAGCAGATCGGAGAGGCGGGCGCCCGGCGGCGGCTTCACTTGCTGAGCCAACACGGCAATGCGCCCGCCAACCGTGACGGCGCCAGCGACCGGCGAGAGCTCGCCCAGAATCAGCTGCAGCAGGGTGGTCTTGCCAACGCCGTTGCGGCCGACCAGCCCGGTCTTCTCCCGACCGAACGCGAGGGTCAGGTTCTCGAAGAGAACGCGGCCGTCGGGGCTGGTGTGGCTAAGGGCGTCGAGGGTGATGAGGGAGGACATGGCGGCCAGGCTGTGAGCGGACGAACGGAGCGGCGAAGCGGTTCGTCGGCTGATGCATGGCGGCGGCAGTCCTCTTTTGGCCGCGCGAAGGATAGGGCGGCCCCGGCGGCGCGGCAATGGCGGCAAACGGACCTGCAATCGGCGCCAGGTCCGAAAGCCGCCAGCATCCGACGCCGGCGGGCCCTACCTGGGGGATCTCAGCCACCCACGGAGTCACCCATGTCCTTCATCGTTTCCGGTCTGCCGGTCGAGACGTTCGAGCCGCTCTTCGGCCTCGACGACGCGGCTCTGGCCGCGCGCAACGCCGTCCGCGTCATCGCCGGCAATGACGGCCGCTACCCCTGCCGCATCACGCTCGAGGACGCGCCCGCCGGCGAGAGCCTGCTGCTGGTCAACTACCAGCACCAGGACGCGGCGAGCCCCTATCGCTCCAACTACGCGATCTACGTCCGCGAGGCGGCTCAGGCCGCGCGGCGGCTGGAAGGCGAGCTGCCGCCGGTGCTGCGGAGCCGCCCGATCGCGGTTCGGGCCTTCGACGAGGCCGGCATGTTGCTCGGCGCCGAACTGGCGCTGAATGACGACGTCGCGGCGGCGATCGACCGTCAGTTCGCCAATCCGGCCGCGGCGTACCTCCACGCCCACAACGCCGCCCACGGCTGCTTCGCCGCGCGGATCGACCGAGCTTGACCCCTCAAGCCGCCATGACGACGTAGCCGACGCGTGGGAAGTGCAGCTGGAGGCGCCCAAGCGCCGGGTCCTCCCGGGCCAGCACCACGCGCGAAGCATTGGCCGCGACCAGGGTCCCAGCGATCGGGTCGCGGCCATAGTCGTCGGCCATCACCGCGATCGCAGCGCCGGGCGCGAGGCCGAGCGGATCGTTGGTGTCGTGATCGGCATAGGCGGCGGGCTCGGCGGCTTTGGCGACCTCGAGCGCCTGCGCCGGCGTCATCTCGTGCCGATCGCCATGGCCGATGGCGCGGATGCGCTCGCGCCAGGCGCTCAGCCGATCGAACCCGGCCATCAGCTGCTGGGTGGTCTCCCGCAGCGCGCCGCCGAGGAACCAGACGTTCATGTAGGCGGCGATGTCGGCGAGGCCCGGCGTGTCGCCGGCGAGGTAGTCCGAATTGGCCAGCGCCTGGTCGAGCCAGGCCGCCTGGGCGCGCCACTGCTGCTTCATCGGCCCGGCGGCCGCCTTCATCTGGCTGGCGTCGAACGGGCGACCGGAGAGCTTCTCGCGGTCTTCGATGAAGGCCTTCGGGACCTCGATCTCGCCGAAGATGATCGGCACCGTCGCGCCGAAGAACAGCCGGTCGGCCCACAGGTTCACTGCCCAGCCGGCGCCATCCAGCGGCGCGCCGCCGGCGCGGGCGGCGACCTCGGCCAGGATCACCTGGCTGTCGCAATAGACGTCGGCCCCGATCTGCAGCACCGGGATACGGCGATAGCCGCCAGTCAGCGGCGTCAGGTCGGGCTTGGGCATGATGGTCGGCTGGATCACCGAGCCCCACGACAGCCCCTTGAGCCCGAACAGCAGGCGCACCTTCTCCGAGAACGGCGAGGTGTCGTAGTGGTGCAGGATGATGTCGGGCTGGGCCATGATCGGAGGTTAGATGAGCGCCAGCCGCCTGGAAACGCCGCCCCGACGTAAGGCTCGCGTGCTTTCTGGATTTGGCTCAGGATGAAATCCAGCCAAGCTTACGTCTTGGCGTCATAAGAGCCACCGGAGAAACGCCATGCGCAGTGTGTTCGATATCGTCATGCGGATCGTCAGCAGCCTGCTCGGCCTGCTGATGATCTTCATGGGCGCGATCTGGATGATGCAAGGCCTGCATGTCGGCCCCGCAGCGATCATGCGCGGCTTCATGGTCAGCGACTGGCACTGGACGCTTTACGGCGCGATCCTGGCCCTGTTCGGCATCGGCCAGGTGATCTGGAGCAACACCCGCCAAAGCAAGGCCTGAAAGGACTAACACCCGACAAGCCAGGGGCCTGAAAGGCCCCAAGGGATAACCGCGGAGATCGCGGAGATACGCGGAGGGCATCCGCGGATATGCCAACAGCCGGTGACGACGCTCGGTCGCTCCGCGCATCTCCGCGATCTCCGCGGTTAAACTTCTATTGAGTTCCTCGCTCGCGCCGAGGCGGGTTTTCTGAGACAACGCGGCGAAATCCAGAGGAGACCGCCATGACCGAGCAGTTGATCGAGACCTTCGAGGACGGCGTCGCCACCCTGACCATGAACCGGCCCGACGCGCGCAACGCGCTGACCGGCGAGATGCAGAGCGCGCTCTCGGCCGCGGTGCGCCGCTGCGCGCTGGACCCGCAGGTGCGGGCGATCGTGCTGACCGGCGCGGGCGGCGCCTTCTGCGCCGGCGGCGACGTCAAGGGCTTCGCGGCCGACACCAGCCGCGGCGCCGCGCCCGGCCAGGGCACTGGCCCCAGCGTCGAGCAGCGCATCGCCGGCCTGCGCGCGGGCATGGAGGTGGTGAAGTGGCTGCATGAGGCGCCCAAGCCGACGCTGGCGGTGATCCCCGGTCCCGCCGCCGGCGCCGGGCTTTCGCTGGCGCTGGCCTGCGACCTGCGCATCGCGCTGGACACCGCCAAGCTGACCACCGCCTTCTCCAAAGTGGGCCTGGCCGGCGACTACGGCGGCTCCTGGTTCCTCAGCCAGCTGGTCGGCGCCGCCAAGGCGCGCGAACTCTACTTCACCGCCGACGTGATCAGCGGCGCCGAAGCCGCCGCGCTCGGCATCGTCAACAAGGCGGTGTCCGCCGACGAGCTGCCCGCCGTCGCGGCCGCCTACGCCAAGCGCCTCGCCGGCCTGCCGACCGTCGCCATCGGCTACATGAAGCGCAACCTCAACGTCGCCGCGCATTCCACGCTCTCCGAGGTGCTGGACCTGGAGGCGACCCACATGGTCCGCACCATGATGACCGCCGACCACGCAGCCGCCGCCAAGGCCTTCGTGGAAAAGCGCGCGCCGGAGTTCGCCGGCCGCTGAAGCGCGCCCCACCTCTTCCCCCGGAAGGGGGGAAGTGTCGCCCGCAGGGCGACGAAGGGGCCCTCCGCCGGTCCCTCCGTCCTGCGCCGTCGCTGCCGCGGCCGTCGCAAGAAGGATGTCCACGAACAACACGAACGCGCTTGCCGGCGCGCGCTCCATTACCAAAAGTGTTTCACGTGAATCCGGCCACACTCCACCGCAGATCACCGCAAACTGCGGCGCCCGGACCGTGGCAACGCCCTCGCGCTTCGGCCCCGGCCGCAATTTGCGTCAATCCACGATGTCAAAGACCACCCGGGAAAGCCCCCCGCGCCCAAAGTCCGGTACTCACCGTAATGACTGTCGTCAAGGCGCCCTGCCAAAACGAGGCAACGCGTCGTCGTTAGGGGGATTGGATATCGTGTCCCACGCCAACGGAACCACGTGCCGTCATGATTCTTCCTGGTGAGATTTTGCTCTAAGACTTCGCATGGGAGGACCCAGCGCCATGGCCCAGCGGAGCCGTCCGCCGTTTCGCGCGGATCATGTCGGCAGCCTCCTGCGGCCGCCGGCCCTGCTCGCCGCGCGGGAGCGGGCCGCCAACGGCGAGATCTCCTGGGCGGAGCTGCGCGTCGCGGAGGATGCAGCGATCCTTGACGCGGTCGCTCTGCAGGAGGGGCTCGGCCTGCGCGGCGTCACCGATGGCGAGTTTCGCCGCACCTATTTCCACATCGACTTCCTGGAGCGGTTCGAGGGCGTCGCGGTGAGTGGGGACGGCATCGCCGCGCACTTTCATCGGGAGGACGGCGACCTCGACTTCGCCCCGCCCCGGCTCGCCATTACC
>DATNIH010000287.1:0-16412 GCA_035604515.1 Caulobacteraceae bacterium | reverse complement strand
CGCCGCCGTCGGCACCCCAGCCGACGAAGCGCACGCCTAACGTGTCTTTGAAGAGCGGGAGGTTAATTGCCCCAGACCCTTGGTACAGGGCGTTGCCGTTCTCCACATCGGCCGCGCTGCCTTCGACCCAGCCGCCGAACCGTTGTAAGTTCGGCTGGTTGGTGACGATACGCACAGTGCCGTCCATCGAGCCGGCGCCGAACAGCGTGCCTTGCGGTCCCTTCAGGACTTCGACGTGGTCGACATCCTGCAACCCCAGCTTGGGGATGTTGTCGCCAGGCACCGTGTCGTTGAAACCGCCTTGGAGCGGCGTTTCGTCGACGTAGATTCCCGTGGTCGCGCCCACATCCGACGACACGCCGCGGATGATGACGCGTTCGCTTTGCGCGCTCTCGGTGATGACGTCGAGCGAAGGGTCGATCTTCGCTAGATCGCTGACCGTGTGGACGGCCTCGACCTGCAGCGTCTTCCCGGAGAATGCATCCACCGCCGCGGGGACGGCCATGACCGTTGTGGCCTCACGGCGGTTGGCGGTGACGGTCACACTCGCTTCGCTGCCGGTCGCGGTGGCAGCAACGCCTTGGGCAGTCTGCGCGCCCTGGGCGCCCGAGTTGGTCGCGGTTTGGGCGTAGCCCGCGGTGGCCCCGAGCATCAGGAGCCCGAGGCTCGCTCCAAACAACGCATGCGCCGCCGCACGAGACCGACCGCTTCGCCGATATGTCATCATTTGCCCCTCACATCTGCACGACCGGCGCCGAGCGTCGGCGTCAACACACTAATTTATCGACCCGTCTTCTCGCTAGTCCCCTATCTATACAGTCTTAGTCTGCGCTGACATGGTAATATCTGTGGAAACTCTGTCATCACTAGGCGAGATCTCACAGCCTGTCTGACGCACCTCCAATCCCCGTTCCCGAGCGGGCAGCCATATCGTCCGCGCGGAACGATCCCAACAGGGCATGCGACCGCCACGACCCCGAGGCGCAATCGCACTGCAAAGTCAATGTACACAGCACACAGAATTCCGCAAGCATGGGCAGAACCTCAATAGCAGCAGGGATTTCGGTGACTGAAATTCAGTCAGCGCGATGGCGTTTCTGCTGAGGGAGCGGCAGGGTCGTCTGGTCCGAAGGTCGTGTTGCATCGACTCGGTGCGCGGCCCTCGGACGCTGGGCTGGCGCGGCCGCACAAAGCATGCAGTATGCATCGACACCTTGGTGACGAGAGATTCCGCCTTGGACAGCACAGCCGACGTCGCCTCCGATCAACGCGTCATCGCCAACCATGCGAAGCTGGTGCGGGCGGCCTGGTTCATCGTCTGCATGTCGATGCTTGGGACCATGTGCTGTTCGACTTCGATTGTGCTCGCCAATGTCGGCGTGTTCATGAAGCCGCTCGGCGAGGCGCTGGGTTGGGGCCGCGGCGCTATTGCCGTGGCGCTGTCGATCGGCGCGATCTCGATGGCGCTGGCTAATCCGTTCGTCGGCTGGCTGATCGATCGGCTGGGCGTGCGCCCCGTGCTGATCTGCTCGCTGCTCGGCTACGGCGCAGCGACGGCTTGCGTGCCGCTTTTCGTCCAGGTCGGCGGCCTCTGGGGCCTCTACTTCGCATACGCGCTGATCGCTGGCGTCGGCGCCGGCTCGAATGTGATCGCCTACGTGCGCGTCTTGTCGGGCTGGTTCTCTGGTCCGCTGAACGACTCGCGCGGGCTCGCGCTTGGCATCTCCTCGGCTGGCCTCGCAGTGGGCGGCATGATCAGCGCCCCGCTCGGTGTGCTTTTGATCGAGCATTTCGGCTGGCGCGGCGGGTACGTCGGCCTGGCCTTGTTGCCGCTCTGTGTTGGATTGCCGATCGCGTTGTTCGCCATTCGCATGGCATCGCACGAGGCCAGTCACACGCCAGGCGCCCCGGCGGTCGAGCGCGTCGAGCTCGACGGCCACTCGGTCCTCGAGGCGATGGCGACGCGCCCCTTCTGGCTGATGATCGGCGTGGTCCTGTTGATGTCTTGCTGCCTTCAAGGGATCCAGATCCACTCGGCCCCTCTTTTGTCCGATCGCGGACTGAGGCCGGACAGCCTGGCCTTGGTGCTCGCCCTCGTCGGCGCGCTTGGCATCGTTGGGCGGGTCGGCGCAGGGTTCTTGTTCGACCGCTTCTTCGCGCCTTGGGTCGCCATTGGCATCTTCGGCATCGCGTCGGGCGCCGCGTTCGCGCTTGTCGGCGCGCCGGGTGTGGTGGTGGCGATCGGGGCGATCATGCTCTTGTCTGTCGGCAGCGGAGCGGAGTCGGACTTCATTGGTTACCTGGTGGGCCGTTACTTTGGCCTCAGGGCGTACGGCCAAATTTTCGGCGTGATCTACGGGATGTTCATGGTGGGGATCGCGATCGGACCCGCCCTGTTCGGTTTCCTCTTCGACCGGTTCCACAGCTACCGGATACCGTTCACGCTGGCCGGCGTTGGATTGTTGATCCTGTGCATGCTCTTGGTCATGATGCCGCGCTTTGAGGTCGAGCAGGCGCGCCAGCGCGCCCGCCTCGTCAGCGTGAGCTAGAGGTTCAGGTCAGCCGCCGCTCGCGGCCGCGCGGGCCGTAGCGAAGCCGCCAAGGTAGGCAAGCAGCAGGCTGTTGAAGGCTTCCGGCGCCTCGAAGTACGCCGAGTGGCCTGCGCCTTCGATCACCTCGAAGCGAGACCCGGGCACGAGCTCGTGGGCGATGCGCAGCAGTCTAGGCGGGCAGAGCACGTCGTGCTCCCCCACGACGAAGAGCACCGGGACGTTGGTCGCCGCGAGCGCGGCGGGCGACCATCGCAGCATCTGTCCCTTCAGCGTCTTGCGGGTCACGCTGTTGAAGCTGGCGATCTGGAGATAGAGGAAGGTGCGCTCGGGGTCGGTCGCGCGGATCACCGGGCCCAAGACGCGTTCGGCCTGAGAGAGGCCGTCGTTGGCGGTATTCGACGCGCGCAATTCGGCGGCGTAGGGCTGCGGCAGGTCGCAGCCTGCGAGCGAGTCGGCGTGAACCAGCGCGCGCACCCGCGCCGGGAACCGGCAGGTGAAACCGGCGCACGTTCCGCCGCCCATTGACTGGGCGACAAGGAATGCGCTCTCGAGCTTGAGCGCATCGAACAGACGAGCGAGGTCATCAACGTAGGCGGAGGCGCCGGTCCCCTCGACGTCATCCGAGTTGCCGAACGCGCGGTGGTCGATCGCGATCGCACGGTAGCGGCGGGAAAGCGTCGGAACCTGGTTGAACCAGCTGGCGTGATTGCCGCCAACGCCGTGCGCGAGGATCACCGCTGGCCCCTCGCCCACGTCCTCGTAGTAGAGCTGGCTGCGGCCGGAGGTGAAGTACGGCATGGGCTTCTCCCCGCTCTGGGCCGCCGTTCGGCGGCGATCCGGCATACAGCATGCAAGTTGCACCAGACAATCGCCAGCGCTTTCCCGCTGTCTGACAAGCTCGCGGCGCGTGAGGCGGCCGACTCGCGGATTGCCGGGGGGCGCGGCAGCCAGTATTAGCCGCGTGGAGAGTCGGACTCGGACAAGCAAGGGTTGCGGAGAAGATCGCATGGCGCGAGGCGCTAGGGTCGTCGTCCAGGCGGAGCGTCTGCGCGACCAAGTCTATCAATTTATTCGAGAAGACATGAAGTCCGGTGCCCTGGCGCCGGGCCAACGCCTTGTAGAGGTCGACCTCGCCGAGAAATACGGCGTCTCCCGCACCCCTGTGCGCGAGGCCCTCTTCCAGCTCACCCGCGCCGGATTCCTGGACAGCACCGAGCGCGGCTACTGCGCTCCGAGCTATTCCAGGCGCGACGTGATGGAGCGTCTCGAGGTCAAACGGCTTTTGATCCCCGCTGTCGTCGAGCATGTGGCAAGAACCGCGACCCCGCTCCAGATCCGCCGTCTGAACAAACTCTGGGAGCAGGAAAAGGCGGCGCACTCAGCGGGGAACGCGTCGCGCTTCATCGAGGCCAACCAAGCCTTCCGCCATGCATACTGCGCCATTTGCCCAAACGAACTGCTGGCGCGCTGTCTGGCCATGGTGGAGGACCAATTCGAGATGGCGCGCGGTCGTATCCATCAGCTCGAGGAGAATAGGCGGCTCTCGATCGAGCATGACGAGCGGTTGCTGGCGGCGATTGCGGCGCACGACCCGGCAGGAGCCGTCGCCGAGGTGAGCGCCTTTCTGCAGTTCCTCGACGTCTACTATGCCGAGCATGCGCCGGTCGGCTGAGGTCAGCTGCCAATTTTCAGCGGACTGGTAAGGCCCTCCAGCGCGGCGATGACCGAAAGCGCCGTGATCCGACCCGTGCCCGGTTTCTCGGCTGAAGGCACGTTCTCAATGGTCATTTCGAAGCGCGCGGAGTCCGCGTCCACCTTGATCGTGTGAGTGTTCCGCTCCAGACCCGGATCGGCCCAGATCTGCAGCCGCGTGCGATCGGCACCGACTCCAGCGAGGGCAAGCGCGGCCGCCACGTTGACGTTGGCGGGGAAGCCGCGCGCTCCGTCGCGAGCGCTGCCGTCAAACAGCATCTGGGGTTTGGTCAGTGCGTCGACGTCAACGCCGATGGTCGCCAGATGTGGCGCGCCACGTAGCGACCTCGGCGGCTTGCGAGTGATCATGGTGACTGAGAAGATCTCGCCGAGCGCCGCAGCCCGCACCGCGTCGAGCCCGAGCAACGCGCCGGTCGCCATGATGATGCGACCGCCGTTGGCGCGCGCAAGATCGACCATCTCCATGTGCTCGATAAGGGCCGCGGCGCTGACGGTGACGAGGATCCGCCCAGCCCTCAGCGCTGGTTCTGCAATACCCGAGAATGCCTGCGTCGGGGCGCACTCAACGATGACGTCGCACTGCGCTGCGAGAGCGTCCGGCGAGACCACGGGAACCCTTGCGCCGATTTCGGCAAGCGTGCGTTCGGCCTTCCGCTGGTCTCCGCTCGCGACCGCGACGAGGGTCAGACCCTCAGCGCCCTCGGTGAGCCGTTGGGCGACCCGGGCCCCGATCACGCCCAATCCGGCGACGCCAACCCTGCTCGTCAACCTTGTCTCCAGCGCCTTCGTCGTGAATCCCCCGCCTGAGCGGCCTTGAAGCCGATACTTGCCTCAGTATACTGCATGCAAGATGACCGAATCCGTTAGAGAGATCGACCGCGAGCAGCAGATGCTTACACGTCTTTGCCGCGCGGCCGATGTCCCCGAACAAGGCGTCAAACAGGTCGCCCCGCCCGAGAGAGACGCGGAATACGCCGTCTATCGGCTGGATGGCCAGTTCTATGCGACAGACGACCTTTGCACCCACGGCCTGGTGTCACTCTCCTACGGCGACGTCGTCGATGGCATCATCCATTGCCCAATGCATGGCGGCGCGTTCGACATACGCACCGGCAAGCCGGCCGCTCTTCCGTGCCGGTTGCCGCTCAAGACCTACGAGGTCGTCGTCATCGGCGACGAGTTGTTCGCAGACCTGAATTAGTTGGCTAGTCCAACGCGATCGCGGTCAGATCCGCGTTCGCGTCCGCGAGTTCGTCGGGCTTGGCGCGGCGCCCGATCAGGCGGCGGGCGGCGCGGAGATCTCGGACCGCGTTCACGGCGCTCACGCCGGCGATGCGCCCGTCCTTAAGATGAAAGACCAGGAATCGCCCGTCGTCGGGATCGCCCCGCACCACGTCGATCTCGCCGAGCGTCGCGCCGACAATCTGTAGATTGATGTCGTACTGGTCGGACCAGTACGACGGCGTCTCCGCATAGGGTTCGCCTGCGGCGATCATCGAGCGGCCCACGTGCTCGCCATGGGCGGCGGCGTGGTTCCAGGTGTCCTGGCGATCATGTCCGCCGTCGCGCGCGTTGAAGTGCGTGGCCACCTCGCCTGCGGCGTAAATCCGGCGATCGCTCGTGGTGCCAAATCCGTCGACGAGAACGCCTCCGTCGCGAAGGTCCAACCCAGCCGCCGCCGCAAGTTCCACATTGGTCACCACACCGACGCCGACCACCACGGTCTCGGCTTGTACGGTCTCACCGGATGAGAGCTGCAGTTGAACGCCATCCGCGGTCTTCTCCGCCGCCGCAACGGTGACGCCAAGCCGAATGTCCACGCCCTCGCGTCGATGCCTGTTCGTGAAGAAGCTTGAGATTGGCGGTGAGGTCGTGCGCGCCATCGGCCGATCCGCGGCCTCGATCACTGTCACGCCGCAGCCCAGCCCCCGGGCTGTCGCCGCCACCTCGAGGCCGATGACGCCGCCGCCGATGATCGCGACGCGCCGGCCTGTCGTTAGCGCGGCGCGCAATGCGACCGCATCGTCGAGCGTGCGTAGATAATGGACGCCCGGCGCGCTCGGCGGCAGCAGCGCGAGCGTGCGCAAGCGCGACCCAGTCGCGAGCACCAGGCGGTCGTAGCCGAGGCGCTCGCCGCTTCGCAGGGTCACCGCGCGCTGTCCGCGGTCGATGCTTACGGCCGGCTCGCCTAAGCGAAGCTCCAGGGTCAGCGCCGCCAGCATGTCTCCCGGCGCAAGCGCTATGGCGTGTTCATGGCCTTCGATCTCGAGCACGGCCTTTGAGAGCGGCGGCCGATCATAGGGCTCGTGCGGCTCGTCGCCCACGAGGACCACGCGCCCTGGGAACCCGGCGCCACGCAGGCCCTCGGCGACACGTAAGCCCGCAAGCCCAGCGCCGATGATCACGACGATCTGGTCTGCGCGCTCCAACGGCTCGCGCTCGATCATGCCGTCGCGAAGCCTTGGCGGTGGCTTGACAGCGGGCTGAATCTGCTCATCGCTCCCCTCGCGCTCGCTGCATACCGTATACGACCGCTTTCGACAGCGTCAACGCGTCGGGCCCTCGCTCAAGCTGCCCTGCGTATCGCGTCCACGTAGCGTCGCATGACCGCTTCGGCGGCGGCGGCGTCGCCGCTGGAGATAGCAGCGACTAGGTATGCGTCGTGCTTTAGCTCAAGTTCGCGGTAGTCCTCGCGCGCGAATGCGGTGGAACGCGCCCACTGCGCCTGGTCGTCCACCAACGCGCTGCATTGCGCCAGGAAGGCGTTGGCGCACATGACGCGCAGCCGCTCGCGGAAGCGCTCGTTCGCCTCGACAAAGCCGGCGACTTGCCCCTTCTCATGCGCGGCCCGCTGACGCTCGTGGGCCTTGGCGAGCGCCTTTTTCTGATCGGGCGAGCTGTCGAGCGCAGCGTGGTGCGCCAATTGCGGATCGATCAGATCGCGCACCTCGTGTCGATGCTCATGCGCGGTCTGGCTGTCGACCACGACGGCGTAGCCCCGATCGGACGCGCTGATCAAAAGCCCGTCCTCGGAGAGCTGCAGCAGCGCCTCGCGCACCGGCGTGCGAGAAACGTTGTACCGCTCTGCAAGCTCGCTCTCGACGATGCGCTGGCCAGGCTCGAGCGCGCCGGCTCTTAAGTCGTCACGGATTAGTCGATAGACTTGGTCGCGTAGCCGTTCCACCGGCACGACCCTTCGCGCACGCGCCATGGACGCCCTCTAGCCGCGGAGCGAGGCTTGGTCCGCCTCGCCTTGCTTCAACAGGTCGAGAGCGACGTCGGTGATCATATCCTCCTGCCCGCCCACCATCCGGCGACGCCCTAGCTCGACCAGAATCGTACGCGTGTCGAGGCCGAAGTCTTGGGCAGCCTTCTCCGCGTGGCGAAGGAAGCTTGAGTAGACTCCAGCGTAGCCGAGGCTGAGGGTTTCGCGGTCGACGCGCACCGGCCGATCCTGCAGCGGCCGGATCAGGTCCTCGGCGGCGTCCATTAGTGGGAAGAGGTCGCAGCCATGCCGCCAGCCATAGACGTCGGCAGTGGCGATGAAGACTTCGAGCGGCGCGTTGCCGGCGCCGGCGCCCATGCCGGCGAGGGAGGCGTCCACCCGGATCGCGCCGTTCTGCACCGCTACGATCGAGTTGGCCACGCCCAGCGAAAGATTGTGATGGGCGTGGATGCCCCGCTCGGTCTCCGGCTTCAGCACACGATCGTAGGCCTGCAGCTTGGCCGCAACGTCGTCCATCGTCATCGCGCCTCCGCTGTCGGTCACGTAGACGCAGTGGGCGCCGTAGGACTCCATGAGCAGCGCCTGCTTGGCGAGCGCGTCAGGCGGGATCATGTGGCTCATCATAAGAAAACCCGCCACGTCCATGCCCAGCGAGCGCGCATAGCCGATGTGCTGCTTGGCGACGTCTGCTTCGGTGCAGTGGGTCGCTACGCGCACCGACCGGACCCCAAGGTCGTAGGCGCGCTTCAGATCGTGAACAGTCCCAATCCCGGGCAGCAGAAGCGTGGTTAGCCGCGCATGTTTGATCGCCGAGCCGACGGCCTCGATCCACGCCCAGTCGGTCTCGGCGCCGAAGCCGTAGTTGAAGGAAGATCCCGCAAGGCCATCGCCATGGGCGATCTCAATCGCGTCGACTCCAGCTGAGTCGAGCGCGCTGGCGATCTTGCGCACGTCGTCCAAGCCGTAGCGATGGCGGATTGCATGCATGCCGTCGCGGAGGGTCACGTCCTGAATGTACAGCTTCGTGGTCTTGGGATCGAAGCTCATGCTGGCGCGCGCTCCGGCAGGCGCTCCGCGATCCTTTCTGCGGTAACGAGCGCCGCCGAGGTCATGATGTCGAGGTTGCCTGCGTATTTCGGCAGGTAGTGGCCAGCTCCTTCAACCTCCAGGAAGACGCTGACCTTGAGGCCGATGAACTCGCGGTCCATCTCCGGAATGCGCAGCGGCCTGTTTCCGCCCAAGCGTTCGAACTGCACCTGCTGCTTGAGGCGATAGCCTGGCACGTAGGTTTGGACCTCGGCGACCATGCGCTCGATCGACTCCTGGATCGCGGCTTGGTCGGCGTCGCCGGTTAGGCAGTAGACCGTGTCGCGCATGATCAGCGGCGGTTCGGCGGGGTTAAGGACGATGATCGCCTTGCCTCGCTCAGCGCCGCCCAGCACCTCGATCGCCCGCGCGGTGGTCTGGGTGAACTCGTCGATATTGGCTCGCGTGCCGGGGCCGGCCGACTTTGAGGCGATCGATGCGACGATCTCGCCGTAGTGCACCGGCGTAACTCGGTTCACGGCGCTGACAATCGGGACTGTCGCCTGCCCGCCACAGCTCACCATATTGACGTTGGGCTCGTCGAGGTTGGCCTCGCCGTTCACCGGCGGGATGGTGTAAGGCCCGATCGCGGCCGGGGTCAGGTCAACGATGCGCTTGCCGTGCTCGCGCAGGACCGCATCGTGCCTGGCATGCGCGGCGGCGGAGGTCGCATCGAAGACGATGTCGATGTCGCGAAACTCCGGCATCCGGACCAGCCCGTCGATGCCGTCCGACGTTGTTGCAATGCCGAACTCCGCGGCGCGCCTGAGACCATCTGAGTCCGGGTCGATCCCGACGAACGCTGTGACCTTGAGGATCTTCGAGAGCCTGATGATCTTGATCATCAGGTCCGTCCCGATGTTGCCGGTTCCGATAATGGCCACAGAGATCATGCCGCGCGCCTCACGCTTCCAAGGTGAACGACACGGCGCCCACGCCGCCAATAGCGGCCTCGATGTGGTCGCCAGGCGCGATGTCGGTCATCGGCCCAAGCGCGCCTGTCAGGATGACGTCGCCCGCGCACAACCCTTCGCCGACATCCGCGAGCGTTCGGGCGAGCCAGGCGGCGGCGATCAGCGGATGACCCATGCACGCGACGCCCGCGCCGAGGGATGCGACACGGCCGTTGACCTCCATGGCCATGCCGCACGTGCGCAGGTCGAGGCCGGCGAGGCGCTTCTTCTCGTCTCCCAGCACGAAGAAGGCGGCCGAGCCGTTATCAGCGACGGTGTCGGCGAAGGTGATGCGCCAATCCTTGATGCGGCTGTCGACGATCTCGATAGCAGCGACCGCGTAGTCCGCAGCGTTGAACACGTCTTCCGGTGTCGCATCCCGTTTATCGAGGCCGCGGGCCAGCATGATCGCCACCTCCGCCTCCGCCTTCGGTTGGATCAGCTGCGAGGCTTTGAGACGAGCGCCGCTGGCGACGCGCATATCCTCGAACAGCACGCCGTAGTCGGGCCTGTCGACGCCCAGTTGCTTCTGCACCGCCTCGGCGGTCAGCCCGATCTTTCGACCCGCGATCCTCCGGCCCTCGGCCTGCCAGAGGCGCGTGTTGATCGATTGCACGGCGTAGGCGCCGGCGACGTCGGTTGGCTCCAGGATGTCGCGCAGCGGATCGACGGCGCCCGCTTTGTAAGCGTCGCGCAGTCGGCGAGCCACCTTGGCGTACTCACCCTCGAGCGCTTTGTTGGTGACCTCCGCTTGCGTCATCCGATCCCTGGTCCAATGCATCGCGCGATGCGCTGCAGTAGGCCTCGCCGGGTCGTGTTTGAGTGACCCCCGGAGCTTCGATCATTGCGTACAGTGTGCGAAAGTCAATTGATACACCTCTTCAGATTTCAAGGTGTTCAGGGTCGAGGTCATGAAGATCGCTGTCGTGGGCGAAGGCGCATTTGGGGTCAAACATCTGGAGGCGCTCGGTGCTATCGAGGGCGTCGAGGTCGTCTGTCTAGCCGGCGCCGACCCGGCCACGACTGCGTCTGTTGCGGCGCGGTTCGGGATCGCAAACTGGACGATCGGGCTCGACGACTGCCTCGCCCGTGCCGACGTCGAGGCAGTTGTTCTGGCGACACCGACACCCCTGCACGCCGCCCAGGCTATCACGTGCCTCGAGGCTGGACGTCCTGTCGAAGTCGAGATCCCGATGGCGGACAATCTGGCCGACGCCGAACGGCTGGTGGCCGTCAAAAACCAGACCGGTCTTGTCGCCATGGCCGGGCACACGCGCAGGTTCAACCCCTCGCACCTTTGGATCCACAGGGAGATTCAGCGCGGCGCGCTCGTGCTGTACCAGCTCGAGGCTCAAACCCACTTCCTGCGCCGAGAGAACATCAATGCGCTGGGCCAGCCCCGTAGCTGGACAGACCATCTTTTGTGGCACCACGCCGCCCACACGGTCGATCTGTTCCATTACCAGACGGGAGAGACGGCGAGCGTCGCAAGAGCGATTCAGGGGCCTATCGACGCCAAACTCGGCATCGCCATGGACATGTCGATCCAGCTCAAGGCGCCCGGTGGAGCGATCTGCTCGCTGTCGCTGTCGTTCAACAACGACGGTCCGCTCGGCTCTACGTTTCGCTATATTTGCGATCGTGGGACCTACGTCGCTCGCTACGACGACCTGTTCGATGGCTGGCACCGTCCGATCGACGTTTCGCAGGGGGCGGAGTCAAAGGACGGCGTCGAGCTGCAAGATCGGGCCTTTCTGTCGGCCATTCGCGACGGCCGAGAGCCGATCGCTTCGGTAAATCATGTTCTGCCGGCCTACCGAGTCCTGGATCAACTCAGCAGGGACCTTGCTGCGGAAGAAACGCGCGAGCCCTAGACGCCCTCCGCCAGAGGCTCGGCGCGAATGACCCGATCCCAGCCCAGCCGCGACAGGTCGAGGCTGCGATATTCGCCGAAGAGAATGAGTTCAGCGATCGCCCGCCCCGCCGCCGGGATGTGCTGCGCGCCGTGCCCGCTGAAACCCGTGATGAAATAGACGTTCGGGCGCTCGGGATGCAGACCTAGGATTGGATTGCCGTCCAGCCGGTTTCGCTCGACATGGCCGACCCAAGCGCGAATCAGCCGGAGACGATCGAACTGCGGCACGCGCGCAACCAGGCGCGGCCAGGCCTCGGCCTCGAAGAGGTCGTGGTCGACGTCGAAGTCGTCGGGTCCAGCCGCCGGGTCGGCGCGCGGCACGGCGCAGACGAAGAGCTCGCCTTCCGGTTTCAGTTGCAGCCCCAGGACTTGGTCCAGAACGATCGGGCAATCGCGGACAGGATCTTCAGCGCGGAACACGAAGCTGTGCGCCTTGATCGCTTCGACCGGGAGATCGAGCCCGGCCATCGCCGCCACGCTCGCGGCTCGGGGACCGGCGGCGTTGACCACCACGCCGAAGGCCACGTCCGATCCGTCGCCGAGACGCAGCGTCCCGATCGCGCCGTCCTCGGCCGCAGGCCCCATGCCGATCACGGCGGCCGGGCGGTATCTGGCGCCGCTCGCTTGGCTCTTCCGCCTCAGCGCCTGCAGGAGGGTGTAGGGATCGAACGTGCCTTCGCCGCGGCCGCCCAGCACCGCGGCCGAGACGCCGGCGAGGCTCATCCATGGGTATCGGGCACCGACATCGGAAGGTTCGAGCCAGGAGGACCCGGCGCCTAGGCTGCACTGGAGCGCGACCTGTGCACGAAGGCGCTCGCGCGCGTCGGCGGGCGCGAGACGCAGGTAAGGCCGCGGCGTCAGGCCGACGTCGGGGCGCTCTCCCCCCACAGCCAGGGTCTCTCCGATCTCCTCCAGGAAGCGATATCCGAACTGCGACATCAGGACGTTCTCGGGCGTCGAGAACTGCTGACGGATGCCGCCGGCGGCCAGCGCTGTCGCCGCGCGCGCATAGGTCGGATCCGGCTCGGAAACCTCAATCGTCAGGCGTCCCCCGCCGAGCGCGGAAAGGAAATAGGCCGTGGCGGCGCCCATGCCACCCCCACCGACGATCGCCACGTCACATCGCTCAGACATCGCTCCGACCTTAGCCCTTGCCTTCGCCAGGACCAGAGGGCGAGCGCAACTGATGTTATCGAAATCGGGATCGCTGGCGGACCTGCGCGAACGTGCTCGGTCTAGGAACCTGTCGCCCCAGCCCCCCTTGATCGGCGGAGTCCGGTCGGCCGACACCCCTTTGATTGACAGAAATCAAGGCGAGCCAATAAGCCTCGCGGAAAATTCCATAGGCTTCGTAGTCGTGGAGGCCATTGATCTCGTGGCCAAATTCAATCAGTTGCGGATGCGGCAAGGAGGGGCCGCGCGATCGGCCCACTTCATTCGTGAGTGGCGCAAACATCGCGGTTTGACCCAGCATGACCTCGCCGAACAAATCGGAATCACGCGCAGCTACCTATCGATGATCGAGACGGGCAAACGACCGTATCGTCAGGAGATCATTTCCGCTGCAACCACGGTACTGGGTTGCACCCCGGAGGAGCTGATCAAAGGCGGGCCGGCAAAGGCGGATGACATCTTGTCGCTCTGGTCGGACTTGACAGAGGCCGAACGCATCGAGGGCTTGGAGACGCTCAAGAACATGTTCGGAAGAGAGTGAGCACGGCGCTCGCATGTCCGCTTTCCGTCCGTGCGCCGATGTCTGCTATCGACCCAAAGCGGGCAAAGCGCGAGGCAGAGTTAGGTGCCCGGCGGATCAACTCGACCAAGGTGAGACCGCCTCTGACCGCATCGCGTGAGCGACCTCCCCGAGGCTCGCTAGCTTCGGCCGAGCCGCCGCGGCTGTCGGGAGACCTATTTCTTCTTGGCGGACTTCTTTGCGGCCGCTTTCGCCTTTGCAGCGGGCTTTGTTTTGGCGGCGGATTTCGGTGCGGGCTTCTTGGCCATGGCAAGTCTCGAACGTGAGTCGCTGCGCAACTGTAACGCTTGGTCGGCGATTACAGGAGCGATTTCGGCGACAGAGGTCTCGGGCCTGACTCAGTGTGGCGACGCCCCAAAACCGGGGTCGGCTTGTCGCTCGGCGCGAACTTCCGCTTCCGGGCGTGCAGCCGTTGACCGCTATCGACCCAATGCGGACACTGCAGCGAAGTCGCAGGCATCTTCCAGGGTAGGCTCGCTGAGGCCCGCTAAGGGACACGGCGGCCGCTCCGAAGGGTTCGTCTAGGGTGCCTCTTGCCTGCCCCTCATCAGGCGCTGCTCAGCCGCCGCTATCATCGCTTGGAAACGCGG
This sequence comes from Caulobacteraceae bacterium, assembly GCA_035604515.1. Classification (GTDB taxonomy): domain Bacteria; phylum Pseudomonadota; class Alphaproteobacteria; order Caulobacterales; family Caulobacteraceae; genus Acaudatibacter. The sequence goes on along the minus strand of DATNIH010000287.1, from coordinate 2,624 downwards.
GTCCTCGCGAAGGGAGTCCAAGTTAGGGTCAATCTTGACCCAAGCCAGGTCATTCGGACGGGCATTAGCGATGTAGGGGCCAAGCAACTCGAGCGCCGTGCTGGCATCGTTCAGAAACGCGCAAGCAGCGCTTGCGATGTCTAGGCGCATCTCCAGATTATCAGGATCGAGCATTAGAGCGCGACGGCTCCAATCTCTTGCTCGTTCCTCCTCGCCAAGGGCGGCCAAGGCCGTGACCACGTTTCCGATCGCCGATCCGTTGGTGCGGTCCTGGGCGAGAGCGCTTTCGGCGCGCGCGAGTGTCGTTGCCGCGGCGCGCCGGACGCCGGCCTTGTCGCTGATAGCGGCGTAGCAGGCAATCAATGCCGACGGTGGGCCGAAGGCTGTGTCCATTAACGCTGTCGCCTTCTCGAGGTAGCGAATGGCGTCCTTCCACTTCCGCTGTCTGAAACTGAGGCCGCCGGCGCTCGAGTTCACTTCAAAGGACTCAGGGTCTAGACGAAGGGCGATATCGATCTCCGCCGCCGCGTCCGCGGGGCGCCCTAAGCGAAAGAGGTGCCTGGCTTTGACGGCGTGAGCCTCAGCCAGGCCGTCGTCTAATGAGAGGGCGTGTTCGGCCGCTTCCAAGCCGTCTTCGGGCTTCCCGCCTACGAAGTGCAGCGACGTGAGCGCAACCGCCATCAGCGCCCACGCCCGGGCATAGTCCGGATCGATGAGGGTGGCTCGGCGGCAGAGGCTGACGACGGCCTCGGCCATCCGGGCGTCGCCGTGGTTGCCGCTGGCCAGATACTCACAGGCCATCAGGTAGAGGTCGTACGCCTCCGGACTGAAGGTCCCCCGCCGCTCGATCGCTCTCTTCTCCTCTGGAAGGAGCTTGAGCTTCAGCGCGACAACGATGGCCTCCGAGATCTCGTCCTGTAGAGCGAAGATGTCGTTGAGGTCCCGATCGTAGCGTTCGGCCCAAGTGTGATTGCCTGTGGCGCCGTCTATCAGCTGAGCGGTGATACGCACCCGGTCGCCCGACTTGCGCACGCTGCCCTCCAGTACATGGCTGACCTTCAGGTCCCGGGCGGTTTGGGCCACGTCGACGGCTTTGCCCTTGAACGTGAAGGCCGTGTGCCGAGCAACCACCGCCAGAGCCGAGACCTTGGTGAGATCGGTGATGATGTCCTCGCTGACCCCATCACTGAAGTAATCCTGCTCGGAGTCTCCGCTCATGTTGGCGAATGGCAGCACGAGAATTGACGCCCTGTGCCGCTCTGCTTTGGCGCGGGGCTGGATGTGCACGTCTTCTTCTGGATGCAGGTCGGCTGGCTTCAGGCGGTATCCAACCTTGGTGATCGTCTCGATCTGAAACTCGCCCAAACGATCCGCGACACGCCTGAGCCGGGCAATCACGCGGTTGAGCGCGTCTTCGCCCACCACGACACCTGACCAGCATGACATCAGTAGATCGTCGCGCGATAGGATCTGGCCTTCGGCCTTAGCCAGGGCGACGAGCACCTGCATCACCCGCGGTTCGACGACCTCCTCGCAGCCATCGTCGCGTGTGACGCTCCGGCGGGCCGGCTCAATTCGGAGCGCGCCCAATCTGATCGGGGCCTCGCGCCCCAGACTGATCCGCTCGGTCTGGGCGTTCGCCTCGTGATCGGGTGTGGTTCTGTTACCTGAGTCTGTCACGGACGCCCGCCCATCGGTCATTGCCAACGTAGGGCGTTCGCTCCCGCTCGTCAGCCCTAGTGGCGACCAGGCGAAACCCACTCTCACCAGAAGTCTGCATCGTGGTCGCCGCCGAGCGTGCCTCGAGCGCACACGCCCGGCTCGGTGAACCTGAATATCATCAGGCGTGGTCAGGCTTTGATCGGCATTTCATCAGGTTGACGTCCTGTCGAAGGCCGCGGCGTCGCGCTTCCTTCTTGTCCAACCGGCGCGCCACCTGCGCCGCACAGCCAAGGGACGACACAATGATATCCAAGCTCGTTTCGACCGGCCTCGCCGCGCTTACAGCCGCCCTAGTCGGCGTCAACGCCCAGGCCGCATCACCCGACCTGGACGCGGCATCGGTCCGCGTCTCGCTCGCCGACCTCAACTTGACCGGACAACCGGGGGCAATGGTCGCGCTCCAGCGTATCCACAGCGCCGCCGTGTCGGTTTGCGGCCCCGCGCCGAACATCGTGGACCTGCAGCGGGTCGCGATCTACCGAGCGTGCGTGCCGGCGGCCGTCGAGCGCGCTGTTTCGTCGATCAACAGCCCCGTCGTCACCGCGCTCTATGCGGACGGGGGCCGGCGTTCATCCGAGTTGGCGAGCCGCTGAAGCTGGTTCTCACGTCTGCCCGTGCCTTCGCCGTCAGTTTCGGCGGAGGTACGGGAGGGCGCAACTTGGCGAGGAGAAACGATGCCCCACGTTGGAAGCTGCTTTTGCGGCAACGTCCAGCTGGAGGTGACCGGCACTCCAGAGGCGATGGGCTACTGTCATTGCCGTTCGTGTCAATCGTGGTCGGGGGGCCCGGTCAACGCATTCAGCCTCTGGAAGCCAGACGCTGTCCAGGTCACCTCCGGGGCCGAGCACATCGCGAAGCGTGTCACGCCATGCTTGTCAACGGCGGCGTATTTCAAACTGAGA
>DATNIH010000286.1:0-2716 GCA_035604515.1 Caulobacteraceae bacterium | reverse complement strand
GTTGCGATTGGCGGACACCGAGGCGGTGCTGTTGACCAGGTTGGAGCCCGAAACCCAGCCCTGCAGCCGCCAGCCGAGCTGGGCGTCGCCCGGCGGCTTTACCAGCGTCAGGCTGCCCTGCACGCCCTGCGCCTCGGCATTGGCGAGCACCGTCCCCGCCCCGCGACGTTCGTCGAAGCCGCCGATGCGCTCGGAGAGCAGCAGACCGTTCAGGTCGGTCTCGATCCGCTCGGCGGCGCTCCAGTCGTGCAGGGTGAGCTTCTGGTCGGCGGCGCCGCGCCCCTGGATCACCGGAATCCAGCCGTCGCTGGTCTCGCCCGAAGCGTCGAGGAACAGCCGGCTCTTGCCGAAATCGGCCTCGCCGATGCCGGCGGCGCGGGCGTAGCCGAGCGAGCCGCCTTCGACCTCGCCCTGAAAGCCGCCGTCGACGTGGGCCGGCTGTTGCAGCGCGACGACGCCGGTCAGCGCGCCGGCGCCGTAAGGCCCGGCGCCCGCGCCGCGCACCAGCGTCGCGCCGGCGATCGCCTCCGTCGGCAGACCGGTCCAGATCACCCAGCCGCCGAACGGGTCGTTCTGCGGCACGCCGTCCAGCGTCACCAGCGCGCGGCTCGCCCCCGAACCGGCGATGCCGCGCAGCGAGACGCCCTGGGTGGTCGGATTGGCGCCGAGGCTGGAAGTGCGGCGGAACAGTGAGAAGCCGGGCGCGGCGGCCAGCGCGTCGTCGAGCCGGTCGCTGACCTGCAGGACCTTCGGGTCGATCACGACGATCGAGAACGCCGGATCGCCAGCCGCCGGTGGCAGTTGGGCCGTCTGCACCACCAGGGGTGCGACGTCGGTCGGCTGGTCGATCGGCATTCGCGCGATTAGGCCCGAACAGCCAAGCTGGACAAGCGCCTAGAGCCGAACAACCCCGTCCACGATGTCGGCGTCTTCGCCGGGGTCCGTCAGGCGACGACGGCGGACAGCGCGCGGCTGCGACGCAGCAGGGCGCCAGCCGCCGTGATGCCGAGCAGCATCGTCAGCCAGGCCGCCGGTTCCGGGATGCCGCCGGGCCCGCCTTCGGTACCGAGCGGAACGCCAAGCAGCTGGTTCTGCGTGCCGTTGGTGGAATAGAGGCCGATGCCGTCCGTCGTGAGGTCCGTGGGAAAGGCCTCGAAATCAGTGATGGCGGTGTCGAAGTTCGGGGTGCTGTCGTTGTCGGTCACGGTGGTCTTGTACTCGATGCCCCAGATCGCCCCTTGAATGGCGGCGATCTCCTGATCCGGGGTGAGGCCCAGGAGGGCGACATCGGATGGCGCCGCACTGCCGCCGTTCGTATTGATATCCTGCGCCTCGGTCACCAACTGCCCGAGCTTGCTCGCCTGCGCCAGGTCGAAGTTCTGCGTGCCCCCGCTGGTGTAGTAGAAGTTACCGTTGAGGTTTTCGCTGTTATAGATAAGCGGGTGCCCGGAATAATCCACCGGCACCGACACGGTGTGGAAGAGGTCGTCGCAGAGTACGAGTATATTTGTGCCCGCGACGCCCGTGGGCGAGCCACTTGCTATGGTGAACACTATCCCGACGGCCGGCGCATTGGTGTCAAAGCCCGCGACGTCCAGGGACTCCCAGTTACCGGGGAGCGTACCGGTATGGCTGATCCAATACGTATCGGCGAGCGCCGACGAACCGACTGCAGCCGCACCGATCAGCGCTGACGCAAAGAGCGCCTGACGAACCCACTTCATAGATGACCCCATCGGCCATAACGGCCGTAATCGAATGTCCCGTGGCGACTTTTAGGCTTTTTTGAGACAGAGTCAAAAGCGTCTTAACAAAAGCATCGCGCCAGGCGACTTCCTCAATTTGGACGCGAACAACCTGCTTGGCTTCTCTGGACACCCCTGCCCAATATCGACGGTCTACTCGGGTCGGCCGTCCTCAAGACACAAAGATTCGCAACTTATATCGCATCCTTGGCCGTGGTGCGCTCGACCCCCTCGGCGTACGGGGTGATGTCCATGCCCGGATAGCGGGCGGCTACGTCGCGCAGGGTCTGGGCGTTCCAGTAGGGGCTGCCGGGCGGTGGCCAGCCGAACAGATCGCGCTGGCGCGGCGTCATGCGCTCCAGCGCCCCGCCCATGGCCTCCTGGCCGGCCCGATCCGGCCAGCTCATCTTGCCGTTCCAGGGCCAGCCGCGCTGCTGCATGTCGATCAGCATGGCGAAACGCGAGCGGCCCGGCGCCGTGAAGGCCGAGCCGCGATGCAGCACGTCGGTCTTGTAGATCATCAGCGAGCCCGCCGGCCCGCAGATCGGCACTTCCTTGTCGAACAAGGCGCCCATCGGCTGACGTCGCTGCGCCAGCGGCAGCTCGCGGTAGTGCTCCAGCGGAACCAGCTTGGTGGGCGCGTCCGCCTCGGTGACGTCGGAGAGCAGGATGAAGGTGGTCATCTGGGTATGGACGCCGTCCTGCCGAGGCACCACCAGCGTGTGGTTGCCGTAGTCGCGGTGGTGCGGCTGGTCGTAGTCGACCGCCCCGGCGTACTTGGCCCAGAGCTCGATCTTGTAGATCTCGACGTCGCTGGCCCCCAGAAACCCCTCGGCCGCGTCGGTGAGGTCCGGATAGACCGGCAGCGCGTTCAGCGCCCAGTCGCGATAGGGGAAGACGCGGATGCCGGCGAACTGGCTGGCCGCGAAGTCGGGATAGCGCGACGGGTCGGCGAAGTAGTCGTCCGGCCG
>DATNIH010000285.1:0-9356 GCA_035604515.1 Caulobacteraceae bacterium | reverse complement strand
GAGCGGGTGACGATCTACCAGCTCGACGCCAACACCGGCTACGCCGAGGCGCTCTACGCCTACGACTTCCCGGGCCAGTACCTGGTCCCCGGCACGATCACCCATTGCCCTGTCTGCGACCGCCAACCGGCGTTGCAGGGCGTGCGCATCCCGGCCCGGCCGCACCTCGGCACCGCCGGCGTGGCGCCCGACGTCAAGGGTCGCGTCAGCACCATCCCGCCAGGCGCCCATGGCGGTAACATCGACAACTGGCGCATCGGCGCGGGCTCGACGATGTACTACACGGTTCAGGTCGAGGGCGGCCTGTTCTCGATCGGCGACCCGCACGTGAGCCAGGGGGACGGCGAGCTTTCCGGCACCGCCATCGAGGCCTCGCTCAACGTCTTGATGCAGATCGTGCTCAGGAAGGACCTCGCCATCCCGGCCCCGCTGCTGGAGACGCCGAAATACTGGATCGTGCATGGCTTTAACGAGGACCTGAACGTCGCCATGCGCGAGGCTTCGCTGGCGATGCTGGGCCTGCTCACCGAGCACGTCGGCCTCTCGCGCCCCGACGCCTATTCGCTGATGAGCGTGGCCGCCGACTTCGCCGTCACCCAGGTGGTCGACGGCCGCCAGGGCGTGCATGTGCGCACACCGCGGGACATCTTCGCGTCCGCCGCTGCGCCCCAGAAGACGTGAAGGCCTGGCGGTTCTCCACCGAGCAGTATCCCAACGCCGAGCGGCGCCAGGCCTGGCGCGAAGCGATGATGCGCCTGCGCCTACCGGTGGGGCCGGGCTCGGACGACACCGACGTCGACGCCTCGGTGATCTCGCTGGTCTCGCCCATGGGCATGGAGTTCTCGCTGGTCAGCGCCGGCGCGCAGGAGATCTCCGGTCGCAATCCGGACCAGCCGGCTGCGGTCTGGGTCGCCACCCTGCTCGACGGCGCCGCGGTGCTGGACGACGGGCGTGGCGAGACCGACGTGGCGGTGGGCGACATCGTGTTCGGGCCGACCGGCCAGGCCGCCGCCCTGCGTCTGACCAGCCGCTTCCGTCTCCTGCTGATCACCGTGCCGAGGGTGGCGCTCGACCACCGGCTGGCGGCTCCGCGCGCCGTTCGCGTCGGCCGCCTGCCAGCCGCCAGCGGGGTCAACCACGCCTTCTCCGGCCTGCTGCGCGCCACCGCCGAGGTGATCGAGGAGCTCAGCGACGATCAGCTGCGCCCGATCGAGCTGGCGGTCACCGAGTTCCTGGTCGCGTGCCTGGCCAGCGAGACCCAGCCGGCGCGCGGGCCGGCGGCGGTTCGCGCCCAGCAGCTGCACCGGGTGCGCCAGACCATCGAGACCCTGCTCGCCGACCCGGACCTTTCGCTGCGGCGCGCGGCCGAAGCCGAAGGGGTCTCGCCGCGCTACCTGCAGAAGCTGTTCGCCAGCGCCGGCGAGAGCTTCAGCGGCTATGTGCGCCTGCGCCGGCTGGAACGCTGCCGAATCGACCTGCTCAGCCCGCGCCACGCCGAGACCTCGATCTCGACCATCTGCTTCCGCTGGGGTTTCAACGGTTCGGCCCACTTCAGCCGGGCGTTCCGGCGGCAATACGGCGTCTCGCCCCGCGAATATCGGCGCGGCGGCGCCGTCAGGCCTGCAGCGACCTGACGATCTCGGCGCGGGTCGGCATCGACGGCGCGGCGCCGGGCCGCTCGGTGGAGAGCGCGGCGGCGGCGTTCGCCCATTGCAAGGCCTCGGCGAGGTCCGCGCCTTCGTCGAGACGCGCCGCCAGCACGCCGCAGAAACAGTCGCCGGCCCCCGTGGTGTCCACGACCTTCGCCGTCCGCCCCGACACGATGATGCGCCGGTCAGCGCCGACAGCGACGGCGCCCGCCTTGCCGAGTGTCACCACGACGGTCTGGTCAGGGCGCGAGATCAAGCCGCGGGCGACCGCCGCGACCGCGTCCACGTCGTCGGCCACGACGGGAACCGTCGCGAAAGCGGCGAGCTCGGTCTCATTGACGATCAGGATGTCGACCAGCGGGAACAGCCGTCGGCCCTCGAGAACCGCCGGCGCGGCGTTGAGCAGCCGCAGCCTTCCTGCGGGCGCGCCGGCGAACAGGGCCTCGATCGCGGCCACCGGCGTCTCGAGCTGCGCCAGCAGCACCCGGCAATCGGCGGGCAGCGGCGCCTCGAGCATCGCCGCGCTGACCGCCAGATTGGCGCCGCCGGCGACGACGATGCTGTTCTCCCCGGCGTCCGAGACCCAGATGAAGGCCTGGCCAGTTGGGTGACCTTCGAGCCTGACCACCGCGGCGGTGTCGACGCCGGCCTCGGCCATCGTCGCGAGCAGTTTGTCGCCCGCTTCGTCCCAGCCCACCGCGCCGATCAGCCTTGTTCCAGCGGCGCACCGGGCGGCGGCGACCGCCTGGTTCGCCCCCTTGCCGCCGGGGAGCCACGCCACGCCGCCGCCCATCACCGTCTCGCCGGGCCGCGGCAGCTCGGCCACGCGGCAGACCAGATCGAGGTTCAGGGAGCCAAGAACGCAGACGCTCATCAGATCGTTTTCCCGCCCGCGCCTCGAACAACCGTATACCGCGGCCGCGCCGCGCTCTGCATTCCAGATGATGGGCGCCGAGGAAAGCCACGCTCGGCCGCAAAAAACCTAGCTTGTACTGGCGCCGCCCCGGCCGCTACGACGGCGGACCGTCCAACCGGGATCGACCATGAAAACGCGCATCACAGAACTGTTCGGCATCGAGCACCCGATCATCCAGGGCGGCATGCACTTCGTCGGCCTGGCCGAGCTGGCGGCGGCGGTCTCGAACGCCGGCGGTCTCGGCATCATCACCGGCCTCACTCAGCGCACGCCCGAGCTGCTGGCGAACGAAATCGCCCGCTGCCGAGAGATGACCGACAAGCCGTTCGGCGTGAACCTGACCTTCCTGCCGTCGGTCACGCCGCCGGACTACCCCGGCTACGTGCAGGCGATCATCGACGGCGGGGTGAAGATCGTCGAGACCGCCGGCAACAATCCGCAGAAGTGGCTGCCGGCGCTGAAGGAAAACGGCATCAAGGTGATCCACAAGTGCACCTCGGTGCGGCACTCGCTGAAGGCCGAGTCGATCGGCTGCGACGCCATCAGCGTCGACGGGTTCGAGTGCGGCGGCCACCCCGGCGAGGACGACGTGCCCAACTTCATCCTGCTGCCGCGCGCGGCCGAGGAGCTGAAGATCCCGTTCGTCGCCTCCGGCGGCATGGCCGACGCGCGTTCGCTGGTGGCGGCCCTGGCGCTGGGCGCCGAGGGCATGAACATGGGCACCCGCTTCATGGCCACGAGGGAAGCGCCGATCCATGAGAACGTGAAGCTGGCCATCGTCGCCGCCTCCGAACTCGACACCCGCCTGGTCATGCGCTCGCTGCGCAATACCGAACGCGTGCTGACCAACGCCGGCGTCGAGCGGCTGATCGAGAAGGAAAAGACGCTCGGCTCGGGCCTGAAGTTCGAGGACATCATCGCCGAGGTGGCCGGCGTCTATCCGGCGATCATGCAGCGCGGCGAGATGGACGCCGGCGCCTGGTCCTGCGGCATGGTGGTGGGGCTGATCCACGACATCCCGACTTGCAAGGAACTGATCGAGGGCATCGTCAGCGGCGCCGAGCAGATCGTCCGCCAACGCCTGGAACGGATGTTCCCGCAAACGGCGGCCGCCATGGCCTAGGATAGCGCGCCCGCTGCGACCGGAGGACACCGCGATGTTCAATACGCCCATGATCCTGAACGGCCCGCTGCGCCACCCGCGGCAGATGCTGGCGGACCAGGAGTACGGCGGGCACACCTCGATCCATGACGACGCCACGGCCGAGAAGCTGGGACTGCGTGCGGGCCCGATCGAGGGGCCGACCCACTTCAGCCTGTTCCCTCCACTGCTGCAGCAGATCTGGGGACAAGCGTGGTTCGAGCGCGGCTGTATCTCGTCGCACTACCTCAACATGGTGATCGAGGGCGAGGCGGTTCGGGCCTTCGCCGAAATCCCGGCGGCGGGCGGGCTCAAGACGCGGGTCTGGGCCGAAAAGGAGGACGGGACGCCCGTGCTCGAGGCCAGCGCCAGTCTTGGCCCAGATGACGGGCCGACCCTGCTCGACGAACGGATGGCCGCGCTGCGCCCGCCTGAGCGCTTGCTGATCCTGGCGGACCTGCGCGTCGGCATGACCGGCGCCGCGGACGAGTTGGTGCGGATGGACGCCGATCAGCACATGGGCGCGCTGTATCCGTTCTCGCTCAAGCAGAAGCTCGAGGCGATCACCGAGACCTCGCCCTGGTATTCGGACGCGTCGAGCTCGCCATGGGGGCGGGCGATCGTCCCGCTCGAGATGGTCAGCGTACTGGCCGAATACTCAAGCGGCGCGGCGCGTTTCCCGGTGAAAGGCCCTGCGGTCGGCCTGTTCGCCGACCAGGAGATCCGCATGATCGACGGGCCGCTGTTCGTCGGCGAGGACTATCTGATCCGCCGCGAGATCGTGGCGCTGTCGGAGAGCCGGCGGACCGAATCCTATTGGGTGCGTTCGCGCATCTACGACGCCGGCGGGACGTCGCTGAAGGCGGAGATGCTGCTCAACCACGCGACGCTCAAGGACTCCTACGCCGGCTATGCGGCGCCGGCCGCCAGCTAACGGCGGCTATTCCGGCGAGCTGGGCCGGGTCTCGCGGTACCAGGCCAGCTGCTCGCTAGTGGCCAACAGCTTGCCGTCCCGGCGCCAGTAGCTGGAGCGCTCGTCCGAGGCGCCGCCGCCGCCGACACGGCCCTCGCATTCGACCAGGATGAAGTCGTCGCCGACCTGCGCCAGCTCCTCGACGGTCGCGTGAAGGTAGGCGGTGAGCGACAGGGTGGTGGTCATGATCGTCGGCCCTAGCGCATACATCGCCCGCGGCGCCGAGTTGTCGGTGATCATGCCCAGCAGCGCCTTGTCCAGCGGCCCGCGCCGCGAGCGGACCCAGGCCAGCGACCGCGAATCCTCGGACGGCTTGGGCGGGAATCCCTCCAGGGTGCGCCGCTCGAACGCCGACGCGCCGTAGTGTCGCGCCGTCGACTCAGGCGCATCGGGGCTCGGAAGGGTCTCCGGCGCCGGCGCGGCGGGCATCTTGGCGAAGGCGAAGTCGGGCGTGATCGGCCGCCGCGCCATGGTGACGACGCCGTGCACGCCGATCTGGTCCGATCCGGCCGGCAGCACCTCCACTTCCCACACCCCGACCGAGCCGCCCTGCCGCAGCCGCCGCGTGCGGATGTCGAGGTCTCCCGCGGGCAGCCCGGCGGCGTAGGTGAGCGTCAGTGAGAGCGCCTCGCCCAGGGCCTCAGGTTCCGCCTCCAGCACCCGGATGCAAAGCCCGATGGCGTAGCCGCCCCAAAGCCCGCCGCCGGGGTTGCTCCATTCGGGTCCGGCGACCGTGGTCCACCGTCCGGGCCTGACGGCGGTGAGGGGAATGGACAGGGTGGTCGCAGTGGTCATGACCGCTCTCTAACCAGCCGCCCAGAGCCGCGAAAGAGCTTAGGCGTAACCGAAGCGCCTCGGGCCCATCGAGTCGGCGTTTGCGCCGCCCCGCCGCCGCGCTTAGGTTTCGAGCGTCGCCCGTGGAGGACACCGATGAACCAGCTCGTGCGCACGCTCCGGGTGGAGGAGCTCAGTCTTGCGCCGCTGACGCCGACGATCGGGGCGGAGGTGTCAGGGATCGACCTCGCCGCGCCGCTCTCGTCGGCGGACAAGACGGCGCTGCGCCAGGCGCTGCTGGACTGGAAGGTGCTGTTCTTCCGCGACCAGGACATCACCACCGAGCAGCACCTCGCCTTCGCCCGCAACTTCGGCGCGCTGGAGGAACACCCGTTCGCGCCGGCCAAGGACGGCTATCCGGAGGTGCTGGCGATCACCCACGACCGCGACAGCCGCGGCCGCGAGAACACCTGGCACAGCGACGTCACCTGGCGGCTCGAGCCGTCGCTTGGTTCGATCCTGCGGGCGGTCGAGGTTCCGCCGGTGGGCGGCGACACCCTGTTCGCCGACATGTACGCCGCTTACGAGGGGCTCTCGGACGACGTGAGGGCCGAGATCGACGGCGCGGCGGCGGTGCACGACTTCACCCATTTCCGCGCCGGCATGCGTCGCCGCGGCAAGAGCGAAGCCGAGATCGAGGCCTTCAACGCGGCCTATCCCAAGCCGCACCATCCGGTCGTGCGCACCCATCCCGAGACCGGGCGCAAGGCGCTCTACGTCAACGCCGCCTTCACGGTGGAGATCCTGGGGATGGAGAAGGCGCGGTCGGACGCCCTGCTCGCGCACCTCTACGCTCAGGCGGCGATCCCCGAATATCAGTGCCGGTTTCGCTGGGAGACCAACTCGATCGCCTTCTGGGACAATCGCGCCAGCCAGCATTACGCCGCCTCGGACTATTGGCCGGCCGTGCGGCGCATGGAGCGGGTCACCATCATCGGCGATCGGCCGTATTAGCCCCAGCGGACGCAAGGGGAGCGGGCGGGTGCGATTTTACCGGATTTCAGGGCTGTCGGTCGCCAGTGAGATAGAGCTGCCGGGGCTGACGGCCATCGATCCGGCGTCGGCGCCCGAGGTGACAATCCGGCGCGGGCCTGTGTCCCAAATCCTGGGGGACGCCATCGCCGCCGGCGTGACCTGGCAGATCGCCGGCAAGCGGCTGCTGTTGCACATCCCTGGCGTCGCCCGCTTCCTGCTCAACGACGGGCGCGAGATCGTGGTCGCGCCGGAGTCGGCGGCATCCGTCGCCGATGTCCCGGTGTTCATCCTGGGAACCGTGTTCGGCATTCTGCTGCATCAACGCGAGCAGGTCGTGCTGCATGCCAGCGCGGTGGTGGCGCACGGCAGGGCGGTGCTGTTCTGCGGCGCCTCGGGCGCGGGCAAGTCGACGCTGGCCGCCGCGCTGACCGAGCGCGGCTACCCGCTGATGAGCGACGACTTTTGTGCGCTGACCTTGGACGGATCGGGCCCGCCGCTGGCGCAATCGGATGGGCGTCAACTGAAGCTCTGGGCGCAGGCCGTCGACCGCCTCAAGCTGGCGCCCCGCCGCGGCGCGCGCGTCCGGACCAGCCTGGAGAAGTTCTACGTTGAGCCCGCCAAGGTCTTCAGCGCGCCTCTGCCTCTGGGCGCCGTCTACATCCTGCGAGAAGCGCGTCCGCCGCATGCGGCCGGCATCGACCGGCCGAACGTCGTCGACGCTGCGCTCCTGATTGGCCGCAACGCCTATCGGCCGCTGCTGGTGGAGCGCCTGGACCAGAAGGCGCGCTACTTCCATGCGGCGACCGCCGTCGCCAACGCGGCTGGCGTGTTTCATCTGACGCGCGCGCTCGATTTCAACAGCTTGCCGCACGTCGTAGAGTCGCTGGAACAGCACTGGGTGGATCTGCAACTGATGGAGAAAGCCGCGTGATGGTGGGCAAGCAGGGCGACTGGCTCGCGGCGAAGGTCGGCGACGAACTCGTCATGATGAGCGCTAACACTGGCAACTACGTCGGCCTGAGCGAAGTCGGCGCGCGCATCTGGGAGCTGATCGAGACGCCGCAGGACATCGATGCGGTTTGCGCACAGCTGCAGGCCGAATTCGAGGTCGCGCCCGACGTCTGCCGCGCCGAAGTCGAGCGCTTTCTGAAGGAGCTGGCGGAGCAGGGCGCCGTCGCACTCGATCCGCCGTCCGCGATTGACGCAGCGCGGAGGTGAGCTGGTGACGCAGGACGCCATCGCCTTCAGTGATCTGATCGCGCCGCTCGCGCCTGCCGACGTTTCCGCCCTCTGGCGCAGCCAGACGTTCAAACACCAGCGAGGATCCGGCGAACACCGCTTCGGCGCCCTGCTGAACTGGGACAGCCTGTGGGCGCTGATCGACGGCGCGGTCATTGCGCCAGAGAGCTGCCGGGTGACCTACGCCCGCAGGACCGTGGATTCGACGTTTTACCTCGACGAAGGCAGATTCAATCCGGACCGGCTCGCGGGATTGTTCGAGCAGGGCGTGAGCATGATCATCGTCAAACTGAATGAGCATGTGCCGAGCATTGCCGCCGCGTGCCGCGACGCCGCGAACTTTGGGCTACGCATCGTCCATGCGGGCGCGATCGCGACGACCGGCGATCAGGGCGCTTTCGGGTCCCACTACGATCTGTTTCACCTGATCGTCCTCCAGGTGGAAGGCAGCAAACGGTGGCGGGTCTATGGGCCTCGAGCTCACAAGCCCACGGCGGCGATGGCTACCGTGGACCCGCCTCAGAGTCCCCCTATCCTCGACACTGTGCTGCAGGAGGGAGACATTCTGTTCCTGCCGTCGGGGTACTGGCACAGCTGTGACAACGGACCCGGTCGCTCCCTCCACGTCACGTTGGGCTGTGTCGCCAAGCCGACCCGAACGCCAGGTGAAGGCGCAAACCCGCAATCGAGAGGGCGATATGGGGTCGAAGACCGGCATGCTGGATCAGATTGACCCTGCTGATCGGGACGCCTTCCGCGAGCGGCGCTACATCGTCGCTCCCCACTTGATCGACGCTGCGCTGGCCGAGTTCTTCTGGTCCTATGTGCACACCAAGTTCGCGAGCCGGCTGCTCGGCCCTGGCGGCAAGGTGTCGCCCGATAGTCTCGGAGGCTATGGCGACCCAACGTTCGACGGTCTGCTCGAATACCTGCGGCCGCACATAGAGGCGCGGTGCGGCCTCAGCCTTCACCCCACCTACTCATTCTTCCGGCTCTACCGCCGCGGCAATGCGCTGCCGCGCCATCGCGACCGGCCGGCCTGTGAGATAAGCGTCAGCCTGAACCTCGGCCAGTCGCCGGCGGCGCCTTGGCCGATCCATGTCGAGGGTCCGTCGGGACGCGTTCACGCGGCCTTGCTCGCGCCGGGCGACGCCCTGATCTATCGCGGCGTCGACTGCGTTCACTGGCGCGACGCCTACGCCGGAAACGAGCTGGTTCAGGTGTTCCTGCATTACGTCGACCGCCACGGGCCCTACGCCGACCAGAAGTTCGACGGGCGCAAGACGCTGATGCGCCCGCAGGACGAGCCCGGCGAAGCGCGTGATTGACGTTGGACGGTGACGCCGCTCGGAATGCGATCGCATGAGCGCGATCTTCGGCATCCTGCGGTTCGACGGCGGCGCGGTCGCGGCCAGCGACCTGGAGCGGATGGGCGCCACCCTGCGTCATCGCGGCCCGGATGGTCGCAAGGTCGCGGTCGAGGGGCCCGTCGGCCTCGGCCATTGCGTGATGCGCGTCAACCAGGAGGACCTGTTCGAGGCGCAGCCGATCCGCGATCGCGCGGCCGACCTGACCCTGGTCGCCGACTGCCGGATCGACAACCGCGAGGAACTGGCCGGCGAGTTCGGC